>NZ_JAEDXV010000100.1:0-254 GCF_036877645.1 Terriglobus sp. ADX1
GTTCTCCCCGTCCGAGCCCAAACTTGAACTTCTCGTCGTCGATGACGACCTTCCTGTGCTCAAAGCCTGTTGTGAAGTGGCATCGGGCATGGGATTCGCAGTTCATGCTGCCAACACGTCACAGCAGGCGCGTGAAGTTATCACTCTTTACCCGATAGATGTGGTGCTCATGGATTTGCGCATGCCCGGCGGAGGCTTGTCTCTGCTGGAGGAAGTACGTCGCGCGCGTCCCCGCACCGCCGTTGTCATCATGA
>NZ_JAEDXV010000101.1:0-254 GCF_036877645.1 Terriglobus sp. ADX1
TCCCAAACGTTCCACCATTGAGAAGCATCCTCATGAAAATTCCATAGTCCTGAGCTGTGGAATAGAGTCCACCGTCGCCAAGAAACGGAGGCGTCGGCGTGGATGGGATGGCGTGGTGGCGTACCAGTCTTCGAGTTGGCCATCCGTTCGACGATGTATCGCCGCCACCCTCGATTGCTTATTCGACGGCACCGCATACGAAGTATCCGTCATGCCCAACGGCTGGAAAATATGCTCTTGGAAGTATGTTTCAA
>NZ_JAEDXV010000102.1:0-254 GCF_036877645.1 Terriglobus sp. ADX1
ATATCGCAGAGGGGATAGTAGACGGGTTGCCGGCTGTTCAAAGCTGTAAGTGTCTTTTGTTTGCGAGTTACCGTTTGTGGCTTGCCGGTGGAATCGTAGTGCCGGGATAGGAATGCAGGTCCTTCAATCCGCTTTGCTTCGTTCAGGATGACGGTCTTCGACCGTATGAGCTTCGCTGGTTTGCGAAGCTGGTTTGGGTTCCATCGTCTGAAAGGTTGAGATGTTGTGCTGTATGAGAAATTGTCGGGATTCTT
>NZ_JAEDXV010000103.1:0-254 GCF_036877645.1 Terriglobus sp. ADX1
GTGGCGATGGTGGCTGCGGTGTGCGGGTTGTTGCTGATGCGCTACCTTGGAGGTTGAGAGCTGCTTTGCATGATGCATTCTCTTGGCCTCCCGATGGCGTTGCAGAGGGCTGAGAGCAATGCAGGTCCTTCAGCTACGCTTCGCTTCGTTCAGGATGAAGGCCTTCGGCCGTTTGAGCTTTGATGATTCCACGTCTCAGATGCGAGACGTGGGGCACCCACCTTAAACGAATGGCTAAGGCCAAGAGCTAAAGG
>NZ_JAEDXV010000104.1:0-254 GCF_036877645.1 Terriglobus sp. ADX1
AGACTCAACTCACCGCGCGAAGCGTTCTCCGGGATTAGGCCCTTCATATATGTGCGGTCGGCATATGCGTCCAGCGTAACTGGACGGTCGCCCAGAAGGCGCAACACATAGCTGACGTCTGCAAGCAGACCGTTGTTGGCCGCTGCGAATCCACAACCAGGTTCAACGGCCACGGCGGCAAGGCTATGGATGCTGACCTATACCATCGCACCCATCCGACAAGCGCTATCAGTGTCATTACCGCAACTACCGCC
>NZ_JAEDXV010000105.1:0-254 GCF_036877645.1 Terriglobus sp. ADX1
GCGTAGTTGCGGCGTTGGAAAAGTTCCGTTACGGACCACGCGACGGGAAGCCTACGACGATCATCTGCAATACGACGAAGGGCTACGGTGCATTCAGTGACTTTATGAATAAACATAAAGTCACCACCGCCGGCGCGTTATTGGATCAGGAGGTTGAGTTACAGCTAGCACGTCGTGCGGAGCGTGTTGCAGAGCTTCAAGAGTGGCTGTCTCGACTTGAAGACGATGGTATCGCCTGGCTTCTGCGGCGAACG
>NZ_JAEDXV010000106.1:0-254 GCF_036877645.1 Terriglobus sp. ADX1
CCCCGGCCTTACAAAAGCAGCGTGCGAATGTTACGAGGTCGCTCGCAAGGGCATGGCTCTGCTGTATCGCGTCTGATTCCCGTTTCCAACACAAACCTATAAGGGTGTGTCGGATACAAGGCAGAGCCGACGACCGCCTCACGCGTACATTCGCGTGCAGACCCGTCACTGTGACGTGTGCGTTTTCATGCCCTTTTCCCGGGGGCAAACGCTCGCGATTGCAGGACAGTAAGGAAGCTGCACGATGCCCCCGC
>NZ_JAEDXV010000107.1:0-254 GCF_036877645.1 Terriglobus sp. ADX1
ACGATACCCTCGTCGAGACCTGCCATCGCCCCCTTGAGGAGAGCCGTAGCCAAATGCCCTTTGACGATGCTCCGCATGGCGCTGCAAGGTCACTGCGTCCTGGGATTGCCAACCGGCCCGACATGCGGCGGCGATGGTTCGTCATCATCCCCGCAGTTTTTGTTACGTACAGCCTTGCGTATGTCGACCGCGCCAACTATGGCTTTGGCGCAGCCGCAGGGCTTGCCGATGAACTGCACATCACCGCGTCGCAA
>NZ_JAEDXV010000108.1:0-254 GCF_036877645.1 Terriglobus sp. ADX1
GGGCCGTTTCGGAAGAGATGTTGCCGCATATTGCAGACCGTCCGTTAAGCCTCGTGCGTTGTCCGGAAGGCTCCGCACATCAGTGCTTCTATCAGAAACACGTCAATCACATGCTGCCCGCGGGCGTTGGCAGTGTGATGGTGGCTGACAAGAAAGGCGGCGCACCTGAGCCATACATCACACTCAACACCGCAGAAGCTCTCGCCGGACTCGCGCAGATGAGCGTGCTGGAGATCCATCCCTGGGGCTCGCGC
>NZ_JAEDXV010000109.1:0-254 GCF_036877645.1 Terriglobus sp. ADX1
CAGGAGCCACCTTCGCAATCGTCGGCGTCTTCACCTTGGCCTCAGCGGCTTTCTTAGGCGCAGCACTAGCCGCCGCACTCTCCTGTCCGCCAATGGTGTACGTCAGCAACGTGTGCGTCCCATGCGCCGACCCCGGCAGCTTCACCCGCACCGCCTGCGGAGCCTTCACAGCCACCAGCACCACCGCGGCAATCACCAGCGCATGCGTTCCCGCCGAAAGCCAAACACCCCGTCGATCAGCCCCACGCCACATG
>NZ_JAEDXV010000010.1:0-153129 GCF_036877645.1 Terriglobus sp. ADX1
TCCGCTTTGCTTCGTTCAGGATGACGGTCTTCGACCGTATGAGCTTCGCTGGTTTGCGAAGCTGGTTTGGGTTCCATCGTCTGAAAGGTTGAGATGTTGTGCTGTATGAGAAATTGTCGGGATTCTTCGCTTCGCTCAGAATGACAGGTGCATTGCGTGTTGATTCGCATTAGCGAACACAGGTGCGCAGGTAGGCGTGGGTCATGTTGAGTAGTTGTTCGCGAACTGCGGACAGAAATTTTTGTGTGGGTTTGTCTTCGAGCAGGCGACGCGTGACGCCAGTGATGCAGCAGAGAACCATGGTGGCGATGAGCTCTGGTTCGCAGGTGAGACGTTCCGTTGCTGTACTGAAGAGTGCCGTGGTGCTGCGATGCGCTCGGTTGCCGACGTTGCGTGCGATGCGCATACCGTCTACGTCTGATGCAATGGCGTAGAGACTGGCGCTGTTGTTGACGTCGTTGAGCTTGACTTCGAGATACGTGTCGATGAGTGCGGTGGCTTGATCGAAGATGCTGCGGTTGCGTGCGGATTTGCAGATGTCTTCCACGGCGGCGATGACGTGATCCATGTGGCGGCGTAGCGTGGCTTGCAGAAGTGCGCTCTTATTGGGGAAGTATTGGTAGAGCGTGCCTACGGAAACTCCGGCGCGATGCGCGACGAGTGTGGTGGTAAGTTTCTCTTTGCCCACGCTGACCAGAACCTGAAGCGTGGCCTGCAGAATGGCGTCGACTGTGGCTTCCGAACGCGACTGAACTGGCGTCTTTCTTGGCTGAAATGCGATGGCGGCGGTGGCTGGCAAATGCGAACTCCAAAGCTGAAGGTTTCTTCATCTAAGTGTACGTGCCGCGATTTGTGGCTTTTCAGGAGATTTGAGCGATGAGTGCAGGGACGTTTGTTCTGGGTGATGTTGCGGTAAACCGCATGGGCTATGGTGCGATGCAGTTGGCGGGGCCGGGTGTGTGGGGACCGCCGAAGGATCGTGCAGCGGCTGAGGCTGTGTTGCGTGAGGCTGTGGCTTCCGGTGTGAATCATATTGACACCAGCGATTTCTACGGGCCGCATACAGTGAATGCGCTGCTGCGCGAAGTGCTGCATCCTTACGACGGTTTGACTGTGGTGACGAAGGTGGGTGCTCGTCGCGGTGAGGATAAGAGCTGGCTGAATGCGCAGAGTGTTGCCGAGTTGCAGAGCGCCGTGGAAGACAACCTGCGCAATTTGAAAGTGGATGCGTTGGATGTGGTGAATCTGCGGCTGTGGGGCGCGGATGGCCATTCCGTCAATGAGGAGTCGATTGCGGAGCGGTTTGAAGCGTTGGCGAAGCTGCGTGAGCAGGGCAAGATCCAACATCTTGGATTGAGCCATACGTCGCGTGTGCAGGTGGAAGAGGCTCTTACGATTGCGCCGGTGGTGTGCGTGCAGAACCTGTATAACCTGGCGCATCGTGAGGATGATGCGTTGGTTGATTGGCTTGCGGAGAAGGGGATTGCGTATGTGCCTTACTTCCCGCTGGGTGGGTTTACGCCATTGCAGTCATCTGCGCTTTCCGATGTTGCAGACGAGTTGAAGGTTACGCCTATGCAGGTGGCTTTGGCGTGGTTGTTGCAGCGGTCTTCGAACATCCTGTTGATTCCGGGGACGTCTTCGGTGGGGCATCTGAAGGAGAATCTTGCGGCTGGTTCCTTGGAGTTGAGCGCGGATGTGGTGGCTCGGTTGGATGGGATTGGGGCGAAGGGATAGAGCGGGCCTTTGGCCCTTGGATTTCAGGGCCAATCCTACCTAGGCCTTCGGCCTAGGCTAATATCTGGTCGCGCCTTTGGCGTTGGTGTACTGGCGATGCCTATGTCTTCGATCAAAGATTTGGGCATCGCCATTTTGGGGGTCACGTTTTCGCTAGGGGAGTTGGGCGGCTTCCGCTTCGGGGTTCCAGTTGTCTTTGCCCTTTAAGAACTCGCGGGTTTCGAAGTGTTTGAGGTCGGCGGCGGTGAGTTTGCGTGCGTCGGGCGTACGGGTGGTGGGGCTGGCGCCGGGGCCGGTGGAGTTGTGCTCGGCGTAGAAGGCTGTCTTCAGGATGCCGCCGTTGTTCCAGTCAGACCAGCCTGCGGGTTCGAGACCTTTGTCGATGTTCGTGTTGATAAAGATTACGCGCGAGTAGTTACGCCAGGGGCGACCGAAGAAGACGCCGTGGGCGGTTTTGTGCGCGGCGTTGTCCGTCATGGCTGTGCCGTCGGCGCCGGGTGCGAAGGTGAGATGGCTGTCGCGGATGACGTAGCCGGTGGGTTCGGTTTCGCTGAGGCGGCTTTGCGCGGTGATGTAGCCCGGCGCCACGGTGTGGAACTCGGTTTTGCTGAAGACGGCGGCTGCGTTGCCGAAGACGTAATCGACGGCGCCTTCGATGTAGTCGTCTGTGTAAAACTGTCGGCCCCAGTTGGCGAAGAGCGTGTCCTGGTAGCCGAGGAAGCGGCAGTGCTTGAAGATCGCTTTGTCTGCGAGGACGGCGACGGCTACGGCCTGCCCCATATTACCTGCGGAGTTCTCAAAGGTGAGATTCGCTGCGCGGAAGCCGTCACCCAGGACTTCGACCGTTTGCGTGAAGAAGGTGCCGCCGCTTTGTTTTGCGAAGTGGTCCGAGGTGATGACGGTGTCTTCTGGTTTGCCGAGGCCGACGAGCGTGAGGTTGGGGCGGTTGCGGGGAATCCAGAGGCGCTCATGGTACGTGCCGGGTGTGATGCGGATGGTCACGCGGCCACCGGTGCCGGGTTCCGGGGTATGGTCGATGGCGTTCTGGATGGTGGGATAGACGTCTGGGCCGTTGGGCTTTGCGCCCGGTTGGACGAGGACCGTGACATCTTGCGCGTGGGACGCGAATGGGGCTGCGAGGGCGGTGAGGAGGATGAGGCTCGAAACGTTTCGCATGGGGTTAGTAAAGCAGCGAGTCAGCGGGTCAGCAAGTGAGCGAGTCAGCTTGGTGTTCCTACAGTGTTAGCCCAAAAGGTGATGAGGCTGTGGTCGCTGCTGACATCGTTGGGATTCTTCGTTTCACCCAGAATGGCGGCTCGTCTCGAGATGCGATGAGTAAAAAGTGTTCCAAGGTAAGTGATTGCAGAGAAGGAGGATAGAGGTGGGTGGGCGATCTTCGGACAGAAGGGGACGCTAAAGATTGCTGGACAATAATAATTCTTGTTCAATAGGTTTGTGGGTTTTTGTGCTTTTGGGAAATTTTGAGTGTTGCAACACCCCTCCAGAACAAAAGAAGCCATTCAGAACAAGGAGATCATGACCATGCTTGCTATCGGCGAACAGTTTCCCGACTTCCGCGTAACCGCGGTGGTTTCCCGCGATAAGAACAATGCCTTCCAGACCATCGACAACAAGACCTATGAGGGCAAGTGGCTCTGCGTGTTTGCGTGGCCGAAAGACTTCACCTTTGTCTGCCCGACCGAGATTGCTGCGTTTGGCAAGCTGAACCGTGAGTTTGCGGATCGCGACTGCCAGATCCTGGGCCTGTCGATTGACAGCGAGTTTGTGCACCTGGCGTGGCGCAACAACCACGACGACCTGAAGGACCTGCCGTTCCCCATGCTGGCGGACATCAAGCGCGACCTGTGCGGTCAGCTTGGCATTCTGGATGAGAAGGAAGGCGTTGCGCAGCGTGCGACGTTCCTGGTGGATCCGCAGGGTGTGATCCGCTTCGTGTATGTGACGGACCTGTCGGTGGGCCGTAACCCGCAGGAGGTTCTGCGTGTGCTGGATGCTCTGCAGACCGATGAGCTTTGCCCCTGCAACTGGCAGAAGGGCGAAGAGACCATTAACGCTTAGTTCGGTTACCTAACGAAATGAAACTCGCGGGTCGCAGAGCGTTTCTGTGGCCCGCTTCTTCCAGCGGCTTGTTCTATGTGCTGCGGAAAGGAATGTTTGTATGTCTCTTGATGCTTTGATTGACTCGCTTCCGGATTATGCGAAGGATCTTCGTCTGAATTACTCGTCGCTGGTGCGGAACAACACTGAACTGACGAAGCAGCAGCTGTGGGGAACCGTGGTGGCTTCTGCGGTGGCTACGCGGAATGCTGCGTTGACGGCGGCTGTTGTGGCGGAGGCTGCGAATCATCTTTCGCCTGTGGAGCTGGACGCGGCGAAGGCCGCTGCAGCCATCATGGGGATGAACAACATCTACTATCGCTTTCATCACCTGTCGTCGAATGAGAAGTACAGCACGCTGCCTGCGAAGCTGCGCATGAATGTGCTGCGTTCGCACGGTGTGGACCACAATGATTTTGAGCTGTGGTCGTTGGCTGTTTCTGCGATCAATGGCTGTGGCAAGTGCGTGGACAGCCATGAGAATGTGGTGCGGCAGAAGGGCGTGACGGAAGAGACGATTGCTGCGGTGATTCGTGTATGCTCCGTGGTTCACGCGATTGGGCCAGTGCTGGAAGAGAAGGCTGCTACGGCTGCTTAACTTATTGCGCACAATGAAAACTCCGCGGCTCTCTGTCGCGGCGTTTTTGTTTTGATCACGATGTTCGTGAAGTTACTGCATGACGGAGAGGAACTGCGACCATGGGCCAATCTCTGGTTTGAGACGCCGTGCGAGTGTGCGATGAATTTGCACGAGGTGCGCCTGGTCATGTGCGGCCCACGTGGCGAGTAGTTGATGTGCTGTGGTTTCGCCGAGCGTTGGATGCAGGCCGCGCAGGGTGAGATGGTGGGCTTGCAGATTGAGCTCGCGTAAATCCTTCAGGCTCTCTTCGCGCACTTTGCGGAACTCATCCAGTAATTGATCCATGCCTTTTCCGGCGCTCTTTGTGAATTGCGCTTCGCGATCAAAGGGATCGAATGGGAGGCTGGTGCCATGTTGCAGGATGCGCTGCAAGCGCGGCATCCAGTCTTCTTCTTCCGCGTGAATCATGTGTCCCACAACAACGAGCGGGCTCCACTTGCCTTCGCCTTCGGTTGCGTTGATCCATTCATCGGGCAGGCCGCGGAGTTGTGCTTCCAGCGCTGCGGGTGTGCGTTCGAGAAGAGGCAGGATCGATGTCAATAGGTCTTGGCTCATGAGATTGTTATGGCTCTTTCGTTTTTGGATGAAGCAGAGACGCCGCGGATTCACCGCGGCGTCTTTATTGTTGCTGCTCGATGCGAGTTACATGTTCTCGATCATCTTGCTGGCAAATTCGCTGGTTTTGACTTTGGTCGCGCCCTGCATCTGGCGCTCGAAGTCATAAGTGACGAACTTCTGCTGGATGGTCTTTTCCATGCTGTTTTCAATGAGGCGTGCGGCTTCGCTCCAGCCGAGGAAGTCGAACATCATGACGCCACTCAGCATGACGCTGCCGGGGTTGATGACGTCGAGGTCCGCGTATTTTGGAGCGGTGCCGTGTGTTGCTTCGAAGCAGGCGAAACCATCGCCAATGTTGGCGCCCGGAGCGATGCCGAGACCGCCGACCTGCGCGGCTGCGGCGTCAGAGATGTAGTCGCCGTTGAGGTTGGTGGTGGCGAGCACGCTGTAGTCGCTGGGGCGGATGATGATCTGCTGGAAGATGGAGTCGGCGATGCGGTCGTTGATCATGATCTTCGACTTCCACTTGCCGTTGCCGTGCGTTGCGCCGACTTTGGCGATAACGTCTTTCACTTCCGCAACGACGGAATCTCCGAATTCTTTAGGAGCAAATTCGATGCCGGGTTCGATGAGTGCGGCGTTCTCTTCCGCGGTGAGATTCGGGTTCTGCTCCAGGTTGCCGAGGATCCAGCTTTCGCGTTCCGTGACAATCTGATCGCGGAACTCTTCCGTGGCAACTTCATAGCCCCACTCGCGGAAGGCACCTTCGGTGAACTTCTGGATGTTGCCCTTGTGCACCAGCGTGACTGTCTTGCGGCCATTGGCGATGGCGAACTGAACCGCTGCACGCACAAGTCGCTTGGAGCCAGTGATGGAGATGGGTTTGATACCGATTCCGGAGTCAGTGCGGATTTTCTTTTTGCCGCCTTTGAGCATGGTGTCGTTGAAGAACTCGATGACCTGCTTTGCTTCCGGTGTGCCTTCGCGGAACTCGATGCCTGCGTAGATGTCTTCGGTGTTTTCGCGGAAGAGAACGACGTCGAGTTTTTCAGGATGCTTCACGGGACTGGGTACGCCCTGGTAGTACTTCACGGGACGCACGCATTGATACAGGTCCATGAGCTGACGCAGTGCAACGTTGAGTGAACGGATGCCGCCGCCGACCGGCGTGGTCAGCGGTCCTTTGATGGAGACGCGGAAATCAACGGTGGCCTTGACGGTGTCTTCTGGAAGCCAGTTCTGTGTCTGGCGATATGCCTTCTCACCGGCGAGGACTTCAAACCAGTAGACTTTGCGCTTGCCACCGTAGGCTTTTTCCACGGCCGCATCGAAGACACGTTGCGATGCCTTCCAGATGTCGCGTCCGGTGCCGTCGCCCTCAATGTAGGGAATGATCGGATTGTCAGGAACGGTGAAGTTGCCGTTGGAGTACTCGATTGCCTTGCCTTCGGTCGGGACAGCAATGCCGTTGTAGCTTGTCTGCATGATGAGAATCGCTCCGTGAATTGCCCTGCAAAGATGGCTGTCTGGCAACGCGAAAAAGCGGGGCGCTGCAGACGCAGGACACTATAGACTGCACGGCAAACGACCGGCTAGCCTCTGCGCTGTGCGGAAATGCACAGTTAGCGATAAACATAAGAAAAGGCCCGGAAATCCGGGCCTTCTTTTAACCGTGGGTTTACGGTCTACAGGTTTTCAATCACGCGATCAGAGAATGCCGTGGTGCCCACCTGCGTGGAACCGGGCATGTTCTTAGCGAAGTCGACCGTGACGTACTTCTGGCGGATGGTCTCTTCCATCGCCTTTTCCACGCGGTCTGCGGCTTCTCCCCAACCGATGAGGCGCAGCAGCATGGCGCCGGAGAGGATCACGGAGCCAGGGTTGACGACGTCCTGATCCGCAAGACGCGGTGCAGTGCCGTGTGTTGCTTCAAAGACGGCGTAGCCATCGCCGATGTTGGAGCCGGGAGCGATGCCGAGTCCGCCAACCTGTGCTGCAGCGGCGTCGGAAAGATAGTCGCCGTTAAGGTTGGTGGTGGCCATTACGTCGTATTCCGCAGGCTTCATCAGCAGGTCCTGGAACATGGCATCGCAGATGCGGTCGTTGACGAGGATGAGGTTCTTCCACTTGCCGTTGCCGTGGGTTGCGCCGATCTTTGCGATGACGTCCTTCACTTCGGCGACGATCTTTTCGCCGAATGCAGCAGGAGCGAAGTCGATGCCGGGTTCGACGATCTTTGCGATCGCTTCCGGTGTGATGTTGGGATCTTTGTCGAGCGCAGCAAGAATCCAGCATTCGCGTTCGGTAACGATCTTGTCGCGGAATTCGGTGGTGGCCACTTCATAGCCCCACTCACGGAAAGCACCTTCTGTGAACTTCTGAATGTTGCCCTTGTGGACGATGGTCATGACCTTGCGGTTGTGATCCACCGCGTATTGCAGTGCCGCGCGCACAAGGCGTGAGGAGCCGAGTTCGCTGATGGGCTTGAGGCCGATGCCCGCATCATCCCGCAGCTTCTTCTTGGTGTTGCCAAGGAGTTCGGTGTTTACGAAATCGCGCAGCTTTTTTACTTCGAGCGAGCCGGCCTTGAATTCGATGCCCGCGTAGATGTCTTCCGTGTTTTCGCGGAAGATGACCACGTCGACGTCATCAGCGTTGTTCACGGGGCTGGGCACACCGGGGTAATGCTTCACCGGGCGCACGCACTGGTACAGGTCCATGGTCTGACGCAGCGTTACGTTCAGGCTGCGGATGCCACCGCCGATGGGCGTGGTGAGCGGTCCTTTGATGGAGACGCGGAAGTCGAGGCAGGCCTGCACGGTGTCCTGCGGCAGCCAGTCGTTGTGCAGGCGGTATGCTTTTTCACCCGCGAGAATTTCGTACCACTCCACGCGACGCTTGCCTTCGTAGCTCTTGGCAACTGCGGCATCGAGAACGCGGCGCGCGTTCTTCCAGATATCGCGGCCCGCACCATCGCCTTCAATGAACGGGATGATGGGTGTGTCCGGCACAACGTATGCGCCGTTTTCATAGGTGATTGCTTTTCCATTCACAGGAAGGGCGATGCCGTTATAGCTGGTTTGCACGTTGAATCTCACTCCGTTGCGAGGGTGTTCCCAGCGGCGATTTTCGCCGCGGACGTTCACCTTTCAGTGTATCGGGTTTGGCGGATGAAGGGCGAAGGGCAGGTGTGTTGTTGGCTTGATTTGGCCCTGTTTAGGCGGTTATCGAATGATTTCCTGTAAGCACAGGGAGGGTAGGAGCTGGCAAGGTCCCACCCTTTCGCAAAGTCGGATTTGGCTTTGCTTTAGTCAGCGCCGGGTTTCTGGACTGTATCGACTACGAAGACGTCTACCGGGCCTCTGGTGGCTTTGAGTTCCAGGCCGAGTTGTTCGCGCATGGCGGTAAAAAGGCCCGGGGCTGCATCGCCTTCTGGTGCTTTGATCTGATCGGGTAGCCAGTGGAGAGTGAAGTCGTAGCGACCGGTCAGGCCGGTTTCATCGACCACTGGACGATCTGCAAAGTGCTGTATTCCCAGCAGAAGAAAATCGGACATGGTGCTGTTGGTGAACGTCATCGTCTGGCCGTCTGCGCCGGGGTGGCCGCCTTGGTGGGGCAGGTTGTCCTTGGTCCACGTGGTTTTGGAGAACTTGATTCCGCCGGGCACGATGCGCAATGCGTAGTCGGGAAGGTCGCGCTTGGCTTTGTGCATGTGTAGGCCGAAACGCTCTTCCAGCAGGTTCTGCAACAGGTGTTGGTACTGAACGAGGTTGGGTTCGCCTTCCACGTCGGGAACTCCATCCACATCGAAGAATGCAGTGCTGACCCAGTCGGGCGCATCGACCACCTGCTTGGGGTGGATGGAGTAGGCGAAGATGATGATGTTCAGGACAGACTCGCGCATCAGCTTGATGTGCCGTCCCTGAAGGTCAAAGCCCTGGCGGGTCTCGTCGGGAGGTGCGGACTTTACTGTCACCACTTCAAAGCGGGGCTTTGCGTCGGGTGGCATGGACTGCTGCGCTTGCGCAGTCGCAGAGCAGAGGAGCGCCATTGCGACGGTTGCGGGCGCGAGCGTTTTCAGCAGCATTGTCTCTGTCTCCGAGGATTGTTCTAAGAGAGCAATACGGCGGGTGGCAGTTGGTGGTTCCACCGATTTTGCGTGCTTTCCATCGCTGCGGTTGTACATTCAATGCAAGCCCATGAAGAAGATTGTTGCTGCTACTTTGTTTGCCCTGTCCACGTCTGCCTTTGCGCAGAAGATTGAAGTGTCGCTGCCTGCTGCTGCACAGCACGGCCATTTGGTCGTTGTGTTTGCGAAGGATGGCAAGTCGGAACCGCGCATGCAGATGGACGAGCAGTATCGGTCGGCGCAGGGATTCGGTGTGGATGTGGGAATCGATGGCATTCCGTCGGCGAAGACTGTGACAGTGGATGCGAAGACGTTTGGTTATCCTCTGCGGTCGCTGACGGATATTCCTGCGGGCGATTACTTTGTGCAGGGCGTCTTCAATGTGTATGAGCAGTTTCATCTGGCGAATGGAAAATCGCCGTGGCTGCCGCCGGACAAGGGCGAAGGGCAGAAATGGAATCGCAAGCCGGGCAATGCTTATTCGAAGCCGGTGAAGGTGCATTTTGATGGCAAGGCAAACTCCACGATCAAACTGACGCTGGACCAGACGATTCCAGAGATTAAGGGAACGAAGCAGGACCCGGAAGTGATTGCGCAGGACCCGGCGACGAGCAAGTGGCTGAAGTACATGCGCTTCAAGTCAGAGAAGCTGTCGAAGTTCTGGGGCCGCGATATGTATCTGGGCGCGTGGGTGCTGCTGCCGGAGGGCTTTGACGAGCATCCCGATGCGCATTATCCGTTGGTCGTTTGGCAGGGACATTACAGTGCAGGCATGCAGCCTGCATTCACCGCAGTTGTGGGTGGTGGTGGGCGTCGTGGCGACAGTGGCTATCGTTTTTTTCAGGACTGGACCACAGGCCGTTTGCCGCGAGCGATTGTGCTGTATGTGCAGAATGCGAACCCGTATTACGACGATTCGTATGACGTAGATTCCGCGAACGTGGGGCCTTATGGTTCGGCAATCAACGATGAGTTGATTCCGGCGGTGGAGGCGAAGTATCGCGGCATTGGCGCGGGATGGGCGCGTGCCACGGCGGGTGGATCGACCGGTGGATGGGAGGCGATTGCCACGCAGGTCTTCTATCCCGATGGTTACAACGGCACATGGGGCGCTTGCCCTGATCCGGTAGATTTTCACGCGTACCAGAACATCAACCTGTACGACGATCCGAATGCTTTCTTTCGTCACGGCGACTTTGGCAGTGTGCCGGTGCCTGCGGATCGCAAGCCGGATGGTTCCATCCTGGCGAACACAAGCGATGAGTTTGCCTTTGAGTATGTGCTGGGAACGCATGGGCGATCCACGGAACAGTGGGGCATCTGGCAGGCAGTGTTCTCGCCGCAGGACAAGGATGGTTACCCTGTCGACGTTCTCGATCCCATCACCGGCGAGATTCATAAGGACGTTGTGAAGTACTGGCAGGAGCATTACGACATCAACGCGATTCTGAAGCGCGACTGGTCCACGCTGGGGCCGAAGGTGGAAGGGAAGATGCACATTGCCGTGGGCGATGGCGATACGTACTTCCTGAACAACGCGGTGCATCTGCTGGATAACCAGCTGAAGCTGACGCGGAATCCTCGCTCGGATGCGGAGTTTCAGTATGGGCCGGGTATGCCGCATTGCTACACCGGCGGCCCGAGCGAGTACACCATGCAGCAAAACAATGCGAACTGGATTCAGCGGTTGCTGCCGTTGATGACGGAGCACATGAAGCAGACGGCTCCGGCTGGTGCGGATGTGAAGAGTTGGGTTTACTAATGGCGATACATCGCGGGCAAACAGTCCTCAGCCATACTGGTATTCAGACTGTATGACGAAAGCTGTTCTTCTTTTGGAATGCCCAGACCGCAAGGGGCTGGTGGCTGCGATCATGAATTTTCTGGTCGCAGAGTATGACGCCAACATCCTTCACGCGGGACAACATCAGGACGCGGAGCTTGGTCGCTTCTTCATGCGCATCGAGTTTGAGCCTTCTGCAGGACTGCCCATTCAACATTTCGGGGAACGATTCGCCCGCGTCGCTGCCGAATTCCAGATGCGCTGGACGCTGGCGGAGTCAGGGAAACGGCATCGGGTGTGTCTGTTTGTGTCACAGCATCTTCACTGCCTGGCTGACCTGTTGCAGCGATACAAAGCAGGCGAGTTGGACTGCGAAATTCCGTTGATCATCGGCAATCACGCCGATGGCGAAGGGCTGGCGCAGTTTTATGGCATCCCGTTTCATCATCTGCCTGTGCGTAATGGCGATAAGGCATTCGTAGAGGCGGAACAGCAACGGTTGCTGCGCGAGTATGACGTGGATCTGGTGGTGCTGGCGCGGTACATGCAGATTCTGTCGGCGGAGTTTGTGGCGCAGTGGCCTGCGCAAATCATCAATGTGCATCATTCGTTTTTGCCAGCTTTCGTGGGGTCGAAACCGTATCACGCCGCGTTTCAGCGTGGCGTGAAGCTGATTGGGGCGACAAGCCACTATGTGACGGCCGATCTGGATGAGGGACCCATCATTGAGCAGGATGTGATGCGCGTGACACAGGGAGATACCATTCCTGACCTGGTGCGCAAAGGGCGCGATCTGGAGCGGGTAGTGCTGTCGCGCGCGGTTCGATGGCATCTGGAGCACCGGATTCTGCACTATGACAACAAGACCGTAATCTTTGACTAAAACCGGTCTCGCGAAGCAGGGTATGCTGGCCGGTTCGTGGTCAGCGGCCCATTTCGGAACCGATGAGGACATTTCCGGTAAACTGTAAGGCAGTATGTCGACTGCAGTTGCCACACCTCCGACCCTGGAACTCAAGCCTGGCCACCGGCCCATGCCGCTTCGTCGGCGCTGGAAGGCGGCCACGCGCCGCATGCGGGAGTTGTTGGGAATTGGCCATGCGCTGCTCTCGACCGGCCACCCGTACATGGCGCAGATTGTGCCCATGCGGCGCTGTAACCTGGCCTGCACGTATTGCAACGAGTACGATGACCATTCCGCGCCCACGCCGCTGGATGAGATGTTGCGCCGTATCGACCATTTGGGACGGCTTGGTACGACCGTGATCACCATCTCCGGTGGTGAGCCGTTGATGCACCCCGATCTGGACGAGATCATCAAGCGCATCCGCAAGACCGGCGCCCTGGCCGGCATGATCACGAACGGCTACTACCTGAACAAGGAACGCATCGAGCGGCTGAACAAGGCTGGCCTCGACCACATGCAGATTTCCATCGACAACGTGATGCCTGACTCCGTGTCGAAGAAGTCACTCAAGGTTCTGGATCAGCGCCTGATCTGGCTGGCCGAATACGCCGATTTCCATGTGAACATTAACTCCGTGGTGGGTGGCGGCGTCGCCAATCCGCAGGATGCGTTCACCGTGTCCAGCCGCGCTCTGGGGCTTGGTTTCTCGTCGACCATCGGCATCATTCACGATGGCAGCGGCCAGTTGAAGCCGCTGGGTGGCGAAGAGCGCACCGTGTGGGAGCGTGTCCGCAAGCTGACACGGCGCAGCTACTCACGGTTTAACCACTTCCAGGAAGCCATTGCCAACGGGCAACCGAACGATTGGCGCTGCCGTGCTGGTGGGCGCTATCTCTATGTTTGCGAAAACGGGCTGGTGCATTACTGCAGCCAGCAGCGCGGCTATCCTGCGACTCCTCTGGCGGACTACACGACCGCCGATGTGAAGCGGGAGTTCCTGACGGAGAAGGGCTGCGCACCGAACTGCACTATCTCGTGCGTCCACCAGGTAAGCTACATCGACCACTGGCGCGCCCCGCAGACGTCACAGATTACGCCACCGACCGCGCACAACGGTCATGGTGATCTGGTGCAGATCACTTAGTCATCAAGTCAGAATTGAAAAAGCCAGCGATGTCGATCGCTGGCTTTTTCTTTGCATTGCGGAGAGGTTGAGGCTTACACCTGGCCGACATAATGGAATGGGCGGAGGCGGTTGGTTCTCCAAAAGTAGGCCAGAATAATCACGCTGGCCACGGCAGCGTAGGCGCACCAGACGGACGTGAAAGCATAGCGCTTGACCGCCATTACGGTGAGCAGGATGACAACGTTTGCTCCGCCGAAAAGGATCATGTCCTGGTTTTCTGAAGCAAAGAGCGATCCGCACGTCGCAATCACGTAGAGCACCGCAACGGTTGTGTAGTTGGTGGCCTGGTTGATGTAGACGATGCTGTGTTGCTGTGCGAAGACCTGTGTGGGGTAGGACGCCAGCGCCCAGAGTGTATACAGCGTAAGGCCGAAACCGAGGATGACGAAGGGCAGCATGGCTCGTCTTCGTTGTGCTGTGCGTTCGAAAAGCATGACGCTGAGCGGAACGAGCGCTGGCAATAGACCCTGCGCGTACAACATGAAGGCTGCTCCAGCGCCGTGCTGAACCGCAGGAGAAAGTATGCCATCGATTCCCAGCCAGACAAAGCCTTCCGTGAACTGATGAATGGCGAAGAGGAGTGGGAGCGAAGCAAACAAGAGTTCGCGCCGATGTTTGACGTGCAGCAGTGTGGCAACACCCAAACCACCGAGCACACCGCTACCTACAAAGTTTGCCGCTGCGGAAAAGCACATGGAGCACATCATAGGTGCTTCAAGGCAGATATCCATGCAATGGCAGTCGCTTTTTGTACCCGAGTGGCTGAATCGGCTACAGCACAGTGCATTCGCTGAGAGTCACGGAAGCTCCGAGACGCAACGTGTTGTGAATTTCGGCGACAGTGTCGGTGTGGCGCATCAGGTCGAGGACTTCTTCTTGTGTTGCATTGGCTTTTACTGCGGCGCTGTACTGAATCTCTTTTGCGGGTTCGCCCTTGCCGCCGAAATGGCCCGTGACTTCCACTTGCACTGAGGTGACGTCGATGCCGCGTTCTTTGGCTTCGCGATAGACGTCGTTGCAGTAACAGGTGGCGAGCGCGAGGAAAAGCAGTTCACCCCCGTTGACCGCGGAACCCTGTCCCTCTGCTTTGGCAGAGATGGCGAGCTGTTGTTCTTTGCCTGAAGTTTGTACTGAGGCGCTGTGCTTTCCGCAGTCGTTGATAACAGTTGCTGAAATGATCATTGGCCTTCCCTCATCTTAAGTACGGATAAAGGAAGGCCAATGGTGATTCAAGCCGGTTTATTTTGTAAGCCACATGCCGTCAGGGTATTTGCCTGCGGGGACGGTCTTCACGGTCTCGCCTTTGACGAGGTCGATCTTTGCCAGCGAGTTCATTTTGGGCGAGGATGCGTAAGCCCACTTGCTGTCTGGTGAGACCACAATCTCATTCAGGCCAGCGATGCTGGGGATAGTCCTGGTGACTTCGAGTGTCTTCAGGTCAACGACCGCGATGTTCTGCTGGTTTGCCATGGCAACGAGAAGGTATTTGCCATCAGGCGTTGGTGTGGAACCGTAGCCAACGGCGGGTAGCTTCACGCGCTTCTTGATGGTGTCAGTCTTCGTGTCGATCACAACGAGGTCGGGTGTGGTCTGGTCCGCGGTGAAGATGTACGCGCCGTCATTAGAGCAGGAGAGGCGCTGCGTGTTGTCGGAGATGGGGATGACCTTGATCAGTTTGCGGTTGGGGACGTCCATCACGGAGACACTGCCGGGGTGCACGTTAGCGGAGTAGAGCTTCTTGCCGCCAGGCAACAGGGTGATCATGTGCGATTGTTCCGCGCCGGTGGGCACTTCGCCGATGATTTTCCCGGTCTTGGGATCGATGATGGCTGCGGCTTTATCGAGTTCGGCGGAGACGAGGAAGGTGCCGTTGGTGGAATTCCAGATGGGCCGGTGTGGGCGCACGCCGTGGGGGAATTTGATGCTGCCGGTGAGCTTGCCGGTGGCGACGTCGTAGATATCGATGTGGTCACCGTCGGTGCCGGGGCGGCCTACACCGGCATTGCCATAGATGGGAACGAAGGCGGTCTTGCCGTCGGGAGTGGCCATTACTTCGTGGCCCGCGTCGTCGCTTTCCACTGTGGCACTGAGCTGTTCCAGGGTCACCGGATCGAATACGCGGAAGGTGTGGTCACGCTGTGAGGTGAGCAGCAAACGCGACTGCGCGGAGGCGGTGGCGATGGAGGTGACAGCAAGACAGAGCGGCAGGATCGTCCGGAGGTTGCGCATGGGAAGCGAGTATAGATGGTCTCGGTTGCCAGAGAACAGCACAGAATGGAAAGGACCTGGTCTGTGGCAGGTCCTTTCGCTGATTGAGCCTACTGGTTGGAGGAGAAAGAAGATTTAGCGTGTGTGCGCGTTGTGCTTGTCACGATAGATGCGCCGGCTTCCCATGTTTTGCTGGCTCTTCAGGGCACTGCGCTGCACAACAAGCTACTGGGTAGCTGTGGCGGAGTCGTAATCGTTTGCCATCACCACCTGCACAGAGGGCGTGGTGAGAATCTGCTGATCGAGCAGAACAAACGTACGGGCGCTGCCGCTAGGGTAGGTGGTGGAGGCGCCAGTGTACATGGGTACCGTGGTGGTGGCGACAACCGTGCCCGCAGAGACGATATACAGCGTGTAAGTGCCTGTGGGTACGTTGAGGTACGTGGGAGTGTTGCCGAAGTTCAGATTCGTCAGGATGGGATTCACCTTGTCGATCGTGGAGCCATTGGGGACAAGGTAAACATCAAGCGCGCCGGGATAGATGGCTTCGTCAAGGAAGCGCAGAGCGATTTGTCCGGTGGGTGCGGGCTGCGACTGATCCGTGAGCACCTGAGCCTGAAGCGAGGCGGCCACGCTGCTGAACAGGAGCGTGTACTGCTTACCATTCAGGAGCGAAGCACGCACAGACGAAAGAGCGGTCTTGGTGCCGGTGGCGTCCGCAGCCAAAGTGTATGTCCCCGGATTCATAGGGATGTACGAGGTGATGGTGCCGTAACCCAGGTTGTAGGTAAGGACGTTACTGCCTGCGTAGATGTCGATGCCGCCAGCGTCGGGCGTTGCGTCAATGACGCGGAGCTGCGCGGCGTTGACGCTGGTGCTGCCATTTACTCCGCATCCGCTGAGGCCCAGCAGGCAGACACTACCGCCCAATACGGCGAGGGACAGTTGCGCCATTCTGGCGAAAAAATGCTTTGTTCCGGACTGAACCGCAAAATGAATCATGAAAACAATAAAGACCGTCTGGATTTCGTCAGGATCGCCGCAACGGCAGGCACGTCTTCACTTTATCCCAAACACGCGGATGGCACACGGGTTAAAGCGGTGACATCACTCGAAATATGAAGCCCGGATTATCCGATGGGCAACTCGAGAATCTCCTGCATTGACTGGTGAAGCTGCGGAGCTGGACAGAGGGTGGCTACCTTCTCTGTTCGTATCAGGAGATAGTGCGTGTCGTTCGAATGTACATTCGGGAAGTCGATTTTTTCGCAGGGTGTCCATTCCTGCTCAAGGTCTGGAATGTACGCGCGCATTATCTTGATGCGGAGTGTGGTGAGAAATAGTGCGTCGGGTTTCAGATCCACGCATGCCTGGATACGCTGCTGTTGCGTAAGTGCCGCGAAGCTACGGCCATTGACCAGTCCATTCAAATCGCACACATTGGCCTGAGAGAAGTAGCTGATAAAGCCGATGTCGTCAGCAAGCATAACGTGGCCGTTGAGGCGGTCAAGCTGGCTGGAACGCATCTGTTGGAAGGTCTCTGCCCTCCCCAGCATTGTGCGGCTGCCGTAATAAGTGTCTAGCGGTAGAAGGCATACGATCAACAGGGCGCTGATGATGAGCGCAGCATTTTGAATGCGGGGCTGCTCGGCACCGCGCGCCAGCGTCCAGAGATTCCATGCGATGGAGAAGAGCATGGCCCAAAGGAAATAACGAACACCCTGCACGGCCTGTCCACGCATACATGACAGCGCCACCAGAATGGGGAACATGCTGTTGGCAACCAGGAGCGTGCTCTTGCCAAGGGGACCGGTGGCGCCAAAGGCAAAGACAGCCGATACCACCCAGACGATGAAAACTCCGAGGCCGAGCGCGAAGCTGCTGGCCATGAGCTGAAAGAACACCATCACGCCAGTAATGGAAGGCTTGTTGTATGCCTTTGCCAAAGCCGTGTCTGGCAGAAAGCTACCAAAGACAAGATGGATGAGTAGCATGGCGACAATCCCTCCGCACAGAATGGGGAGTGCGGTGAGAAGCGCGCGCTTGAATTGTTTGGGATATCGATGCCATTGGGCAAAGAAGATGGTTGCTGCACAGATGCCGCAAAGAGCCAGAAGTTCGATCCGAAGAAGTGTTAATGCAAGACCGCAGACGAAAAGGAGGATTGCTTTCCGGTTTTCATCGGATGAAAGGGCACTCATCGCAGCTTCTGCGGTGAGAAGGACCATAAGGCAAACGAAGCCAGACTCCATACCATCTGCCAGCCAACGAACGCCCATGGGGGAACAGAAGGCCATCATCAGGCAAAAGGCCAGTCCGCGGCTGAAATTTGTGTTCTTGTCGCGAAGTAAGAGCCGGGTCGTAAAAAACAACAGACCAATGTAAATGGCAACGGAGACTAGCTTTGCGACCAGAACACCTGGAAAAATGGCGTAAATCGCTGCAAGCAAAACCAGATAGAGCGGACTTGAAGATCCAAAGGTGTGCCGCATTCCGTCGAAGGTGACGAAATGGAAATGATCAAGATTTGCGGCATATCGAAGATGAATGAGGCTGTCATCAAGCATGGAATAGCGGGTCAGGAAGAGCCACACCGCTGCCCATAGAAGGCAGACGACGATTCCAATGCGAGCCCATGAATACCGCAAAATCGTTTTGCCTCCGTGAAAAACGTTTGGACTTTACAAGAGACGGCGCCTTCATGGGGCTCTCCGCATGGCAGACCGGAATGCTTAGTACTTAAACCTAAAGATAGTCGAAAAAATGCTGTTTCCAGTCTTTCCTCCGACTGCATGACGGGTTGTGGCCATATTTTTACCTGACCTGTGACTAACGGCTTCACTGGGAACAAGTTGGCGATCGCCATATCTTGCTAGACTGACGGCAGATGAAGCTTGCGATAAAGGTCAGCCTGCCGACTCACATACCCATGCGGTATGTGTTTTCGGTTGTGAGCGTTTTATTTGCGCTGCAGATGGTTGAGGGTACGCAGATGTATACCTCACTGGCGTATTGCGCGTTCATTGTGGTGATGACGGATGCCTTTAATGCCTGTGGGGGACTGATCTATCCCAGCGGGAGCTACATCTTTTTTGCGGGACTTCTCACGTTGATTGTTGGGGGACTCGCAAAGACGGTTCTTGGTGAACCGCTGGATTCAAATCTTCTGAATGCGCAAAAGAGCATTCTGGTTTATCTCGCGGGAGCATGCTCGCTGTGGGTTGCGGCGAAGATCAACGTGAGAATTCGCAGGAAGAAACCACTCCTTGCATCTTTTCAAATCCACGACCGGTTCATGCAGGCGTCCTTGGGAGCGGCTCTGTTGGGGCAGTTTGGCGCGATGATCATTCCCTTGGCTTACGTGACTACGTTTAACCAGGTGAATAACTTTTTGCCACTTTCCGTCCTGCTGGCGGTATACGGAAAGACGGCGGAAACGGGAGGCCGGCGGTCCTTCACTGTTCTGGCCTTTGTAGTTTGGGCATGGATGTTGTTGTATTGGGGGATATTTGCCTTTTCCAAGCAGGGCATGTTCCTTCCCTCTGTCGCCTGGGCTCTTGGAGCCACGATTGCCGGCTACTGGATGACGGGCAAACGATTAGTCTTCGTCGTTGCCTTCGCAATTACATCATCCACCTTTCTCACTCCGATTTCGCAAATTGGGCGGAACTATAAAGACGATCCGAACGCACAGGAAAAGGCATTGGACATGCTGTCTCACCCGCTGCGTACTCGGGAGGAGTACAAGGCATCGCTTGCCGATCAAATGCGAGTCGGCGCCAACGGCTACCATTGGTTCAATGAAAGCTATGGGCTATTGGATCGTTTAACGATGCTTCCAATTGACGACGCCCTCATTCATGTGACGGACCAGGGGCATTCCGCAACCATCGTGCCCATCGAGACGTATGTACTCAACATGATTCCGCGTTATCTCGTGGGTAGTAAGGAAACCTATCACTGGGGGAATTTATATGCCCACGAGATCGGAATGCTGGCTGATGAAGACTCAACCACGGGCATTTCGTTTAGTCCCTTTAGCGATGCTTATCACTGCGTGCAGTGGTGGGGAGTGACGCTTATCAGCGTTCCTATCTTTCTGATGATGTTCTTGGTCTGTGATTCCCTGACGGGAAGCACGAAGGATACGCTCTGGGCCTCGCTCTATATTCTTCAGTTCAGTCACTTCGCTCCTGAAGGCATGATGAACGCGCCCTTTGCTGCCATGAGCATCAATGTATTCATGATCGTTGTGGCGGCAGTGCTCATCACGTACATTCTCCCGGTACTAGGAAGTTTGTTGATCCCGATTCGCCGCACCATATTGCCTCTGACGTCGGTCCCCGTGCCGAGACCAGCTCCGGTCGGGCCACGTACAATCGAAGAGAAGCTATGAATAAACTGGTCGTCGGCAACCTGGTACATCGCCCCCTACGTTCTCTGATCTCTGCACTTGCTGTTGCAATTGAAGTCATCATGATCCTGTCCATTGCAGCCATCATGCTGGGCATGCTGAATGGTCAGAAGGTGCGCACCAATGGTATTGGTGGCGACATGATCGCCAAGCCTGGAACCACGTCAAATCTGATTGGTGTCAGCGGCGCGCCTGCATCGGCGAAGGTTGAAGCGGTGTTGCTGAAGCTGCCGCATGTGCAGGTGGCAGCACCGGTCTATATTCAACTCACGGCGAGCAAGTCTCTGGAGAATATCTGGGGCATTGAATATGGAAGCTTTAACGCGCTTCGTCCGTTCGTATTCACAGAAGGAGGCCCATTCACCAGCCCTGACAGCATCATTATTGATGATGTAGCGGCAAGCAGCGGAGCAGGGCTGCACGTGGGCGACCAGACGAAGCTGTTGGGGCGTACTTTTGTTGTGTCCGGCGTTGTGGAACATGGCAAGGGTGGGCGTAAGTTCATTCCGCTGGAGACGATGAATGCTATCAACGGGACGGAAAATCGTTGTAGCGTGTTCTATCTCAAAACGGATGATTCACCGAAGTGGCAGGCTGCTGTAAAGCAGGAGATCCTTACTACGGACGGCCTGCAGCAGTGGGATGTGCAGACGCTGGAGGAGTTTTTGAGCCAGTTGACGCCTGAGAAATACCCCGGCTTCAACATTGGCCTGCGTACGGTCATAGGCATTGCTGTGGTGATCGGGTTCCTGGTGATCTTCCAATCGATGTATACGGCTGTGATGGAGCGGACGCGGGAGATTGGCATTCTGAAATCTCTGGGAGCCTCACGGATGTATATCGTCGGGATTGTTCTCCGTGAGTCTTGCCTATTGGCTATCTGTGGCATTGTGTTGGGAGTTTCAGCGACGTATGGATTGCGTGCTGTTCTGCATGTGAAGGCACCGCAGCTGGAGTTTGCCGTGACGCCGGACTGGGTTCTGGCCGCCGTGATCATTGCGTTGGTAGGTGCCACACTTGGCGCTCTCTACCCGGCGCTGAAGGCTGCCGCGAAAGACCCGATTGACGCACTTTCCTATGAATAGCAAGTTCGCATTCGTCGTAGAGGTTTACTCTACGACGAATGCGTGACGATGGGATGAGAGTTCCTTGTCGTACTCGAAGTGCTTCTTCCAGCGCAGGAAGCGCGACTCAAAGTAGTCGTAGCTGATCTTGGATACGACAAAGGTGACGACGAAGTTTACGCCCAGAGCCATCACACCAGAGAGTGCGATTGAGTGGGTCTTCCGGCCGCACCATACAAGAAATCCAATCCAGAACCATCGAAACAGCAAATGGTAGATGTAAAAGCCATAGCTGTATTTACCAAGGATCTGTAACGGTTTCCACCGAAAGATGTGGAATGCGACAGACCCTTCGCGGATAGTAAGTCCGATAAGGCCCGCGCAGCCGATGGCGATGATGGTGTATCCGGGGATGAGCAGCCACGGTGAATCGTACATCGGGGATAAGAAGAAGATAGCCAAAGCCCCTGCGGTTCCAAGTGCGAACATCCACTTGCACGCGCCCTGAATGCGTGCGGCCGCGGGACCACGCAACAGGAGTGCAAGCATGCCTCCGATGAGCAGGGAATCCATGCGGAACGGGAGTGTGCGCACGATCCATCCCTCTGCCTGAGCCGCTCCCAGCCACGCGAATTCACCTGCGCGCAGGCCAATGGCGATAAGTGAAAGTGTCATGGCGGCGACGAGAATCTTCTTGCGACTGCGTAGTAGGAAGATGGCAAAAGGCCAGAGCATGTAGAACTGCTCCTCTACGCACAGCGACCAAAAGTGAGACAGCGAGACGAGCATCCATCGGCTTCGGCCAGACGGGATGACGTAAAGACTGAAGTCGTGGTTTGCGAGCCAGTTTCCCTGATAGATGAGAAACAGAAGATGCCCAGGGCGCCACTGAAGTAGAAGTATGGGCGTAAGCAGGAGCAGAACGAAGAAGACGAGATAGTAGATGGGAAAGATGCGCAGACTGCGGCGAGCAAAGAAACGCAGGAAGTAACGGCTGTCCTGCTGCGTGTCGTAAAGAATGCCGGTGATCAGAAAGCCTGAGAGAACGAAGAAGAGATCAACCCCTAGCCAGCCTCGGCTGCGAAGGATGTTGATTAAGTTCAGAATGAGTCCCCCATGGGAACCGCCACCGTAGTGTTCTGCAAAGACAGCACAGATCGCCAGCGCACGCAGACCGTCAAGGGCTGGAAAGCGGGTGCGGAAATCAATGGGTTTGAAGACTTGGTTCGCTGACAATGCCAAGAAAAATACTCCAAAGTGTTGGGGGAATTCAGCGTTAGCGTGGCGCGGTCTGTAACTTGCCTTCTACTTTAGGAGGGCGAGAGCGCGGAACGAAAGAGACAATCACGAAGGACAGGCTGCTCTAATAAGTAAAACGAGATGCAAGCCGCCACGAACACCCATGGCACCGTTGGCTAGTGAATGGATGAGCGTGTTGGCTGTGTGCGATGCCAGCCGAAAGTGAATGCCCTGCAGTGAATGGAGAGCAAGAACCATCGCGATAGAGAGTGCGCGCCAGCCGTCCAGGCTGGGGATGCCGCGTCGCGGATGAGTGACGTGCGCTTGTGGCAAGTGACGCAATCTCCCGTAGTGTGGCCGCGGCCTTTGCTGCAGCAGCGTGAGGATGTTGGGCAAGTATAGCCTAGAAGAAAGACAGATACGTTAGCCTGTCCAGCAATGCGGAAGCTGGTTGCATTAGAAAACGTAAGCTGAGGAGACGCGACGATCAAGTACGACGGGAACAAAACCACAGGCAGGACAGATAGCGGAAGAGGCATTGCGCGGCGGTTGCTGCCGGCCATTTTTCTTTTAGTCGCCGCGGTGTTCCTGATTCTCCATTTTGTGCATCTGCGCGCGGATTTTCCGAATCGTTCGCCCTGGGTGGACTGGGCGAAGTACACCGATGAAGGTTGGTATGGCGATGCAGCCATCCGGCACTATCTGCGCGGAACGTGGCGACTGCCCGGCGACTTCAATCCTGCTGCAGCGCTGCCCGTGTGGCCTCTGCTGGAGGGTGTGGTCTTTCGCTTCGCTGGCGTGGGAATTGTCGCGGCACGCGCTCTGACGGTGTTTGTCTTTGCCGGCGTATTGGTGGGTTCGTTTTGGTTGTTGCAGTATGAAGCGCGCGAGAACGAACCGAAATATTTGCGGTGGCTATTTACCTCGGCTGCTGTGTTGTTGCTGGCGACGAGTTCGTTTCTGTACGTGTTTACGCGGATGGCGATCCTGGAGCCACTGCTGGTGTTGCTAATGTTGTTGTCGTTGTTGGCAGCGAAGGCGATTCGAAGCGCCTCCACGGAAAGACAACGTGTGCTGCTGTCGGTTGTCGTGGGAATACTGGTGTCGTTAATGATTGGCACCAAGACTACTGCTGTGTTTCTGTTGCCAGCGGTAGCGTACATGTTGGCGGACGTTGCGGAGTGGCAATGGCGACGTGTGTTGCGTATTGCGGCGGTGACTAGCGGAACCGTTGCTGTGCTTTGGGGTAGTTATGTTGCGTGGCTGGTGTATCGCGGCTACTGGAATGACTTCCGCTATCTGTTTGCAGCGAATAATACGACGATTGCTGGGCTTCCTTTCTGGGAGACGGTTGGCAACACACTGAAAAACGGCATGTGGATGGGGAGTCTTCTCTATCCGTTGGCGATTGCACTCGTGGTGGTGGCAGCGTTCCATAAGAAGACGTGGCGTGACCCGTTGTTCATTTCGCTGCTGTTGTGGGTGTCGGGTTATCTCTTCTTCCTGGCCTACCACGCGAATATGCAGCCACGGTATTACGTGGTGGTGGCGGTGCCGCTGATATTGCTGATGGCTCGCGCGGCATTGCATATCGCGGCGTGGCATCCCTCGGCTTCGCTGGCGTTTGCTTCGTTGCTGGTGCTGTTGGTGGGACGCGAGGCGCATGTGACGGTGGGCTACATGCGGCATCCGGAATACACATTTCAGACGGCGGCGAACCGGATTGAGCGCATCGTTGAATCGGACCCGTCGCACAGCCATACGGTGCTGTCGATTTCGGGGAGTGACCTGTCGTTGATGACGGGCGTGCCGAGCATCTGCGACGACTTTGGCACGATGGATCTGGAAGACCGCATTGCGGCGTATAAGCCGGGGTGGTTCGTGTCCTGGAACTCCATTGAGGACGACAAGATGGAGGCGCTGAACAAGTTTTACCGGCTGACGCGGGTGGCGGAGTTTCCGGCAATGGATGATCCGGACCGGAACGTGATGATTGTGTACCGCCTGGACGCGAAGGATGGCATCGTGCCGCAGCGGAAACATAAGAAGCTAAAGGCGTTGCCGGTTTCGCCGGGATAGCGCAATTTCAGGGAGTATCTATGTTGACTCCCGTTCGGATACCGGCTATTCTAAGAACTCGCGCAGACTTGCGTCTGCATGCCTGTGTCCTGCTGTGGTTTTGCGGCTTGGGATATGGGGATGCGGAGGCGGTGACGCGGTGGATCCTTGCGGACGTCGGCTCTTGAGTGAGCCGTTGGGGGTCTTCGGAGCAGGTGGCCTGGAGCAATTCGGGCTGCGGCGGGCGAAGAGTTTCAGTTCCGGCACAGCACCCACTCGCATTCAGCGGAAATAGCCCCGAGAGGGGTTCTTTGCGTGTGCACGAGACATTGGTTGAGTTGTAGGTAGATTTACGAATTTTGCAGTAACGAAGGAAGACTCGATGTCGACGTTTGTACCCAGTTCGAAGGATTTGAACCGTAAGTGGTTCGTGGTGGACGCCAGCGGTAAGACCCTGGGCCGTCTGGCCAGCGGTGCCGCGCGCGTTCTCAGCGGCAAAAACAACACCCAGTACACCCCGTACATTGACACCGGCGATCACGTCATTGTGATCAACGCGGAGAAGATTGTACTGACGGGTCTGAAGTCGCAGCAGAAGCTGTATCGCCGTTACACGGGTTTCCCCGGCGGTCTGCGCGAAGAAGAGTTCACCAAGCTGCTGGCTCGCAAGCCGGAAGCGATTGTGGAGCAGGCTATCAAGGGCATGCTGCCGAAGAGCAAGCTGGGCCGCCAGATGGCGACCAAGCTGAAGGTCTACAAGGGTGACAAGCACCCGCACGAAGCTCAGCAGCCCCAGCCGCTGGTAGTGGCGTAACCCCGTTCGCGAAGGATAGAGAAGAGATATGGCAGATCTGGTGCAGTATTACGGAACGGGCCGCCGCAAGTCGGCGATTGCACGTGTATTTCTCCGCCCCGGCAACGGTGGCTTCACAGTCAATGGCAAGGAACTGAAGGTTTACTTCGTGACGGAGCAGCAGCGCGCTGCCGCAGTCCGCACGCTGAAGACCGCTCAGGTGGAAGGCCAGTTTGACGTTGTGACGACGGTGAAGGGCGGCGGTGTCACCGCGCAGTCTGACGCTGTGAAGATGGGCATTGCCCGCGCCCTGCTTGAGTTCAACATTGAACTCCGCAAGACGCTGAAGGCTGATGGCCTGCTGACCCGCGACGCTCGCGTGAAGGAGCGTAAGAAGTACGGTCAGAAGGGCGCCCGCAAGCGCTTCCAGTTCTCCAAGCGCTAGTCGCTGGGGTCTGGTTCAAGTCCTGCGGCGGATGGTTTGTATGATCATCCGCCGCTCTGCAGTACCACCCTCAGGAGTTCAATCTCCCAGACGAACGGGATTAATCCCGGCCTGATCCGTCGGGATGCCGCATACAAGGAGCCGATAATGGCATCGATCACAATGAAGGAACTGCTGGAAGCCGGCGTACACTTCGGCCACCAGACCAAGCGTTGGAACCCGAAGATGAAGGAATATATCTTCGGCGAGCGCAACGGCATTTACATCATCGACCTGCAGAAGACGCTGAAGATGTTCAAGGAAGCGTCGAAGTTCGTCACCGACCTGACCTCCACCGGCAAGGTGATCCTGTTCGTTGGCACCAAGCGCCAGGCTCAGGATGCGGTTGCTGAAGAGGCGAACCGCGCTGGCATGCCGTACATCAACAGCCGCTGGCTCGGTGGTCTTCTGACCAACTGGGTAACCGTGCAGAAGAGCGTAAAGCGTCTGGCTGAGCTGGACGAGATGGCCGTTGACGGCCGCTTTGAGCTGATGACGAAGAAGGAAGTCATCCGCCTGGAGCGCGAGCGCAAGGCTCTGCACACGAATCTGGCCGGTATCAAGAACATGCGTCGCCTGCCGGACGCGATCTTCGTGATCGACAGCAACAACGAAGCGATTGCCGTTTCGGAAGCTCGCAAGCTGGGCATCCCTGTTGTGGCTGTTGTGGACACGAACTGCGATCCGACCGTGGTTGACTACGTGATCCCGGGTAACGATGACGCTCTGCGCGCCATCCGCCTGTTCACGACGAAGATTGCTGACTCGGCTTACGAAGGCGTGCAGCTGATCGGCGACAAGTCGATCGCTCAGGAATACTCTGACGTGACCCCGGTTGGCACGGAATCGCACTTTGTGGGCGAGGACGAAGAGTCGCAGGAGTCCAACCCTGTCGCAACGACCGCTGTTGAGGAAGCCGAAGAAGAGACGGTTGACCTGAACGCAGCTCTGGGCGGCGGAATCCGCAAGCAGCCGACCTCTGACACCGATGCTGATGAGCCGGTGGCAGCCGAAGCAGGCGCGTAAGCTTCTCCGAACGATTTACACGGAGAGCGTGGCTGCCGCCACGCTCTTTGTGTGTGCAGTGATTGTTTCAAAACAGTAAAGGATACAAACACGATGGCTACCGAGACCGTGAAGATTGATGCAAAGCTGGTGAAGGAACTCCGCGAAAAGAGCGGCGCTCCGATGGGCGACTGCCTGAAGGCGCTTCAGGAGTCCAACGGCGACATGGAAAACGCGTTCGTTGTGCTGCGTAAGCGCGGCATGGCGTCGGCTGCGAAGAAGGCTTCGCGTACGACGAACGAAGGCGCAGTGGGCACGTACATCCACGCTGGCGGCAAGATCGGCGTGATGGTGGAACTGGCCTGCGAGAGCGACTTCGTTGCCCGTACGGAAGGCTTCCAGGAACTGCTGCGCGACATCGCGATGCACATCGCTGCTGTTGACCCGCGCTACATCGGTCGTGAAGAAGTGACTGAGGCCGACATCGAGCGCGAGAAGGAAGTGTACCGCGCCCAGGCTGCTGCCAGCGGCAAGCCGGCAAACATCATCGAGAAGATGCTCGAAGGCAAGATGGGCAAGTTCTACGAGGAAGTCTGCCTGCTTGATCAGCCGTTCATCAAGGAGCAGTCGCAGACGGTTGCCCAGATCATTGCCACGCAGGTTGGCAAGATGGGCGAAAACATTGCGGTGCGCCGCTTCGCTCGCTTCAAGATTGGCGAGCCGACGGCCACCTTCGCTCAGGCGAAGCAGGTTGTTGCTGAGGAGCCGCAGGCATAAGCCTCGACTCTAAGTCAGCAAGTCAACGAGCCCGGGCGACAGCCCGGGCTCTTTCTTTTGCGTGCAACGCGAGGAGCGCCGCGGACGCAACCCAACCCCGATTGCGCATGTGCGAGGAACAGCCGCACAACGCAATCAGAAAGGAAAGACGAGGAAGATGAAGTACATTGACGACATCCCCGTATGGGGAGTCCATGAGGACAACACGCTGGAACAGGCAAAGGTTTGCGCGCGCAGCGCGGAACGATTTGCGCTGATGGCGGACGGACACTTGGGTTATGGTGTGCCGATTGGTGGCGTGATCGCTGCAGAGTCGCGGATTTCACCCACGGCTGTTGGCTTTGACATTGCGTGCGGTAACAAGGCGGTCAGGCTGGATATGCCGGGTAGCGAACTGCGCGAGAACATTCACCGCATCATGGACGACATCTGGAACACGCTGTCGTTCGGCGTGGGACGGAAGAACAATGAGGCCAATGAACACCCTTTGCTGGGACGCAACGCGCATCCTGGATGGGACACCGAAGCTGCTGCTCCGCTGAAGCGTAAGGCAGAAGCGCAGTTGGGCACCATTGGTTCCGGCAACCACTATGTGGATCTGTTCACGGATGAGCAGGATCGCGTGTGGGTTGGAGTGCACTTTGGTTCGCGTGGTCTGGGACACGGTATCGCGACGTGGTTTCTGAAGGCTGCGGGTGCGAAAGACGGCATGATGGTCGATCCTGTGTGGCTGGACGTGCAGAGCGATCTGGGTGCGCAGTACATTGCTGCCATGCAGTTGGGTGGTGAGTACGCGTACGCAGGACGTGACTGGGTGTGCGCTCGTGTGGCTCGTCTGTTGGGTGCTGAGGTGATGGAGGAGATCCACAATCACCACAACTTCGCCTGGCATGAGCAGCACGATGGTCGCATGTTGTGGGTGTGCCGTAAGGGTGCGACTCCTGCGTTTCCGGGGCAGCGTGGATTCGTGGGCGGCACGATGGGTGAGGTTTCCGTGATTCTGGAGGGAAGCGAATCCACCGATGACGCGATTCGCGAAGCGCAGCGTGCTGCGATGTTTTCTACCGTTCATGGCGCAGGTCGTGTGATGGGAAGGAAGCAGGCGGCTGGCGTCTTCGACCGCAAGACTGGAGCGTGTAAGCGCGAAGGTCTGGTGAAGCCGGAGATGATGAACGACTGGCTGCGTCAGTCCAACGTTGTGCTGCGTGGCGGTGGACTGGATGAGTCGCCTCACTGCTACAAGCGTCTGCCGGAGGTATTGGCAGAGCAGGGTGAGACGGTTCGCGTGCTGCACACGCTGACTCCTGTGGGAGTGGCGATGGCGGGAGCGAACGAGTTCGACCCTTACAAGGACTAACGCTGAAAGGCCCGGTGAATGCCGGGCCTTTTAACGTCCCTATTCTGGTTTATGGCCGCGGGGCTTCCATGAGCCTGGTGTATGCCTGATGAGCCTGTAGCCTGGTCTGGGGATTTGCGGCGGAGTTCTCAAGCACCTGCAACTGGCGCAATGCACTGGCGCGAACTTCGGTCGCCCCTTTTTCCTGGGAAGTCGTTGCGATGGAAACCACTGCATTTACGTTCTGCGGTGTTGCGGTGGCAGGTGCCGTTAAATTCTTCACTGTCTCTGTCGAGGCTGCAACAATTTGCTGTTTTGCGCTTGGCGATACTTTGGACAGGTTTGCAATGGCCGCATTGGTATTGTTCGTCGCAGTCTGAATCGTCTGTTGCGCCTGTTCTCCGGTTTGTCTGCCCAGATTTTTTGTCGACTCAGCCGAGGATGACGCCAGCGCTGTAGTCGTGTTGTCCATGTGCTGTGTCACGTAGGCTTGCGTGCTGGTCAGGATTGGGTTCCAGAAAAAGCCGCAGGCCAGCGCAAAAATCACTGTTTTCGGCGCAGTCAGATCCGATGCCGTCAGCAGAAACACACCGAACAATGCCGCCAGTGCTCCCAGCGCAACCTCGCCCGCCAGATCCAGGGGAAGCGCTACCTTGGCGAATGGGCCGATCATGAGCAGACGCGAAAACAGAAACGCGCAGAAACCTCCGAAGGCTCCAATGCCTCCAAAGACAAAGAAGTTATGCAGGTCAACGCCGGATTTGGGAGAGGCTGAGGATTGGGGCAAGGGGGATCACCGTTGGAAAAGCTGGCAACACTATGCTTCACAGGGGCGGTAACTGCAACCAAAAACTTAGGCGGGGATGCGTGCGTGTCGCTCTCACGCCAGGAGTCGAAGTGACAAGACCCAAAAAACAACAGGTGCCTGACGTGCCCTGGGATGCGTTGAAGCGAGAGGCGAAGGCTCGCTTTGGCATTACGAAGTTTCGCAGTGCGCAGCGGGAGACGTTGGAGGCGGTGATGCGTGGGCGTAGCGTGCTTGCGATTATGCCGACTGGCGCGGGTAAGTCGCTCACGTATCAGTTGCCTGCTCTGTTGTTACCGCACACGGTGGTTGTGGTTTCGCCCTTGATTGCGCTGATGCAGGATCAGCAGTGGAAGGCGGAGGGCGCAGCGATTGCGGTGCAACGCATCGACTCTACGTTAACCAAGGCGCAGAAGGCTGAGGCTGAAGCAGCATTGTTCGCAGGTAGTCCGAAGCTGCTCTATGTGACGCCGGAGCGGTTACAGAATCAAGAGTTTCTTGCGGAGTTGAGGCAGGCGGGCGTCTCACTTTTTGTCGTGGATGAGGCGCACACCGTTGCGCAGTGGGGCCATGATTTTCGACCGGCGTATTTGGGGTTGCGGTATGCGCGTGAGGCGCTGGGAAATCCGCCGGTGTTGGCCTTGACGGCAACTGCGACGGAAGAGGTGATGCAGGAAATCCTGGAGCGATTGAACGCGAAGGATGCAGTGGTAATCAACGCTGGAAGCGATCGCACGAACCTGTTTCTTGCGGTGCATCCCACGGTGAATAACGATGCGAAGCTGGCGCGGCTGATGCAGATGCTGGCGAACACGGATGGCACGGGTATTGTGTACACCGCATCGGTTCGTTCGGCTAACGAACTGTATGAGCGGTTCAAGGAATCAGGAATTACCAGCGGAAAATATCACGGCAAGATGACGGCTCGCGAACGCGAACGTGCGCAGGCTGAGTTCATGAACGACACATGCCGCGTGATGGTGGCGACGAAGGCGTTTGGACTGGGGATTGATAAACCGAATATCCGGTTCGTGTTTCACTACGAATTTCCAGATTCGCTGGAGAGCTACTACCAGGAGGCCGGGCGTGCGGGGCGCGATGGCAAACCGGCACAAGCCGTGCTGCTGTATCGGTTGGAAGATCGGCGTATTCAGAGCTATTTTGCGGCGGGGCGGTATCCGCGAGCGGAAGAGTTGCGCGCCGTACTGGAGGCTCTTTCCGCAACGGATGCGGTCAGTGCGGCGGCATTGCCGGAGCGTGCGGGGATCGGGAAGCGGCGGGCTGAAGTGATTCTGTATTTGTTGCGCGAGATGAAGGTGGTGCGTCGGGGACGTGGCGGGTATGTGCTGCGGCATGCGGAGCCAATTACAGATGCGCATGTGGAGATGCTGCTTGCCAGTTATACCGAACGCTCTGGTGCGGACCGCTCGCGGTTGGACGAGATGATGCAGTATGCGGAGACGGTGCACTGCCGCATGCAGGTAATTCGTCGTTATTTCAACGAAGATGAGGGCGAGCGGTGTGGCAACTGCGATAACTGCGTGAATCGTGCGTGGGAGATGCATGAGCCAGAGGTGGCTCTGCACGGTGCAAGCGAAGACGAAGGTGTGACGCGAATTGAAACGCTGAATGGGCCGATTCTGACAACGGCCCCGGAGACCCTGCCTCAGGTTGTTCCTGCGAAGTTTCAGGAAGGGGTTGTGGTCCGGCACAAGCGGTTTGGGCGTGGCCGTGTGCGGGATGTGATGGGCGACACGGTGATGGTGCAGTTTGAGGATGGCGGGTGCAAGCGGCTGAAGGATGCGTTTTTGAATAAGGCCTGAGCAGTGAGATCTGATGGGTCTTGGGGCCTCCTTGTTCCGGCGATGAATGAAGGGGCGCTGGCAGGTATTCGGTCCTCTGGGGCCTTCGGGGAATCGTACCCATCATGCGATACTGGGGAGCGGTGATGTATAAACGCGTTCTTCTCAAGATTTCAGGTGAGGCACTGGCTGCGGGCCGGGGCTTTGGTATTGATGCCATCTTCGTAAGCCGTGTGGCTTCGGAAATTGTGCAGCTTGCCAGCAGTGGCTGCCAGGTGGCCGTTGTTGTGGGTGGTGGCAACTTCTTCCGCGGTGTCGCGGAACAAGCCATTCACATGGACCGCGTTGCAGCGGATCACATGGGCATGTTGTCCACGGTGATCAACGCCATTGCCATGCAGGACGCGATTGAAAAGCTGGGCATCCAGTGCCGCGTGATGAGCGCGATTGAAATGCACGAGGTCGCCGAGCCTTATATTCGCCGCCGTGCGATTCGCCATCTGGAAAAGGGCCGCGTCGTGATCTTTGGCGCAGGTACGGGCAATCCGTATTTCTCTACGGATACCGCTGCTGCGCTGCGTGCCATGGAGATTCGTGCGGATGTGCTGCTGAAGGCGACTTCGGTTGACGGCATCTTTACGGCCGATCCGAAGAAGGACCCCGAAGCGACGATGTTCCAGACGATCACATATATGGACATCATCAAGATGGGCCTGCGTGTGATGGATACATCGGCGGTGTCGCTGTGCAACGACAACAACATGCCGATGGTGATCTTCTCCATGCGTGAAGAAGGCAACATTGTGCGTGTGGTTGGCGGCGAAAAACTTGGAACACTTGTGACGTCGTAATGACGCAAGTAACCGCGGTTGCGCCGCAGAAGAAACCGCCGTTGCCAGGATTGACCGGCATCCGAACGTTTCTCGCCATTGGCATCATGTTCTTTCACTTCACGCCTCCGCTACCGGAGTTTGTGAAGCCCCTGATCAACGCAGGGTTCACGTACATCAGCTTCTTTCTGCTGATCAGTGGATTCGTGCTGGCGTACAACTATGCGCATCGTGCGGACACGTTACGTCCGGGCAAGTTTTATGCTGCGCGCCTTTCGCGTCTGTATCCGGTGTATCTGCTGTCGCTGGTGATATCGCTGGAGATGTTGCATGCGGAGTGGAAGATCCGTCCGCTGAGCGAGTTTATACGTGGCTTTGTGCTCACCCCCTTTCTGTTGCAGGGATGGAGTCCGACGCTGGCCACGTTCTGGAATACCGTGGCATGGACGTTGGCCACGGAAGCGATGTTGTACCTGGCGTTTCCGCACATCATCCGCATGAAGTGGTGGCCGCGTTCGCCGGGGAAACTGCTGGCTTTGTTTGGTGTGTTCTGGCTGTGGGAACTGCTGCTGCCAACGATCTATACCGTTCTGAATCCCGATGGTTTGTACAACATTGATCGCTATTCGTCGGGTTATTGGCTACGAGCATTGAAGTACACGCCGCTGCCGTTTGTGCCGATCTTCCTTGCTGGGATTACTCTGGGCCGCCTGCATGCAATGGTGGAATTGAGTGATCGGGTCAAGCTGGCGCTGACTCTGTTGGCGGGTGGAGCTGCTCTTGCAGCGTTCTATGTGCTGGTGCCGCGCCTGCCGTATGTCATGTTGCATGGCGGTATGCTGACGCCGGTATTTGCCCTGCTGGTTTGGGGTTTAACCGGGAATCACTGGATTTCGCGCTTTCTGGGATGGGGCCCGATCGCAGCGTTTGGGCGTGCGAGTTTGTGCCTGTATCTGCTGCACTTCAACACGTTTATCTTCCTGCACGACCACCATCTGCCAGAGCGGTTGGGCGTGGCGAAGTATGACCCGTGGATCAGCTATGCGTTCATTCTTTGCTTTGCGTATGCCGCGTTCAAGCTGGTGGAGCACCCGGCGCAGAAATATCTGCTGAGCCGGTGGGTGTATCGCGAGCCAAAGCCGCCGGTGCAGGTGAGCGCGCCACTCGGTTAGTTCGGTATCCTAATCGTCCTGCCTGTCGCAGCAGATCCCGTCGATTTGCGCATTCCGCAGATTTCCATATCGCCTGCGGAAATTGTCTGGCATACTGATGTTGCAATCCTTTCACAATTCATTCAGGGGACCGCGTGTGGTGCGCGTGCTCGTAACGCACATCCGCGTTTTGATTTCCTGTCGCTGTTCGTCACCGCCGGATTTTCCGGCACAGCAGAAGTAAGGAGCCATCTCTTCGATGTCGATGACCCGTCGTAACTTCCTTATGCGCGTCGGCCAGGCCGGCGGTTATTCCGCAACATTTGCCACCATGCAGGCTTTGGGCATGATGCCGATGAAGGCGCAGGTGGTGAAGCCGATTGAGGCTCAAGCCGGCGTTGGCAAGGGCGTCAGTGTGGTGATTGCGGGTGGCGGTGTCGCCGGACTGGTGACCGCGTACGAACTACGTAAGCTGGGCTATAAGGTGACGTTGCTGGAAGCGCGCAGCCGCCCTGGCGGCCGTAACTGGAGCGCTCGCAACGGCACCACGATTGAATTTATTGATGGAACGAAGCAGCAGTGTACCTGGGAGCCGGGGAACTATCAGAACCTTGGCCCCGGCCGCCTGCCTTCGGTTCACACGACGATCCTGGGTTACTGCCGCGAGTTGAAGATTCCGCTCGAGGTAGAGGTCAACACGTCGCGTTCCACGATTTTGCAGAACGATGCTGCGTATGGCGGCAAGCCGGTGGTGCAGCGCAAGGCCCTCAACGACGCGCGTGGCCATGTAAGCGAGTTGCTGGCGAAGTCCATCAAAGGCGGCGCGCTGGATACCGATCTGAGCAAGGAAGATAAGGACCGGATGCTGAGCTTCCTGCGCACCTATGGTCCGCTGGGCTTTGACGGTAAGTACCATGGCTCCGATCGCGCTGGCATTAAGCAGTATCCCGGCGCAGGCACGCAGACCATGCAGATTGAAGATCCTCTGGACATGCACACGCTGCTGGATGCGAACTTCTGGTCGGGCATTTTGTATGAAGAGGCATGGGACTGGCAGGCAACGATGATGCAGCCGGTGGGCGGCATGGATCGCATTCCCTATGCTTTTGCGCGTGAGCTGGATAAGACGAAGACCATCATCTACAACGCCCCAGTCACTTCGTTCAAGCGCACAGGCGCGAACAAGGGGGTGGAAGTCACCTACATGCAGAACGGCAAGGAGCAGGTGATCAAGGCCGACTACATGGTGAACGCCATGCCATTGCCCATCATCAAGAAGATGAAGAACGATCTCTCCGCACCGTACAAGGCTGCGATTGATGGTGCAACTTACGCCAACAGCTACAAGCTGGCGTGGGAGTCAAACCGCTTCTGGGAGAAGGACTACAACATCTATGGTGGCCTGAGCTTCCGCGCGCCCGGACCCACGACTGTGATCTGGTATCCGTCTGCGAACCTGTTTGCGGATAAGGGCATCCTCTGCACGGGCTACGAGGACGAGTTGAACTGGGGATGGGAGAAGCTGACGCTGGAGGAGAAGTTTGCCACGGCGAAGAAGCAGCTTGAGAAGATTCATCCTGGGCACTCGCAGGAGCTGACGAAGCCGATCATTTGCATGTGGCGCCACGTTCCGTACAACGAAGGTTCGTGGATTCGGAGCTACGGCGGTGGTGATGCTGGCTACAACACGCTGATCCAGCCCGATGGCCCGATCTTCTTCGCGGGCGATCACACGACGCACGTTGTGGGCTGGCAGGAGGGCGCATCGCAGTCGGGCCGCCGAGCGACGGAGATGATTTGCGAGCGCGTAAAGTCTGCACGGATGGCTGGTGACTTCGGCCCCGTGGAAGCGTAAACCGAAACATCCAGGGGAAGGCGATGAGCCTTCCCCTTTTGTCTTTTGCAACGATCACAGAAGGAGCATTTCCATGAAGTTGAAGAGCACGATTCTGGCCGGTGTACTGGCTACTGCCGCTGTCGTTTCCAGCCATGCACAGGTAACGGTGAAGCACATCCAGACGGAGAAGTCGCCCATTGCAACGGCTGTTTGGGCGGGCGACACGCTGTACGTCAGCGGCCAGCTTGCTACGCCGATTACGCCTGCTGATCCTGCAAAGGGAACACCCGCAGTCTTTGGCGACACCAAGCAGCAGACCTTCGACATCCTGACGAAGATCCAGAAGATCCTGCAGGAGCAGGGCCTGGACATGAAGGACGTCGTGAAGGCCACCGTGTTCCTGGCTGCTGACCCCAAGCTCGGCAAGATTGATTTCCCTGGGCTGCAGGCCAGCTTCACGCAGTTTTTCGGAACCAAGGAGCAGCCCAACAAGCCTGCTCGCTCAGCTTTCCAGGTTGCCAATCTGGTTGCTCCGGGCTATCTGCTGGAAATTGAAGTGATCGCCGTAAAGGGTAAGTAATAAAACTAATCGTATTCGCAAGTCCAATCTTCTGATTGGTGATATACGAAACGCAGTAATACAAGAGCGCAAAGTTTCCGCAGTGTAAGCAAAGAGAATTTCCTTTGCGGCCACTCTGCGAAAGCTTTGCGCTCTTTGTGTTTCGGGTGCGCTTTGTCGCGGGGATGGTGCATGTCCGCTGTTGATGGGAAGAAAAATAGTTAGTTTTCCTTCTCAACCATCATTTCTTCGTTGACACGTTATTGACCTCTCCGTAATATCAGTTCAACCAATCACATCCAACGTGCTTCTTCTTCGCACTTGTCCTAAGTGCGGGCTTGAAGCATAGCTAGCAGAACTACTTGAAGACGCACCCTGAAAGGGGTGGAACCTTCGCAGTCCCGCAGCACCTTTTGCACGATGTACCGCCCGCTTTGCTTCACCTGAAGTAACACCGAGTACCTGCAACAACGCCGCAACCCCGGATCAAAAACCTCCGGATATTGCATCGCAGGCACGCCGAACGCAAACGCCTTCGGGGTGACGAGCCGTACCAGCAGCACCGAGTAGCGAATTCATTCTTTGTCACGCGCCGCAGCGCCTCGCGACGCGAACGCAGCGTTGTAACTTCATGTGTCCTTCGCATGAGGATGCACAAGCCTACATAAACCAATCTGTCCCGGCGATACCGAGCGCCGCGGGCAACGAACATCTGTACTCAATTGCCGCACCTTTGCAGGAGGTCTTATGTTGTCCAGATATTATCGTTTCTCCCGATCGTTCGCGCTTGCCCCCGTAGTGTTCTTGGCTGCGGCAGTACCCGGACATGCACAGTCGTACTACGGCACATTGAAAGGTCTGGTGAAAGACCCCAGCGGAGCTGCTATTCCGAATGCTGAAGTTACGCTGACAGACACTGGAACCAAGATCAAACGTAAGACTGTGACCACGGGCGCAGGTGATTATGTTTTTAACGCGGTCGATCCTGGAACATTTGACCTCTCCGTCACCGCTAATGGCTTTTCGGTCTACACGCAGAAAGGCGTGATCGTTGCCACGCAGCAGACCGTAGCGCTGGACATTCCGCTCACAGTTGGTAGCTCTGGTGTGGTGGTAGAAGTAACCAGCGCAGCACCGGCCATTGATACAGCAACTGCACAGAACGGCCAGGTATTTGACGCGCAGAAACTCGTTGACCTGCCGAACCTTGGTCGCAATCCGTTTCTTCTTACTAAGCTCAATAACAATGTGACGGCAGTCGGCGATCCACGCTTCAACCGCTTTCAGGATCAGTCGGGATCATCCGCGATCTCAATCGCCGGTGGCCCGATCAATATGAATAACTACCTGATTGATGGTGTTCCGGTAACGGACTTTTCCAATCGCGCGGTGATTATCCCGTCTGTAGAAGCCGTGCAGGAAATGAAGACGCAGACGAATACCTATGATGCGGAAGCAGGACGCACTGGTGGCGGCGTATTCAACACACTTTTGAAATCTGGAACCAATACATTGCATGGCAATCTGTATGGATCCACACGTCAGACGAATTGGTCTGCGAACACATGGATTAACAATCGCACTGGCGCACCGCGTCCTAACATTGCCCAGTACAGCTACGAAGGTTCTCTCGGCGGGCCCATCTGGAAAGACAAGACCTTCTTCTGGGTTACAGAAGAAGGCTATCGTCAGCGTTCGCCTCTCGGAGCTAACTACTATCTTCCGACGGCTGCAGAAAAAGCAGGTGATTTCTCTGCACGCGGTACTGTATCCAATGGCGTTTGTACCAGCGGTCTCTGTATTTATGACCCGTTGACCACGGATCCTACTACCGGCATCCGCACTGCCTTTGCCGGCAATATCATTCCGTCAAACCGAATCAACACAGTAGGTAAGAACCTGCTTACAGCATTGCCCACATGCGCTGCAGGCTGCAATTCATCGGCTGCGTACGGAGCAACAAATTTTCAGCCAACCGATCTCCTGGGAGATCGCGCGGATGAATTCATTGCGAAGGTTGATCACCAGGTGACTAAGTGGTGGTTGGCCAATGCTTCCTATCTTCACTATGGTTCGAAAGAACCAGGTGGCAACCCTCTAGGATCGTTCGCTGGTGGTACGACTGCTTACCTGCTGTATCGCAAGGTGGATGCATTCAATCAGAACAACGTAATCACGCTGAATCCTACGACTATCCTGACTGTGTCGTACGGACAGAATCGCTTCCCGAATAACACGCTGGATCTAACTTCTAACTATGACCAGACGCAGCTAGGATTCCCCTCCAGCTACGCGAATAGCTTGCAGAAGAAAGCGTTTCCCGCCATCACAATGCAGTCTGCAGCATCCTTTGGAACGAATAACTCAGGACCAGCGGTATTTTATTCACGCAACATTGTGGTGGCTGTAGCAAAGAGCCTCGGACGTCACTCCGTCAAGGCTGGTTATAACTTCCGTACCATTTCCGTTGACTTCACCAACGTAAGTACCGGAAACGGAAGTTACACCTTCCAGAACACCTTCACATCGCAGAATCCGTTGGCTGGCACACGCGTAGGTGGCGCGGACGTAGCCGACCTTCTGCTTGGCTATCCCACAAGTGGTTCCGTGCAGGTGGTAACACCGCTTGCGCTGAACGTGAAATACAACGCTGTGTACTTCCAGGACGATATCCGCTTAACCAACAAGCTCACGATCAATGCCGGTCTACGCTATGAATTTGAGCCGGGCATTCACGAGCGCAGCAATCACTATGCTGTGGGCTTCGATCGCAACATCACCAGCCCTCTGCAGACAACTGCGGGAGTTACCACCAAGGGCGCGATCGAATACGCGGGACAAAACGGATACAGCACGAACTGCTGCAGCAACCACTCCTTCAACTTCTCGCCTCGTATTGGTGCAGCATATGCGCTGGATGAGAAGACTGTGGTTCGTGGTGGCTTCGGTGTCTTCTATGCACCGCTGTTTTACTCCACCAGCGCAAGCCTTGCTCCTGGCTATGCTGCAACATCAACGTATGTTGCATCGAACGACAGCAACCGTACTCCTGCCAACTCCCTGAGCAATCCATTCCCGAATGGTTTGACACAGCCTTCCGGTAACAGCCTTGGTCTCTCACAGGGCGTTGGTACCAGCCTCACAACCATTGATCAGGATCGTCGTATGCCGTTGATCCAGCAATGGTCGCTGGATGTACAGCGCGAGTTTGCGTTCGGCATGTCCGGTGAAATGGGCTATGTCGCATCGCATGGCCGCAACCTGCTGCCAAGCAATGGCGGCACATACAACATCGATCAGATCAACCCAGGTGCGATTCCGTATGGGCAGGGTGCATGCCCGGCAAACACTGGCAGCAGCACATTCTTAACGGATAGCAGCACCAATCCCTATGCCAATAAGGGTGGCACCGGCGTGATTGCGGCAGCAAAGATTGCCAACAATCAGCTCTGCCGTCCGTTCCCACAGTTCAGCGCAGTGAACATTCAGCCCAGCGTCTCGCAGTCCAACTATGAGTCGTTGATTCTCAACACGCGCAAGCGGTTCTCGCATGGCTTCTCTCTGACAGCTGGATATACGTGGTCCAAGAACATGGATAGCGTCTTCTCGCAGAGCAGCAATCTGAACGTGGGCGCTAACGGACCGCAGAACTTTTACAACATCAACGGCCCCGGCGGCGAATATTCGCTGGCCATTAACGATATCCCTCACCGGTTTACCTTTGGCGGCACAGGCGAACTGCCCTTCGGCAAGGGACGTGCGTTCCTGAACAACAATCGCTGGATGGATCTGATCGTTGGTGGATGGAGCGCGAACGCAACCTTCGTCGGTCAGTCTGGCGGACCGGTGCCAATCCAGAACAACACCAACCTGAACTCTTCCATCCTGGGAACAGCAACGCAACGTCCGAATGTTATCTACGGAGTTCCGCTGTGCACGTCGGGGTCAACGCAATCGCGCCTGACCACGTTCTTTAACCCAGCGGCATTCGCTACCACGCAGCCAGGCAACGGCCAGTTCGGCAACCTGTCTCGCACCAGCAGCGCTTGCCGTGCGCCGGGCTCTCGCAACGTGGATATGTCTGTGTTCAAAGACTTTCAGACAGAGCGGGTACACTTCCGCTTCCAGGCAGAAATGCTCAATCTGACCAATACACCGCTGTTCGCACTCAACACCAATGGCCTGAAGTATGGGAACGCGTCGTTTGGCTCGGTGAACACTTCGGCCATCAACTTCCCGCGCCTCATCTCGCTTGGCGGCAGAATTTCGTTCTAACGCCAAAACAGGGTGTAACTGCCTCGGGGCCGCAGCTTCCGTGCTGCGGCCTCTCTTTTTTGATTTCGTCCAAACAGGACCGCAACTTAGCGGGCCCTCAAGCATCTAGTAATAAAGATCAAACAGCGACCGGCTTGATCGGAGTTTGCCGGGGGCTTACACTAGAGATTGAAGTTCTGAAGGAGACAACCACCATGGCAACTGCCGCTCCCACACCCGAAGTAGTCACCGGCCCGGCCCCGACGACCCAGCCCGTAGCGCTGACGCCCTCTGCCATCGCCAAGGTGAAGGAGATTATGGCCACACAGGATCCGCTTCCGGCTGGTCTGCGCATTGGTGTTGTAGGTGGCGGCTGCTCCGGCTTCCAGTACTCCATGAGCTTTGAGAACCAGCAGGGCATGATGGACAAGGTTGTCCGCTTTGATGACCTGAAGGTTTTCGTGGACGCTACCAGCGCTATGTACCTGAACGGCTGCACCGTCGACTATGTCGAGACTCTGGAAGCTGCTGGCTTCAAGTTTGAGAATCCCCAGGTGAAGAGCACCTGCGGTTGCGGATCGTCGTTCTCGGTCTAACAGTTATGCTGCGAACCTGCAGCACCAGTTCAAAAGGCCCGCTTCGGCGGGCCTTTTTGCTATGCAGGGTATCGTCGGCGGGCGATGTTCGATGCGCCATTCCAGTGCAGCAAGCCACGAAGAGATTTATCGGGACTAGCCTGAAAAGGGCACCATTCTTCGTGCTTGCGGAGGTTGCATGCGTTTCCGAGGCGTTTTCCTTGCTTTGACTCTCTTATGGGCAGGCGTTCCTGCCGTGGCGCAGGGGTACTCTTCGGATCACGCCATGGGGGCACATGCGCAGCAGTTACCGGCGTATCTGCAGCAGGCGGGTTTGGAGCAGCGACTGAACCAGTTGCTGCCTATGAGCGCGACCTTCACCGATGAAACTGGACATACCGGGCCGCTGTCGGACTGGTTTCATGGGCGGCCAGTAGTGATGGCACTGATCTATTACAAGTGCGCCATGCTGTGTCCGCAGGTACTTCATGGGCTGAGCGCCGGACTGCATGACGTGACGCTTCGGCCTGGAAAGGACTACGACGTTCTAACGTTCAGCATTGATCCCACGGATACCCCCGCAGACGCAGTGAAGCAGAAACAGCAATTTCTGGCGGATGTGGGAAAGAACGCGCCTGCCGATGCGGTGCATTTTCTGGTGGGAACCCCGGCGGATATTGCAGCGATTAGTGGTTCCACTGGCTTTCATTATGTAAAGGTGCCGGGGCCGGATGGCAAGATGGATCAGTTTGCCCATTCCAGCGCGATAATGTTCGCCACGCCGGACGGCAAGCTTTCCAAGTATCTGACGGGTGTAGACTTCCCGGCGCGCGACCTGAGGATGGCGTTGCTGGAGGCATCGGAGCGAAAGATCAGCAATCCGGTGGATCTGCTGATCCTGTATTGCTGCAGCTACAACCCGGTAGTAGGCAAATACACCGTGTCCATTCTGCGGATTCTGAGCTTTGCCGCCATGTTCGCCGTGGTGGTTGTGGTGGGAATGCTGGTGGTGCTGACGAGGAAGTCGAAGGCCACGGCTTAGAGGCGATTCCGGTTTTGGCGAAGGTGACGGTGGATTCATCGTGGGGCTGCTCTGGAATCGTTCGTAGTCCGTCTAAAATTGTGCAGACCACTGAATGACGGAATACATAGTTAAACTCGCCGACGAACGCGGCCGCGTGCAGGAGCAAACGCATCCTGCTGCCAGCGCGGAAGAATTGCGTGCACGCTTTTTGCAGGCGGGATACCTTGTCTATTCCGTAAAGCCCAAGAGCGCGCTGGCGGGTGGTTCCTCCAGTAAGAAGGTGAAACTGCAGGCCTTCCTGGTGTTTAACCAGCAGTTTGTCACGCTGATTAAGGCAGGCTTGCCTATTCCAGGATCGCTGGAGTTGTTGGCGCGGCGTCAACGCGATGAAAACTTCAAGGCGCAACTGGTGAACGTGGCGGCGCGTATCAAGACGGGCGAATCCTTGTCAGGAGCGTTTGACGCGCAGGGTGGGTTTCCGCTGATCTTCACAACGACGTTGCTTGCGGGTGAGCGTTCCGGCAACCTTGCGGAAGTGCTGCAACGTTATGTGGATTTTCAGCGCGTGTCGCTTACGGTCACAAAAAAGCTGAAGAGCGCGCTGGTGTACCCCACGTTGCTGATCACGCTGGTGGTGGGGCTTTTCATCTTTCTGATTTCGTTTGTGGTGCCGCGCTTTGCGCAATTGTATGACCAGTTGAACGCGCCGCTGCCGAAGATTACGGTGTTCTTGCTGGATGTGGGCAACGCTTCGCAGAAGTACGGTTTGTATGTATTGCCATTTGTGCTATTGGCGGCGTTTCTGTTGTATCGGTGGTCGAAGACAGATGCAGGCGCCACGCTCATTGATCGTGTGCGCTTGTCGATTCCGCTGATTGGCAATATCTGGTTGAAGTACCAGGTGGGATTGTTTGCGCGCACGCTCTCAACTTTGTTGACGGGTGGTTTGCCGCTGGTGCCTTCGCTGGAAACGGCTGCGCGGTCTATCTCTTCGCGTCAGGTTTCGAATGCGGTGTTCGCTTCCGTGACGCAGGTGCGTGAAGGTCAGGGCCTAAGCCGATCTCTGGAAGCTACAAAGGTCTTTCCAGAGCTCGCGTTGGAAATGATCGAAGTGGGCGAGTCGACTGGCGCTTTGCCCACGATGTTGAACTCGGTAGGCGGCTTCTTTGAAGAGGATGTGGATACATCCACTGCCGCGTTGTTGAGTTTGATTGAACCCACGCTGCTGATCTTTATGGGCATTGTGGTTGCCGTAATTCTGATTTCGCTTTATCTGCCGATCCTGCAGCTTGGCGCGGGCGCTGCGAGCGGGCAGCCCGGAGCAGGGCAGTAAGTCTTACCTAAGGTTTTAGGAGTTCAACGAACTTATGGCATCTCCTCTTGCAATCCCCATTGCGAATCCGGAACTGAACGAGACAGAGCGCGCGCAGTTGATGGCGCGACGCTATCACTGCGAGTTCGTCGACCTGCGCGACTTCAAGATTCAGCATGAACTTGTGAAGTCGGTGCCGGTGGAACTGATGTTCCGCTACAACTTCATCCCGTTGGAACAGCTTGCAGATCGTCTCGTCATCGCGGTCAGCGATCCTTCGCGCCTGATGGTGCTGGATGAAATCTCCGGCCTGCTTGGGCAACGGCTGCTGACGCGCGTTGCCACGTTGTCGCAGATTACGGATCTGTTGAAGAAGACAGAGCAGTCGCAGCGCGTTCTGGAAGAGGCGACGGAAGGTCTCACGTTTGATGTCCTGTCTGCGGAAGATAATCCTGACGAGAACATTTCGATTGAACGACTGACGAGTGAAGACGATATCTCGCCGATCATTCGACTCGTCGATACGACGATCTTCTCCGCGCTGGAACGGCGCGCATCGGATATCCATCTCGAAACATACGACGATTCATTGCTGGTGAAGTACCGCATCGACGGCGTGTTGCAGCAGGCAATGGCACCCATTGCGCGTGAGCATCATCAGACAATTCTTTCGCGTATTAAGGTCATGAGCGAACTGGATATTGCAGAGCGTCGCGTGCCGCAGGACGGTCGTTTCCGTGTGCGTTACAAGGGACGCCTGATCGACTTCCGTGTGTCGATCATGCCCACGGTGCATGGCGAAAATGCTGTGCTGCGTGTGCTGGATAAAGAATCGATGAGCGAGAAGTTCAAGAAGCTCTCGCTGGACGTTGTGGGCTTTGGTGCGCATGATCTGGAGCGTTTCCGCCGTTACATCAAAGAACCCTACGGCATGGTGCTGGTGACCGGGCCAACGGGTTCCGGTAAGACAACGACGCTGTACGCCGCGTTGAACGAGATCAAGAGCGAAGAAGACAAGATCATCACCATTGAAGACCCTGTCGAATACCAGATTCGCGGCATTACGCAGATTCCTGTGAATGAGAAGAAGGGCCTCACGTTTGCGCGTGGTTTGCGCTCGATTCTGCGTCATGACCCGGACAAGATTCTAGTGGGTGAGATTCGTGATGCGGAGACAGCACAGATTGCCATCAACTCTGCATTGACGGGTCACCTTGTATTCACAACCGTTCACGCAAACAATGTGGTGGACGTGCTGGGTCGATTCCTGAACATGGGTGTGGAGCCGTACAACTTTGTGTCGGCGTTGAACTGCATCCTGGCGCAGCGACTGGTGCGACAAATCTGCGATTTCTGTGCAACGCATCGCACGTACAGCGATGAGGTATTGCTGGAGAACGGCCTGAATCCTGAGGAATGGCGTGGGTTCGAATTTCGTGAGGGCACAGGTTGCATTGAGTGCGGCGGTACGGGGTATCGTGGCCGTTCGGCGATTCACGAGTTGCTGGAACTGGATGATGAAGTGCGCGAAATGCTGCTGGAGAAGAAGCCGGGCAGCGAGATTCGTCGCAAAGCCGCGGCTAAGGGCATGCACTTCCTGCGCGATTCGGCGCTGGAACGCGTACGCGCTGGCGTGACCACGCTGCATGAGATCAACAAGGTTACATTCATCGAAAGCGGTCGCTAAAGCCGCGCATCTTTTGTGCGTTCGTACTATGCTGGTGCCGCTTCGCTGCGTGATGTTTTTCCGCAGCGTATGAGGGCGAACGATGCGGCGTGGACTGCGAATCCTTTTTTCTCTTCTGACGGTGGGAGCCGTTGTTGCGCAGGCGCAGCAGCGGCCAAAGATCCTTGGCATAGCGCATGTGGCCTATGCGTCGCATGACATGGAGGCTTCGCGTGCGTTTTATCGTGACTGGCTTGGGCTTGAAGAAGTGAATACGTGGATGAGCGAAGAGGGCAAGGTTGCGTTCACGTTCTTCAAAATCAACGACCACCAGTTCGTGGAACTGACGCCGGAAAAGGAAGCTGGCACTGATCGCTTTGGCGATGTTTCGTTTGAGACGAACGACGCTGAAGCGATGCGCCGCTATCTTGCAGCGAAGGGCGTTGCCGTTCCAAAGGAAGTAACGCATGGACGCATTGGCAATGTGGCGTTCAAGATTACTGATCCTGCCGGGCATCAGGTGGAGTTTGTGCAGTACATGCCGCAGGGCAAGACTGCGCAGGACTTCGGTAAGCATCTGGGGCCGGAACGTATTTCCACGCATATGACGCATACCGGACTCATCGTGACGGATCTTGATCCGGAGTATCGCTTTTATACGCAGGTGTTGGGTTTTACGGAGACGTGGCGTGGATCGTCAGATGGCAAGACGCTTTCGTGGATCAACCTGAAAATGCCGGACAGCACGGATTATGTGGAGTTCATGTTGTACAAGGAAGCGCCAGCGCCCACGAAGCGTGGCTCGGCACACCACATCTGTCTGGTGGTGCCCAGTGTGCCGGAGGCGGTGGCAAAGCTGAAGAAACGGCCCTATGCCGCGACGTACAAGCGTCCGCTGGAGGACGATCACGTCGGCAAAAATCGCAAACTACAATCAAATCTGTTTGACCCCGATGGAACGCGAACGGAGTTGATGGAACCGACGACAATTGATGGCACAGTCACACCGCCCTCCACGGCTCCGTGGCCGCCGCTTTAAGGCTGCCGGTGGAAATGGAAGATTTCATCTTTGCCCGTCCGCGCATGGTGGACGGTGCAGGTGAGTGTATCTCCGGCTCGTTGATAGTGCAGGGTGGTGCTGCCGTCTTCTTCCTCAAACAGGACTTCATTTGCGCTGACCTTGCGCAGGGGCATGCGGGTGCTCTTGTCTTTGTCTTCCCATCCAATAAGCCCGGCATTGAAATGCTTCAGCTTCAGGACGGGCATATTGGGATCCATTTCGACCGTCCAGAATTCGTAGAAGACAGGCGTGCCTTTGTGAAGGACGCGGAACTGGCCTGTGATGTTCTGTGCATGAATAGGTGACCATGATTCTTCCTGATATTCATCCGGTGTGTCGCTGATCCAGCGACCGGTGAGGAAGGCAAGCTGCTCAATCGTGGAGGAAGTTGCCTGTGCGTGCAGGCCAGACGGTGTTGCTAAAGCAGCAAGGAGCAAGGCGATAGGAAGGCACCGGGGCATGCGCTGATCTTAGGCGATGGGAGAAACGTTCGGAAATGGAATTCCAGAAAGAGAGGCTGTGCTATCGGACGGCGGCAAATCCCGTCTCAAGCATGTAGTCTGGATTAGCTCCGAAGTATGCCTTCCGTTCTTCCGAAATCGACGATGCAGGTGCGTCCGCGCATGGCTGTAGAAGTGCGCCCTGAGGGCGTGTATGCGGCCTCGTCGCCGGATACCGCAGGATTGCTGGCTCAGGTGGCTTCTGCCACGCTGCCGATGGGGGCTGTGGTGCCGTCGCTGAAGGTGGGCAATGTGGTGGACCGCATTGCCGTGATCGCGGCGCTTCGCAAGGCGCTGGGCGCGGTGCAGGTAGGCAAAGGGCGCGATGTGACGCTCATTGTGCCGGATACGGCCGTGCGCGTCCTGCTGCTGGATTTTGATGAACTGCCGTCAAAGACGGAAGATGCGCTGGCCGTGATGCGTTTCCGGCTGGCCAAGCTGCTGCCGTTCAATCCGGAACTGGCGCAGGTCAGCTGGCAGGTGATGAGTCGCCATTCGCTGGTGATGCAGGTGCTGGTGGTGGCCATTCCGAATGAAGTTCTGGCGGAATATGAGTCGGTAGTGCGTGAGGCCGGATTTGAGCCGGGCGCAGTGCTGCCCAGCACGCTGGCTGTTGCGGCTGCGATTGATGATGCCGCGCAGACCGCGTCGTTGTTGGTGAACGGCAGCGAATATGCCGTGACGACAGCCATTCTGCGCCGGGGCGAGTTGCTTCTGCATCGCACGCTGGAATTAAAGACCGATGCTATGGCCGAAGCTGCTGCCATCGTGTCCCAGGAGCCAGCGAACGCCGCGATTCATGCGGAGCTGATGCAGACCCAGGACGGCGAGGCCAGCGAAGTGGCTGTGGCAGAGATCGTGCAGGCAAGTGTATTGGCTGCGACCGATGACCCGTCGCGTGTGGAGCTGGAATTGCTGCAGGCTGTAAGCGTGGCGGCTGCTTATTTTGAAGACTCGTTGAATGTCGCGCCAGAGACGGTGCTGACGGCGGGAACGCTGTCTCCTTCCGCGTTGGAAGCGATGTTGGTAGAGACAGGTCTGCGCGCGACAGAAGTATTGACGTCGGCGGATCTGTTGTCGGCCACGCCTATTTCCCACGGGCTGTTGGCGGGGCTGCGAGGAGCGTTGAAAGGCTAACGTGCGCGTCTCGATTAATCTCGCAACCCGGCCTTATGTAGAGCTGGATCGGCTGCTGAAGCAGCTTCGTATTGCCATTGCTGCTCTGGCCGTGGTGGCGCTCGCGCTGGGCATCTGGCTGTATTCGCAGTCATCAAAGGCGCGGCAGCAGCAGGCAGAGCTGAAAGCGCTACAGGCGCAGGAACAAAAGCTGCAGGGCGAGCGCAATGCGAATGAGGCTCGACTACGGCAGCCAGTGAACGCCGCAACGTTAAGTCGCAATCAGTTCCTGAACACGCTGTTTCAGCGCAAGAGTTTCTCCTGGACTGCGGTGCTGATGGATCTGGAAGAGGTTCTGCCGGAGGGCGTGCAGGTATCGTCGATTGAGCCGGTGCCGTCTCCCACGGGTGAAGTGACCATCCGCATGCGTGTACTTGGGCAACGTGAGAATACGGTGCAACTGGTGCGCAACCTGGAGAAGTCGCATCGGTTTATCGCGCCCCGTCTGCAGGGCGAAGCACAGCAGACAGCGCAACGGAATGCGTCGACAATGGGCGCAAATGGTTTGCCGCAGCCTGCTGCCGTGGTGACCGGCGCGAATGGCTTGCCTGCCATCTCCGGTGTGGAGTTTGAGATTGTTTCCGGCTATAACCCGCTGCAATCGCGCGTTCACGAAAAGACTGCAGCAAAGACCGAAGATGAGGCCGACGAAAAGACTGAGTCCAAGACCAAGATCAGGACTAAGACCAAGCCGGAGGTGAAGAAGCCATGAAGCTGCCTTCCGGAATTACCGTGCCCGGCGTGAATGTGAATGATGTACAGCGCGAACGCATGCGCAAGCTTGCTACGCCGATCAATGCGCATCTGGCCGTGGCTGGTGTGCTGGTACTGCTTTGCCTATACCTCGGCGTGAGGCTGTATATGGTCAGCGGCAGCACGGGCACGCAGGGCAACGAAGCCATTGTGGTGGAGCAGTCGCGTGTGGCTGCGGCGAATCTGGCCGCAGAAAAGCTGCGTGGAGTGGACTCGAAGCTGCAGGCGTCGGATGCGGAAGCGCAGAAGTTCTACACGGATCGTCTACCGTATGCGTACTCTGACGTTGCTGCCGCGATTGGCACGCTGGCGAAGGAGACGAACGTTCGCTGGAGCCGCGCGTCGTACGTGCAGGCAGCGCCCACGGATGGCGTGACGGAATTGCGTATCGACGGCGCGGTGACGGGCGATTACGTTTCCGTTGCGCACTTCATCAACGCTATGGAGCGCAGCAAGAGCTTCTTCCTGATTGAGAACCTGGCGCTGACAGGCGCGCAGGGTGGATTGGTGAATCTGCAGCTTCGCATTGGGACGTATATCCGCGAACCCATGCCCGCCTACGCTACGGCGCAGACCGCCGCAGGAGCGCGTCCATGAGCGCGATGAAGGTGGGTAATGAAGATAAGAAGAAGCTGATCGCCGCGAGTGCCTTTGGCCTGATCGCTGTGGCTTCTTTGGTGTACAACTTTGCCGGAAGCGGAAGCAGCGATACGCCTTCCGCACCTTCGCCTGCCGTGACGCAGACGGCTCCTGCGAGCACCGCAAACCCGGCGGCGCATGCCACGGCTCACATTCCATCTTCAAAGCTGGATCCCACGCTGCATCCCGAGGGGATGCTGCTGACGGAGTCGCTGGTCTACGCAGGCAAGGGCCGCAACATTTTTGCGCCTCCGGGAACGCCATCTGCAGAAACGAAGCTGGCATCGATTCCGAAGCCGATCGCCTCACCGCGCTATGTGGCGCAGGCTCCGGTCAATACCGGACCGCCGCCTCCACCGCCTATCAACCTGCGATATTTTGGCAATGCGACGCGCAAAGACGGTGTGCGCCAGGCTTTCCTGTTGCAGGGTGAAGACGTCTTTATTGCAGGCAAGGGCGATATCGTCAGCCGCCGCTACAAAATTGGGGAAGTGGGCGCGCACGATGTGGAGGTCACGGACCTGACCAACAACAACACGCAGCGCCTCCCGTTAATCATGCAATGACCACTCTGAAGCCAGTCCGCAAGCACTCCGCAGGAGAAGAAGGCTATCTCCTGCTGGGGCTGGTGGTGGTGTGTTTTCTGCTCCTGCTGGTGTTGGGCGTGGCTGCTCCGCGCGTGGCAAAGGAGCTGGAGCGCGACCGTGAAGTGGAGTCAGAGCACCGTGCCCAGGAGTATGTCCGGGCCATCCAGCTTTTCTATAAGAAAAACAGCCGCTATCCCACATCGATGGATGAGCTTATGGGGAAAGGGCCGGGCGGAGGCATGAGCCTGGGCGGCACCTCCACGAACGTGCATTATCTGCGGCAGGAATACAAAGACCCAATTACCAATGGTGAATACCGCCTGATCCACTTCGGCGAGGCCAAAACTGAGGTTAAAGGCTTCTTTGGTGAGCCGTTGCAGGGCGCACCGGTGGGGAATCTGGGGTCGGCGGCGGGTATGGTGTCAAACCTGGGTGGGAATTCTTCTGCGGGAGCGTCTGGCAGTTCGGGCACTACAAGCGGATCGGGGGCATCGACTTCCTCAACCGGTGCTAGCGGAAGTACCGGCAGCACGGGAACTGGATCGGGCTCTGGAAACCAGACGGACGTTACTTCAACACTGGGCGGCAACAATGCCACCTCATTTCAGGGCAGCAAAGGGGCAATCATCGGCGTGGGCAGCAATGGCAAAGGCCACGGACTGGTGGAGTGGAACGGCTCTGAAAATATCGAGGATTGGGAGTTTCTCTACGATCCTCGTGTGGAATTGCTGAAGGCCCGGGTAAGTATCTTTGGCGGCTCACCTGCTGCCAATGGAAGCGGATCCTTTGGAAGCCTGGGCAACGGATTGGGGACGAACGGAGTGAATGGCTCCAATGCAAGCTCGACCAGCAACACGCCGACCAGCTCCGCCCCAACGACCGGGACATCCGGCACCGGCACCAACCCCTTTTAGACAATCCGGAATTTGAATCACGGATGGCCGTAAGGAAGATTCGTCTTTTAGGGGCATAAGGTCCGTATTCTTGCCCCTTTCTTCTCCGGTTTAGGGTCGTAGAGAGAATCTGCGACCAAAAGGTGAATTACTACATCATATACATTGACAATAAGTCACTCACATGTGATTCTGAACGTGCCTGAGCTAGACGGCGTCATACATACTAAGTTTGAGCAGGACAATTGCGGCCCAAGCCCCCGACGGGGAGGTCGCCGGAGGAGTAAGAGACCCATGGGTAAGATCATTGGAATTGACCTAGGAACCACTAACAGCTGCGTTGCCGTGATGGAAGGCGGCGAGCCGAAGGTGATTCCGAATGAAGAAGGCGGCCGCACCACGCCGTCTATCGTTGCGTTTACGAAGAGCGGCGAACGCCTCGTTGGTCAGGTAGCAAAGCGCCAGGCCATCACCAACCCCGAGAACACCATTTACTCCATCAAGCGCTTCATGGGCCGTCGTCCGAACGAAGTGAATGAAGAGATGAAGATGGTTCCCTACAAGGTGGTCGCAAAGGGCGACAACGTTGTGGTGGATGCGCAGGGCAAGGAATATACCGCGCCGGAAATCAGCGCGATGATTCTGCAGAAGCTGAAGAAGGCCGCAGAAGACTACCTGGGACAGAGCGTGACGGAAGCCGTCATCACTGTGCCTGCGTACTTCAATGACGCACAGCGTCAGGCCACCAAGGATGCGGGCAAGATTGCCGGTCTGGATGTAAAGCGTATCGTCAACGAGCCCACTGCGGCTGCGCTGGCTTACGGACTGGACAAGAAGAAGGACGAGACCATCGTGGTGTATGACTTCGGTGGCGGTACGTTCGACGTATCGGTGCTTGAAGTTGGCGAAGGCGTCATTGAAGTGAAGGCCACCAACGGCGACACCCACCTGGGCGGCGACAACCTCGATCAGCGTCTTGTGGATTGGCTGATTGATGAGTTCCGCAAGAAGGAAGGTCTGGACCTGCGCGGCAAGGGCAACGAAATGGCCTTGCAACGCCTGAAGGACGCGGCTGAGCGCGCGAAGATTGAACTCTCCACAACCATGGAGACAGAGATCAACCTGCCGTTCATCACGGCAGACGCGACTGGACCGAAGCATCTCGTGGAGAAACTGACACGAGCGAAGTTCGAGAGCCTCGTGGAAGACCTTCTGCAGAAGTCGGTTGGTCCTTGCAAGCAGGCGATGGCCGATGCTGGCATCGACGCTTCGAAGGTGGATGAAGTTGTTCTGGTTGGTGGACAGACGCGTATGCCGCGTATCCAGCAACTGGTGAAGGAGCTGTTCGGCAAGGAACCGCACAAGGGCGTGAACCCGGATGAAGTCGTTGCGATTGGTGCTGCGATTCAGGGTGGCGTTCTGGGCGGTGAAGTGAAGGACCTGCTGCTGCTGGACGTGACGCCGCTGACCCTGGCCATTGAGACGATGGGCAGTGTTGCGACGCCGATGATCCCGCGCAACACGACCATCCCGACGAAGAAGAGCGAAACCTTCTCGACGGCTGCGGACAACCAGACAGAAGTAGAAGTCCACGTTCTGCAGGGTGAGCGTCCGCTGGCAAACCAGAACCGTACGCTGGGCAAGTTCAAGCTGTCGGGTATTCCTCCCGCACCGCGTGGCGTGCCGCAGATTGAGGTTACGTTTGACATCGACGCGAACGGCATCCTGAACGTGACGGCGAAGGACAACGCCACGGGCAAGGACCAGAAGATCACCATCACTTCCAGCTCGGGTCTGAGCAAGGAAGAGGTGGAGCGGATGGCCAAGGAGGCCGAAGCTCACGCGGGCGAGGACAAGGAAAAGCGCGACGAAATTGAAGCGCGGAACCAGCTCGACAGCATGGTCTACAACGTGGAAAAGACCTTCCGTGAGAACGGCGACAAGATCAGTGGCGCGGAGCGCGGCGATGTGGAAACTGCATTGGCCGATGCGAAGCAGACGCTGAGTGGAACGCCTTCTGCGGCGGATCTGAAGGCCGCGAACGAGAAGCTGACTGCGGCTAGCCACAAGCTTGCCGAAGCCATGTACAAGGCCGGTCAGGCTCCCACGGACGGCGGTGCTGCCGCTGCGGGAACCACCGAAGCGCCCAAGCAGGAAGAGGGCGTGATTGATGCCGAATACGTGGACGTCGACAACAAGTAAGCTGTGACACTGACCAGACGGTCAGTGATACGGCAAAAGGCTGGAAGCCGGGGAACTGAAAAGAAAGAGGTTCCCTGGCCTCCTCCGAAAATTTCTACGGATTCGTAGAAATAAGAAACAAAGACACGAATCAAAACGTAGATTGCAGTGTCTAAATAAAGTGTGAATCGCGTTGCTGCAATCAGCGTGATTCCGGCGGAAGAGAAGGTGCTGCAATCACTGGATCGGAAGCCAAGTGACGAACACCGCCGCGCGTAGCACGGCGATGCGAATCGAACACGAAGAGGGCGCTCGAAAGCCAATCAGCGCATCGAGCGCCCTTCGTGTCTGCAAAGCAGGAAGTATCCCAGGAGGAGGGAGAACGCCATGAATACAGTGATCTGGAAATGCGAGCAATACGTCGCAGGCAAACTCCACGAGAAGACCATCTTCGAGAACGAACAGCAGGCGCGGGAGTTCGCACGCAAGCTCTACGACGTTCGTCCGGATACCATCCTGCGCATTGAACCCATGCCGATTCAGCACGTGTGGAACTAAAGTTTTCGCATAGAAGTTAAATGTCCTATACCGTCCTCTGAAGTGGCGGTATAGGATTTTCTTTTTGCCTCGTTGTGCTACAACAAAACAATTCATGGACAAGACCCAGGTAGCGGATAGGTCGGGCTATTCACCTCAAGAAGTTCCGTTTGCTGATAAGCGCTCTGGCTCACGTTATTTGGGCCTGCAGTGGGCGCGTATTGCAGCTTGTCTCATGGTGCTTGTGTTTCACGCCACCCTTTACCTCAACGACGGATACATCCGCATTTACTATCGGGGCGCCTCAGGCGTCGACATGTTCTTTGTCCTTAGTGGCTTCGTAATCTTTATCTCGTCACGCAAACTTGAGCTAGTTGTTGGAGGTTGGAAGATATTCGCACGACATCGTCTATTGCGAATTCTCCCTATGTACTGGTTAATTACCACGCTGAATCTGATCCTCCTGACGCTGGAAGCACATATGCGTGGTAGAGCCCTTCCTAACTGGCTTTGGGTTCTATGTTCTTACTGTTTCATCCCCTATCGCTCTAGTGCACTAGAGCCAGGGCCGGTCCTGGGAGTGGGGTGGACTCTTGAGTTCGAGATGCTTTTTTATGCCATCTGCACCATCTCTTTAATGCAGTGGCGCAGAATTCTTCCTTATACCTTTGTGCCTCTACTTGCGTTGGCAATCGGTTCGTTTTGGCGAAGCTCGTTCCATCTTGAAATCTTCCGCTTTCTTGATCCCGTGGTCCTTGAATTCGCATTCGGCATGCTCGTTGCGCGACTCTGTTATCAGCGGCGCTATTTATCAGCGTGGCTTGCAGGGCCTCTTGCAGTTGTTGCGTTCGCGTTGTTATGTCATTGGCCGTGGCCTCTGGGCAACCTGCACCGACTTGACGCTGGCGTACTTTCAGCAGCCCTCATCTACGCTGTCGCGTCCCTAGAGGATCATTTGCCGCGCACACCGCACTGGGTGTTGGTCATGGCGGACGCAACATACCTGCTTTATCTGATTCATGTGCCCATCCTGCTTGAGGTCAGTAAGGCTACTCAACGTCTTCATGTCCACCACCCCGTATTAGCGATGGCTTGTGCGTCAATGGTGTCTATTGTGTTAGCGGTTGTTATGCGACTCAAAGTGGAGGCGCCCATCTTGCGGTGGTTGCAACCACGAAGCGGGGCGGCTTCAGCCTGAGAGAGGTGATCTTGATGCCATCTCAGAGCGAACAGGAATCGAGAAAGTGCGGATAGAGGGGAGCAGATTGCTTCTGCGTGTCCAAATCACGTGGTCCAAGCAGCTATGGTTGATGGATCCGTAGGGTAAAAGTATCAGGGCGGTGCGGCCGTGGAGTAGACGGCAGTCTGCTGTTTGGCGTCCATGCATTGCAGGGAGTGTGAGAGATGCCGGAAGGCAATGAGATACATCGCTGGGCTGCGCGGCATAATGCGGCCTTCGCGGGACGCAAAGTGAATGTGTTGCCGGGGCCGAATCATCGCTTCAAAGATGCGCATTTAGTCGATAGCAAGAAGATGGTGCAGGTGCATGCCGTAGGCAAGCATCTGGGTTATGAGTTTGCGAACGGGCTTTACTTGCACATTCATCTTGGCCGCTTTGGCGATTTCACAGAGGGGCTCGGCCCACTACCGGAGCCAAAGGGAACACTGCGTGCGGTGATGCAACGTGCGGGTTCCAGCAAGGTATCGCGCAGTGTGAAGGGCAATGCCCATGCGCTCACAGGGCCGTACAACGGACCACCGGGCAAAGATGATGGCACGCAGCCATTCCCACCGGAAGATGTGGATTGGTGGGAGCTGCGTGGGCCTACGGATTGCTCTGTATATGACGCAGACAAGTGGCAGGCATTACTGAATCGATTGGGGCCTGATCCGTTGGCTCATGAGCCCGGTGGGCATGACGATCCAGAACGCGCCATCAAAGCGATCCTTTCAAAGAAGACAAGCATTGCTGAGCTTCTGATGGATCAGCAGATCATCTCTGGCATTGGAAATATCTATCGTGCGGAGCTGTTGTTTCGACATCGTGTGAACCCATTCACGCCGGGCGATGCAATGGATGCGAAGACTCTAAAGGCCATCTGGAAGGACGCCGCTGTCTTGCTGAAGGCGGGCATGGTGGATCGACGCATCGTCTGCACAAAGAAGAGCGATCGGCCATCGAAGCAGGAGCCTGCGCCGCGTGGCGAGGAGCATTACGTCTATCGGCGACACGGCAAACCCTGCTTTGTATGCGGCGAAACCATTCTGCGTAAGGACGTGGCTGGACGCACGCTGTACTGGTGCCCGAAGGATCAACACACCACAAAAGAGCAGACAGCCTCGGCCTTGAAACCGGGGATAAGCCTGCGTTCCCAGCGTATAAAGTGATTTTTGTTCTCGTTATGAGACACAGCAGCGCCGCTGAGTGACTTTCACTCATCTAATCTGGTAGCAAGAAGACAATGGCACCTACTCAGAACAAGGACTATTACGGCGCACTCGGCGTGAAGAAGACGGCCACCGCGGATGAGATCCGCAAGGCCTTTCGCAAACTCGCGCGCAAGTATCACCCTGACGTCAACCCCGGCGACAAGAAGTCCGAAGAGAAGTTCAAGGAAATCTCAGAAGCCAACGACGTCCTGAGCGACGAGAAGAAGCGCAAGATCTACGACCAGCTCGGCTTCTATTCCGACAACATCGACCCTGCGGCAGCAGAGGCTGCAGCGCGCGGTGGCTACGGTGGTGGCAACACGTACAGCGGAGGCCATGCAGGCGGCGGTGTGCCATTTGATTTTGGTGGATTCGACTTCTCTGGCGGTAATCCGCAACAGCAGACTGGCGGCGGATTCGGCGGTGGGTTCCGCGACATCTTCGGCAGCATGTTCGGCGGCGGTGGCGGACGCCAGCAGACACAGGCGGCACGCGGGCCGCGTCCGGGAACTGACCTGGAGTACCAGGTAGAAGTGGACTTCTGGACAGCCATCCGCGGTGGCACCACGAAGATTGAAATCTCGCGGCAGGAGCAGTGCGGTACGTGCAAGGGAACCGGTACGGTCGGTGCTCCGCAAACGTGTCCGCAGTGCAATGGCAGCGGCCAGATCACGCAGATGCAGGGTCGCATGAAGTTCAACGTTGCGTGTCCGCGCTGCGGTGGCACGGGGCGTCTTCAGCACGACTGCGGAACTTGTCACGGCGAAGGTACGGTCACGAAGCGTCAGACGCTGGAGTTCCGCATTAAGCCGGGCACACGCGATGGTCAGCGTATTCGTCTTGCAGGCAAGGGCAACGCGGGTACAGAAGGCGCGCCTGCGGGTGATCTATACCTCATCATCAAGTCGGGGCCGCATCCCGTGTTTACGCGCACAGGCGACGACATTCGCGTAACGGTACCAGTTATGGCGTTTGAAGCCGCGCTGGGAACGAAGATTGATGTGCCCACGATTGATGGCCGCACGCAGTTGAAGATTCCGCCGGGTACGCAGACAGGACAGAAGCTACGCCTGCGGGAGAAGGGTGTGCCGTCTGCTTCGCAGGAAGGCGTCCGTGGCGATCAGATTGTGGAAGTGCAGATCGTTGTCCCGAAGATTCAGGATGAGCGGTCGAAGGAAATCCTTCGCGAGTTGGCGAAGCTGAATCCGGAAGACCCGCGCGAAGCATTGTTCGCAAAGGTTTAGTCGCCAGAACGAATCAATGCACGTTGCAGCGATAAAGGCGGTACGGACACAGCATTGTGGTTCCGTACCGCCTTTTCCACGCATGTAACTCCGTAAAATCACTGTATGGGCCGTATTCGCGTACTTTCCGACCAGGTGGCGAACCAGATCGCCGCAGGCGAGGTCGTCGAACGCCCCGCCTCCGTTGTCAAAGAGCTGCTGGAAAACTCCATGGACGCGGGCGCCACACGTATCCGCATTGAGATTGAGGGCGGTGGACGCAAGCTGATCCGCATCGTCGACAACGGGCACGGCATGGTTCGCGACGACGCTATGCTTGCCTTCGAGCGTCACGCCACCAGCAAGCTGCGCAATGCAGAAGACCTGAACCACATCGCTACGCTAGGCTTTCGCGGTGAAGCGCTGCCGTCCATCGCGTCGGTCGCACGCGTGGAAATGGATACGCGCAGCGAAGAGGACGAGGTCGGTACACGTATTGAAATCGTGGGCGGCAACATGACAAAGGTGGAAGATGTGGGCGCGCCCACCGGCACCACCATCGCTATTCGCGACCTGTTCTTCAATGTCCCTGCGCGCAAGAAATTTCTGAAGTCAGAGCCCACGGAGTTGTCGCACGTTGCTGCGCTGGTTACGCATTACGCGCTGGCGCATCCGGAGAAGCACTTCGAACTGCACACTGCAACGAACGCACTGCTCGTCGCGCCAGCCGTCCGCGATGCCAGCGAGCGCGTCTTCCAGATCCTTGGTGGCGATGTTTCGCGTGACATGATTCCAGTTGCTGCGGAAATTGATTTCACGCGAGCAGGCTTGCCTGAACCTCCCCCCTGGCGACGCGAAGAGGATTACGTTCCACCGGCACCAGGCTTCCTGCGTGTGAGTGGCTTTGTCTCCAAGCCGGAGTTGCAGAAGCTCAATCGCGGTTCCATCTACGTCTTCGTCAACGGCCGCCAGGTGCGCGACCGCCTCATCCTGCACGCGCTTACTGAGGCGTACAAAAACATCCTCCCGCCCACATCGTTTCCGGTGGTGCTGCTCTTCCTGGAAATGCCCGCCTCGGAAGTGGATGTGAATGTCCATCCCGCAAAGACTGAGGTGCGCTTCCGGCAATCCAGTTTCGTGCATGATTTCGTGCGCGACGCGGTGCGCAACTCCGTATTGAAGGCGCGTCCCGCAGCCAGTTTCCTTGCTGCCGTTGCGCCGCCCATTACGCCGCGCGTGGGTGACAACTTCCTGAATGCAACGGAAGGCTTCGATCTTGACCCCGTGGTACATGGTCCCGGCCCCGGCAGCGACGCACCGTGGAGCGAACACCAGATCTCCGAAGCGGAAGCCCAGGATCGTCAACACGAACTGGAGCGCGTCAGCGATCGCATCGACGCACAGGATGCCGAAGGCTTCTCGCTAACGGCAAAGCCCACCGCGCCAGTCGCCGGTCGGTTTACCTTCCCGCTGGAATCCGATCCCGTTGTCCCGTTCAACGATCGTCATCCTGAGCAAAGCGCAGCGGAGCCGACGGGCCTGCATTCTCCCTTGCCGCCACAGGCATATCTGGGAAGCGATCCCCATAGCTCTACGCACCTGCCCATCGGTACCCCAAATCAAGCACCAGCAGCCGAACGCATTGAAGATACCGCCCGCCTCGACGGCCTTGGCGGCCTGCGCCCCCTCGGCCAGCTCCAGAACTCCTTCATCCTCGCCGTCAACGAGCAGGGCCTCTGGATCATCGATCAGCACGTCGCCCACGAACGCATCCTGTTCGAAAAAGTCCTGCGGGAGCGTCAGGTGGAAAAGGTCCAGCGCCAACGCCTGCTGATGCCGCTGCTCATTGACCTCGTCCCCGCGCAGATGGCCAATTTTGCTCAGATGGCGGAAGAACTCTCCCGCAACGGCTTTGAGGCGGAACCCTTTGGTCCACGCACATTGGCTGTAAAAGCCGCGCCAGTTGGCCTCGAAGGCAAGGAACTCGAACTGGCTCTCGCGGAACTCCTGCAGACGGACGACGATGCCCCGCAGGCCGACAACATGGAGGAGCGCCGCCGTCGTATCGCCGCCTCCATCGCCTGCCATGCTGCCGTGAAGATCAATATGCCCCTGGAACAGAGCAAAATGCAGTGGCTTTTAGACGAATTGGGAAAAACTGAGAATCCCATGGCATGTCCGCATGGCAGACCGATCGCTTTGCGTTATTCTCATAAAGAGATCCAGCGGGCGTTCCAGCGCATTTAGTTTGCGCTTCTCAGCATCGCCGCAGGCTTTGCGATCTTCCACGAACCATGCAGGTTCCTCTGGACAGCGGGAAGACGACACCCCGCCGGGACAGCATCTGAAAATGGCACACAGCCATTCCATGCTCCCCTTACATCGAATACAGAAGCACAGGCAGCAACGCGGGTCGTCTCCGCGACATGTTGTGCTGTGCATATGCGCATGCGCCCCAGATATCGTTCGGCGCCGGAAAGATAAGAGAATTCCACTCATGGCAACTTCGCCAGTAACCCCTACACAAAATCAATTGAAATTGGCTCGCGTGGCCCTTTGGCATCAGGACGGTAACGCCCTCCAGACGCTGGACGATCTCCGCACATGGCTTGATGAAGCCGGTATCGTCGCTTACACACCGCACGCCCAGTTCGCCGCTGCACCGCAGCCCAGCTTCGCAGAAGCCGTCCTCGGACGCCCGGAAAAAGGCTGGATTCCGCAGTCGGAAACTGAAGACACCGACGGCCCCAGCGAGGATGAATCCTACGCCGTTGAAGTGGAAGATGAAGAACCTGCAGACGAAGTAGAAGACATCGACGAAGACGACGATGAGCCTGCCGACGCAGTTGAGTTAGCTGGCGATGAAGCTTCTGACGATGAAGTGATGATCTCCAACGACGACGAGTTTGCGGAAGATGAAGGCGACGAGATCGCCGAAGAAGACAAGATTGAAGCCGACGCGGCAGAAGTCGCGGAAGAGGCTATTGAAGCACCGAAGGCCATCAACGGCTTCTCTCTGGAAGAGCGCGAAGAAGTCCGCCGCATGCTTGCCCGTCTCGTTGAGGACGGCACCGCTGTGCCGCTGAATCTCCTTGGCAACTCGCTCGGCGAGCCTGACTTTGTCTGCTCTGCACAGGCCTTCTCGTTCATCTACACTCTTCGCGGCGACAAGAACTTCAAGAACGAGCCCGCCCAAACCGGCGCAATGCGTGTTTCGCCGCTGGCAGCAAAGGTGTACGGGCTGCTGAAGGAAAAGGGTGCCATGGCGCCGCACGAACTGACCACGGAACTCGGTCAGGGCATCGTTGATTCCGCCGTCCTTCGCGCTCTGAGCGAGCTGTGGTCGATCCTGCGCGTTGTTCCCATTCCGCAGGCAGACGGCGAACCCGCCACCTGGGAAGTAGCCAGTGGCCGTTACCTGCGCCACATCAAGGCCGGTGCGAATGCAGGCCAGCCTACGGCTCTGTCGGCATTGTTATCGCTGTACTTGTCGCAGACGGTTGCTGCCACCAGCGACGAGATGGAAATCTTCCTCTCGCCTCTCGCGGCACGTTCGCGCGTCCGCGAAGTGGTCAACGGCCTTTCGGCATCGCGTCAGCTTGACTCCATCGTGATGGATGGCAAGACCTCCCATTTCCTCCCTGGCGCGCTGGACGGCTTGCCGGAAGACACCACGGAAGCCTCCACAGAGCCCGTGGTGCAGGCGCGTTCGCGTTATGAAGACGACGACCGCCGCGCCATGATCGAAGCCCGCAACGCTCGCTTCGCCGCTGAAGGTGGAGCACCGGAAGAGCGCAAGCCCTTCCGCCGCGATGGCGAAGAAGGTGGTTTCCGCCCCCGTCGCGAAGGTGGCTTTGCGCCCCGACGCGAGGATGGATTTGCACCTCGTCGTGAAGGTGGCTTTGCCCCGCGTCGTGAAGGCGGATTCACCCCGCAACGCCGCTCCGGCAGCTTCGGTGGCAATCGCGAAGGCTTCGCCCCGCGCAGCGACCGCGAGCGTCGTCCGTTTACCCGTCGCGACGAAGGCGGAGCAACCGACCGTCCCCGCAACGAATTCGCGCGCCCCTGGGATGAGGATCGCGGAGAGCGCAAGCCCTTCACCCCGCGTGAAGGTGGCGAGCGCCGTCCGTTCACACCTCGCGGTGATCGTCCCTCCTTTGGCGACCGCAAGCCTTACGGCGACCGCAAGAGCTTCGGTGATCGCAAGCCCTTTGGTGACCGCGAAGGCCGCGGCGATCGTCCGTTCACTCCCCGTGGTGACCGTCCTTCCTATGGCGACCGCAAGCCCTTCGGCGACCGCAAGCCCTTCGGTGACCGTAAGCCGTTCGGCGAACGCAAGAGCTTCGGCGACCGCGAAGGCGGCGAGCGTCGTCCCTTCACGCCTCGTGAGGGTGGTGATCGTCCGTTTACGCCGCGTGGCGACCGTCCTTCCTACGGCGACCGCAAGCCTTACGGCGAGCGCAAGAGCTTTGGCGACCGCAAGAGCTTTGGCGACCGCAAACCCTTTACCCCGCGTGAAGGCGGCGAAGGCCGTCCGTTCACTCCCCGTGGTGACCGTCCGTTTACGCCTCGTGGCGACCGCCCCAGCTTTGGTGACCGTAAGCCCTTCGGTGATCGCAAGCCCTTCACTCCGCGCGAAGGCGGCGATCGTCGTCCGTTTACGCCTCGTGAAGGTGGTGATCGTCCGTTCACACCTCGCGGCGACCGTCCTTCGTACGGCGACCGTAAGCCCTTCGGTGATCGCAAGAGCTTTGGCGATCGCAAGCCCTTCACCCCGCGCGAAGGCGGTGAAGGTCGTCCGTTTACACCTCGTGGCGACCGTCCCAGTTTCGGTGACCGCAAGCCCTTCGGCGAGCGTAAGTCCTTTGGTGGCCCGCGCAAGCCCTTCGGTGCAGACCGTGGCGGCAGCTTTGAAGGCCGTAGCGAGCGCGGTCGCTTCTCCGGTGAACCCGGCGAAGGCCGTCCGTCCTTCCGCAGCGGCGGACACTCGGCGGGCCCTGGCGGAGCCAAGTTCGGCGGCTCCGGCTTCGGACGCGACCGTAAGAGCGGCGCTCCCGGCAGCTTCGGCAAGCCCGGCTTCAAGCCCTCCCGCAAAGGCCCCGGCAACGGCCCGGGCCGCGGCGGAGCCCCCAAGCGCCGCCCGGAATAACCCAGGAATGCCAGTAAAAGCCATGACGCACATCAGGCGTCATGGCTTTTCTGTTTCTGGCCACATTTCGGCCTCTCCACCAAAGGCGTATGCTATCCGAACCGGGGATGCGTCCAACCGGTGTAGGTCATTGTTCGTAAGGGGTTCGTTACCTGATGCCGAAGTCGCTGAAAATCTCCACGCTGGCTGTTTCCGCTGTTCTGCTGCTCACCATGTTCCTGGGCGCGAATCTGCGTCGGGTGCATGCGTCCGGACAGGCGCAGGACGGCGCCTATCGCCAGATGCAGGTCTACAGCGAGGTCCTTCGCCACATCCAGTCTGACTACGTGGTCGACCCCAACATGCCCAAGGTGACCGACGCTTCCATGCGCGGCCTGCTGGAGTCGCTTGATGCGGAATCCAGCTATCTATCCCCGACAGAGTACAAGCTGTACAAGGAGCATCTGGGCAAGCCGCAGGCGGGCATCGGTGCCGATGTAGGCAAGCGTTACGGCATTGCCACGGTCATCTCCGTGGTCCCGGGCGGCCCGGCAGACAAGGCGGGTATCCACAGCGGCGATCGCATTGAATCCATTGGTGATCGCAGCACCATGGAAATGTCTCTGGCTGAAGTGCAGATGGCGCTGCAGGGCGAAAAGGGAACCCCCGTGGCGGTCTCCATGATCCGTCCCATGAAGAACGCGCCGGAAAAACTCACGCTGACGCGCACAGACAGCACTGCTCCCGCAACCGGCGAAGTCTTCTACGAAGGCGGCTCCATCCTCTACATCAAGCCCAACATCATCGACAAAGATCACGTGCAGCAGGTGGAGCAAAAGCTGAAGGCCATGGGCCGCACCAACTCCAAGAAGATTCTGCTTGATCTGCGTGATGTCTCCTCAGGCGATGACGCGGAAGCCATCCGCATGGCGAATCTCTTCCTCAAGTCCGGCACTATTGCCATGCTCGAAGGCCAGAAGGTCGCTAAGCAGACCTTTACCGCTGAACCCGGCAAGACCGTGAACGAGAAGGCCCCCATGGTCACGCTGGTGAACCGCGGTACCGCTGGCCCCGCAGAGATTGTGGCCGGCGCGCTGCTCGATTCCAAGCGCAGCGAACTGGTTGGCGAAAAGACCTACGGCGACGGCGCGCAGCAGCGCGTGTTTGAACTCGCTGACGGTGGCGCCATCATCCTCTCGGTGGCTAAGTATGAGACACCTTCCGGCAAGAAGTACCAGGACGAAGGCCTGACGCCCACCACCACCGTTGCCACAGCGCAGGAACTGGCGATGGCGGACGGTGACGAGGATGACGACAACGAAGCAGCCAGCACGGCCACGGTGAACTCCTCCAAGCCTGCAGCAGCCGCAACCACTGTCGCCAAGCCCGCAGCCAACATCGATGATCAGCTCAACAAGGCGCTGGATATTCTGAAAGCCAAAACAGCTTAATTTCCACAGAACGTAGCTCGAAGAGGCAGGGTTAAACCCTGCCTCTTTCTATTGGTTCTACGGGGACAGAATGGGCGTAGAACGCATCACACTTGGGTATCCGGAATCGGCACGAAACGCCGTTGACGAACGTGTTTCCCGGCGTTCGTTCGCGTCTAAAACGCCTGCCACCCCGTGCTACCGTTAGGATTGCCGTGCCCAGCCTGTTCACACGTCCGTCAGCGAATGATCGCAAATCTGCACCCGGCAACGGCAAAGGTCCGTGGCGTCCCCCTGAGCCCAGGAGTAAGTCTGACGGCAAGCCGCCCCGTCGCATCCCCTACGCGCGCACATGGTGGTTCCGTTATTTCCCCACGCGCGCCAAGGCACGTCGCGCCATCTTTTACAGTCTGCTCGGCTGCTCTGCGGTCTTCGGCTCACTCGTCGGCCTCACGCTGGTCAATACGGCTGATCTGCCGCAGATGGAGGACCTGGAGCATTACCGCCCGGCCACCACAACTGAGCTCCTCGACATCCACGGACGCACCATCGGTTCGTTCGCGTTGGAGCGCCGCGTCGTTGTCCCATACAGCGATTTCCCGAAAGTCCTGCATGACGCGATCATCTCCATCGAAGACAAGAGCTTCGATAAGAACGCAGGCATCAACCCGTTCCGCGTGATTGGTGCGGCCTATGTCGATCTGCGATCGAAGGGCCGTCGTCAGGGCGCATCCACGCTCACCATGCAGCTTGCACGCAACCTGTTTCTGACACTGGATCAGACGTGGAGCCGCAAAATTCAGGAGATTCTGCTCTCCGTTCAGATTGAACGTCACTTTACCAAGGAGCAGATCTTCACCCTCTACGCCAACCAGATCTATCTGGGCAGCGGCGTATATGGGTTTGAGGCAGGCAGCGAATACTACTTCTCCAAGAAGGCGAAAGACCTCACGTTGCCTGAGGCTGCATTGCTCGCGGCCCTGCCCAAAGGCCCCAGCAGCTACTCGCCGGTGCGCCATCCAGATCGCGCTCTGAAGCGTCGCAATCTCGTCCTCAGCGAAATGCTGGGCGACGGCTCCATCACTGAGCAGCAGTATCAGGAAGCGAAATCCGCGCCGCTGGGACTGAAGATTGAACCGCCCGCAAATACCATTGCGCCTTACTTCGTCGAAGAAGTCCGTCGCCAGCTCGAACAGGAGTACGGAGCTGATGCCGTCCACGGTTCCGGTCTGAAGGTCTACACCACGATGGACCTGGACTTACAGCAGGTCGCAAACAAGGCTGTACTGGACAATCTCGCAGCGTACGAACGTCGCCACGGATGGAAGGGCAAGCTAACCAACATCCTTGAATCCAACGGCGACCTGCAAACCTACCAGCACCCGGACTGGACAGACACCATTGAAAACGGCGCGTATTTCCATGCTCTGGTGATTGAGGCTACTCCCCGCCGCGTCATCGTCCGCATCGGCAAACGTTATGCCGAGATGACCGCCGCAGACTGGGCATGGACCACGATGGGCAACGGCGACAAGCTGCTGCAGAAGGGCGACATCGCCTACGTCCGCATTGAAGATGCCACCAGCGGCACCGCCACCATGCACGCTTCGTTGCAGCAGGACTCCGGCGCGCAGGCCTCGCTCATGGCCATGGACAACTCCAACGGCGACGTCCTCGCCATGGTCGGTGGACGCGACTTCAATCTGTCGCAATTCAACCGCGCCACGCAGGCCGAACGCCAGACCGGTTCCAGCTTCAAGCCTTACGTGTACACCACGGCGGTGGAACAACTCCACACCAAGCCCTCAGACATCATCGTGGACGCGCCCACCAGCTTCTACACGCCCAACGGCCCATACACGCCGCATAACTATGAGCCGAACTACGCTGGCCCCATGACCATCCTCAACGCCTTTGCTGAGTCGCGGAACATTCCCGCACTCAAACTCGCGAATCAGGTTGGCATCCGGAAGGTGATTGAAGTGGCCCACCGCTTCGGCGTCACGTCGAACATTCCGGCATTCCTGCCGGTGGCCATCGGTTCCGCAGGCATCAAGCTTTCTGAGCAGGTCGGTGCATACTCGGTCTTCCCGAACGACGGCATTCTCGTCAAGCCGCATGTCATCCGTCGCATTGTGCAGGCAGATGGATTGCCGCTGAAACAGGTATCGCCGCAGGTGAAGGAAGTCATCAGCGTTGAGACAGCGCGCACCATGATGACGCTGCTGAAAGCCGTGCCGCAGTATGGCACAGCCGCACAGGCGGGTGCTGTGCTGAAACATCCCATCGGCGGCAAGACGGGAACAACTAACAGCTACACCGACGCGTGGTTTCTCGGCTTCTCGCCCTCGGTCACATGCGGCACATGGGTCGGCTTTGACGATCCGCACCGCACGCTCGGCGAGAAGGAAACCGGCGCAAGGGCCGCGTTGCCCATGTGGATTGACTTCATGAAGGCCGCCATCGCGCGCAGCCCCAACGAGCAGTTCCCAACCGCCGCGAAGAAGACGCTCGCCGTGGATGCCGCTTCCTCATCCACAACGGATGAGACAACACCAGTAGTCAAGAAACCCGTAGCCCCGAACGACGATTCGGATGACGACACCGACGACTCCAGCGACAACGCAAAGCCGGCAGCAAAACCAGCGCCAGTCGTGCGTCCGGCGCCACCCGCAGACAACTCGAACGACGCCATGCCGGATGACTCCGCACCGACCAAGACACCCGCAAAACCCTCCGCGCCAGCAAAGGGCTACGTCGCATCGCCAGTGGGCCCATACAAACCCTACAGCGGCCCGCTACTGCAAAAGGGCCCTGCAGGAACGCAGGGAAGCTCCCCACCACCCCGTTAGCTTCGTTCGTGTACGCCTTCAATCCGCGTGTACGATTGGGTGCGCTATGGAGAGGGCTACAACGTGACGCTTCAGCATTCCCGCAGAACATTTCTGGTACAAGCAGCATCGGTGGTTGCGCTTTCTCTATCGCGAGCGAACACCGCGTGGGCCGCGGAGAGCAATCCAATTGGGCTGGAACTCTACACGGTTGGTGCGGCACTGACGCAGGATCCCGCGGGAACACTGAAGCAGGTAAAAGCTATTGGCTACGATGAAGTTGAGGTCTCCGGCTTTGGGAAACTCACCCCCAAGGCATTGCGCGCTCTCATTGACGATAGTGGCCTGAAGTGTCCCGCGGCTCATCTGCAGTTCGGCTTTGAAGACACGGCCAAGATCCTGCAACAGGCGAACGATCTTCGCGTGCCCTACGCAGCAAGCTCCATCCTGTTGCCTGAAGCGCCCACCGCAGGCATGGCCGGTGTTCTGGACAAGTTGAACAAGCTCACCGCAGACGACTTCAAGAAGATCGCAGAACTTGCCAACCGCATCGGCGAGCAGTCGCAAAAAGCTGGCGTTCAGTTCGCGTATCACAACCACGCGCACGAATTCCGTGACCTGGGGGGCGACAAGACGGGTTACGAGATCCTCTTAGCCGAAACGGATCCAGCGCTGGTGCAGTTCGAACTCGATTGCGGATGGATGATTACAGCGGGTGCGAATCCGGTCGACTACTTCCGCCGCTTCCCCAAGCGGTATCGCGTGATCCACGTGAAAGACTTCCCGGCATCGACTAAGGTCACCACGGTTATGGGCGGCCCGGGCATGCCTCACCCCACGCAACTTGGCGAGGGCCACATCGACTACAAACCGGTGATTGCTGCCGCGCGCACTGCAGGTGTACAGCACTTCTTCGTTGAGCAGGACCCGCCCATGACCGTCCACACGCCACTCGAAGCAGCCGCGATTGACTACAAGTATTTACGAAACATCTTCTAGCGGACGTTGTTGGACAGCGCGCGCCGCAAGGCAAACCACCGCTCTGCGCGCGCCACATCCTTGAAGATCTGCGTCTTCAGCGCTTCAGGATCAGCGAACTTCTGCTCACTGCGAAGACGCTTATGAAACGTCATGCGCAGCGGCGTCTCTTCCGTCAGGTCGACAGGATGAAAGCGTAGTAGGTACGTCTCCACGGCAAACGAATCCGGGCCAAACGTAGGCCGATTGCCGATATTCGTCACACCCTCAAACGTGACTGCATTGTCGCCTGAACCAATCCGCAGATCGGTGATGTACACGCCATGCGCAGGCAACAGATCGTCATAGTTAGCAAGGTTAATCGTCGGCACAGCATACTTCGTGCCATATCCACGTCCACGCGCAGGCGTTGAATCCACGAAGAACTCGCGTCCCAGCATGTGTCGCGTCGCAGTCATGTTGCCTTCTGCAACTGCCTGCCGAATGCGGCTGGAGGAGATACTCGCCCGGCCTGACTCAATCGCTGCAAACGTCTTCGCGGTGAAGCCAAGCTTCTGTCCCAGTGCTTCCAACGAATGTGTATCGGCTTCTGCTCCCGAACCAAAGCGAAAGTTCTCGCCCTCGTACACTTCCACGGCATGCAGCGTATCGCGCAGCACAGTCGTGCAGAAATCCTTTGCGCTGGTCGCGGCAAACTCACGCGTAAAGGGTAGTAACAACACTGCATCCAACCCTGTTTGTCCCAGCAACTCCAGCTTTACATCGGTAGGCGTAATCAGTTGCAGCTTGCGTTCCGGCCGCAGCACTCGCGAGGGATGTGGATCAAGCGTTACCAGCACAGCCTTCGCATGCAACGCGTGTGCCCGCGCAATCACTTCGCGAATCACCGTTTGGTGGCCGCAATGAACTCCATCAAAATTGCCAATGGTCACAACGGTGGTGCCAAGATCGGCGGGTACTTCCGCAAGGCTGCGATAAATCTTCACTGTGCAGCCTCATCGTTCTTGTGAATGTGGAAAGGAAGTCGCAACCCGTCATACGCCAGGCGAATCCCCGCAGGCAATTCCGCTTCGGTCTGCGTGTGATCCAGATCGTGCGAGATGTGCGTGAAGTACGTCTGCTTCGCTCCAATGCGTTGCGCAATGGCGATGGACTTCTCCAGGTGAGAGTGGCTGGGGTGCGGCTCACGTCGCAGCGCATCCAGGATCACCACATCCAGCCCCTGCAGACTCTCGTATGACTGTTCAGGCAGGTCGCTCATATCCGTAAGGTAAGCAACCGAACCAAAACGATATCCCGCAATCAAATGTCGCCCATGCAGTACGGGAATGCGCTCAATCGTTGCGCCAAACAGATCAATCGTCGTGCCCGGCTCGCCGCTCAACCGATGCAGATCCACGCGAGCGCTCGTTGGATAGCGGTCCTTCTTGCGGAAGGTGTAATCGAAGATACGTTCAATGATGTCGGCAGTGGGATCATCCGCGTACAGCGGCAGATTCGCATCCTTACCAAAGGTCAGCGGACGAAGATCATCAAAGCCCAGCACATGGTCCGCATGGCCATGTGTGTACAACACGGCATCCACGCGGTTCACGCCAAACCGCAGCGCCTGCATGCGGAACTCCTGCCCGGTATCCACCAGGACAGTCCGCTGCGTGCCCTCTGCATCGTCATAGCGCAACGCAACTGACGACCGCGTCCGATTGTTCTGCGGATCAGTCGACGTACACACCGCGCAGGTACAACCCAGCGTGGGCACGCCCATCGATGTGCCTGTGCCAAGGAAAAGCAACTCGGCATTCGGTAGCGTTATATTTGGCTCGTGCGCGGCGATCGGTCCGTTCCTTCTCGGCTAACAAAGATCAATGCAGATAGGATGTTGCAGCGCTAGCGAACGATCTTTGGTCCGCCGCCGCTGAAACCACCGCCGCCAAATCCACCGCCACCACTGAATCCACCACCACCGCTGAACCCACCGCCCGGCGGCGTTCCCGGAGGAGGAGGCGTGGTCTGCCGTGACTGCGCCTGACGCGCCAGCAACTGCGTTATCTCCAGGAATCCCATGCGCAACTCAAACAGTGCGGAGTTCAGCAGATTCTTTTCCTGTTCTGTCAGGTTGCCGGCAGTCTTCTCTTCAATCACTGAGAGCATGTCCACGCTCTGCTTCGCGCCCAGCAGGTCCACACGCGCCTGCTGCCCCTGCTGCGTTCCCGCACCAAGCTGGATCATGGCGGACATGTAGATGGACTGCACCAGTTGCGAGAAGTCCATGGGCGGCAGGTGCTCCGCGCCCAGGTTCTGCGACCGCATCATCGTCTCAATGCGTTCTGCCGTGGCTTCATATGCGGAGCGGACCTGCTCCATCTCTTCGGCGGTCGGCGGCGGCAGCTTGGCCTCTTCTTCGCCGGCAGCCGCGGCTTCCGCAGCGACGTCTTCTTCTGCAGGCTCCGGCACCGGCGTTACCGTGTGTGCCGAGTTCGATGCAGGCGCAGCGTCGCGCACGGGGAAGGGAATGGGTTCCTTGCTGGCAACTGGCGTCGGTTCCGGCGTCGAGGCCTCTGCTTCCGGGGCCGTAGTTTCGGCAACGGGAGTTTCCGGACGCGGTTCCACTGGTTCGCCGTCCAAACGGAACTTGCGGCGGTCGTTAATCACAAAGGGTTTATTTTGTTCATTCTCGGACATGGGTCGTGTCTCTCTTCAGGGGTCGTAAAAAATTAAGATGCTGCGGCAGTTTCCAGCGCATTTGCCTGCACCGCAGTGCCGCCGGCGTAGGTAATGGCAAGGCCACGATCCAATGCTTCGCGGCGAATAAATCCAAGGGCAAGTCGTCGGCCGTCAATCTCAGAAGCCGCTACAGAGGTTAGTTCACCCACTGGCTTTCCTTCAGCCTCCAGCGGAGTTCCCGGCGCAGGTACATCGCCAGTCAAGGCAAAGCTGGTAAACGTGCGGTGAACATTGCCGCGCGAACGGATGCGCTCCACAATCTCCTGTCCCAGGTAGCAGCCCTTGTTAAAGTGCAGCGCGCGTGCCTGGTTCGTTTCCTGCGGTAGATCACGATCGCGGATATCGGTGCCATAGCGCGGCGTTCCTTCTGCAACGCGCAGCAACTCAAGCCCATCGGCATCGCACTCTGCCACGCCATCCTGCACCAGCGCTGCACGCAACTGCGCCAGCACAGCCTCATCGCGCGACCAGATTTCAAAACGCGGCACCAGCGGGCTGTAGGCGCACACCACCTGCACCTCTGTCCCCGCATAGGGAACCGTCAACTTTTTCAGCAGCTTCGTCGCACGCACGGCAACCCCAGCAGCGGTCAGTTTCTCCGCCGCCTGCGGCCCTGCCACCAGCATGCCGTGCCACCGCGCGCTCTCATCGGCCAGTTCCACATCGTCCATGATGATGAACCGATCCAGCAGCGCCATAATGTTTTCCACCTGCGCGGGGCTGGTTTCCAGCAACAGCAGATCCGGCTTGGCCCAAATTGTCAGGTCGCCCTGAATACGGCCCTGCGCGCTTAGCAGGAAGCTGTACGCACCCTCGCCCGGCGTCAATGCCTGCACGGAGTTCGTCACCATGCCGTTCAGCCACCGCACGCGGTCGCTGCCGGTCACGGCAATCCATCCGGAGGCAAGTGAAGCCACGCCTGCGCCGGTGCGAAGGGCATGGAGTTGGTCAACGGCGCTGAGCGATGTCATTTCCTGCATAAGGCACACTTCGGCAAGCGGTTCCGTGCGGCCAAACTGGCTCACTTGCCCGTACACTGGATTATAGGTTCCGCGACGGCGAAGCTGCCTGTACGCCAGCGGACACGCGGAGTTATGACTGACTTGAAGCCTGCCTGCAGTGCCCCCTGGACGACGCTTGCCGTAATTGCCGTGGCTCTATCCCCGGCCTTGCTTTATGCGCAGCAGGTGCAGTCTCCGCCTACGGCGCCACCCCCCACGCAAACCGCCAAACCGCAGACCGACGCCGAAACGCACATGACCAAGTCGCAGGCGGCCGACCTCTTCAAGAGCGTCGATGAGGTCATCGGGTTCGTTTCGTCCGATTCGCACCTGAAAGCCACCCGCCCGGTCAAACGCCGCCTGCTTACGCGCCCCGAAGTCAACAAAGAGTTGATGGACCGCATGAAGGAAGACGAGGGGGCAAAACGTCTTCAGCGCAGCGAACTGGTGCTGAAGAAGTTCGGCTTCATCGAGCGCGACTTCCATCTGCAGCCCTTCCTCCTGAGCCTGCTCACGGAACAGGTTGCCGCCTTCTACGATCCCAAAACACGCACGGTCAACATGCTCGATTGGGTGAAGCCGGAAGAGCAGAAGCCCGTTCTTGCACATGAACTGACGCATGCCGTGCAGGATGATCACGTGAGGCTGGAGAAGTGGGGCAACCCTGCCCCCACTGCCATCGCCAAAAACGTGCGCGAAGATAACGAACACATCCAGCTTGACGAAGCCTCCACCGCGCGCGAATCCGTCACGGAAGGCCAGGCCATGGCGGTCTTCGTCGACTACGAGCTGCAGCCCATGGGCAAAACGCTGAAGGACGCGCCGGAATTCGGCGAACGCGTGCGCGAAATGTCGTCTGACACCAGCGGCTCGCCCGTCCTCTCTCGCGCGCCTCTGTTGTTGCAGGAATCGCTGCTATTCCCGTACGGCCAGGGCCTCGCATTTGAACAAGCCATCCTGCAGGCAAAGGGTGTCGACGCAGCCTTCGCGGGCACGCTCGATCGGCCGCCCACATCCTCGCATGAGGTCATGCACCCGCAGGACTACATGAATCACACACCCGTCCCGGTGCTCACCATGCCCAATGTGCATCCACTGCTCGACAAGGAATGGGACCCGTACGACGTAGGTGTCATGGGCGAACTTGACGTCCGCATCATCACGGAACTCTTCGGTGGTCGCGCCATGGCCGACCCGCTTGCAGTCGCATGGAACGGCGGCATCTATTACGCCGCGCAAAAGAAGACGGGCGTAGATAAAGCCTCGCCATCTTCCATCGGCATCGTGTATTACTCGCAGTGGAAGAATCAGGATTCTGCGCGTTCGTTCCTGAAGATTTACGCCAGCCAGCTTCCGCGAAAGTATCGTTCGTTGAAGCAGGTGGATCTTCCCAACGGCGACGACGATCATCTCCTCTTTACTACCGAAGAAGGCGATGTGTGGCTCTCGCTGGATGACAGCGGCGGCGTCTTCCTCAGCGAAGGATTTGACCGCGACACCGCAAAGAAACTGGAAGCACTCTACCGCGAAGTGCAGGGACACGGCCCGCTGCAGCAGGCAGCAACGCAGCCCATGCACGACCTTACCTCGGATTTGCGCAACCTGATGCCCGGCATCCCCAAAGCGGCACTCGATTATGGGATGCGCGTGGCATTTCATAAATAGTTTTGTTACCTAACCATCTGGAGAAAGAAATTGGCACAGGCAGAGATCGGCATCATCGGCGGCAGCGGTTTGTACAACATGCCGGGATTGACGGACACCACAGAAATCAAGGTGGAGACGCCCTTCGGTGATCCCTCGGAAACCATCGTGCTCGGCACGCTCGAAGGCCGCAAGGTCGCATTCCTCGCGCGTCACGGCCGCGGTCATCGCATCCTCCCCACGGAGCTGAACTTCCGCGCCAACATCTACGCCATGAAGAAGCTCGGCGTCAGCTTCATCCTGTCCATCTCTGCAGTGGGTTCGTTGAAGGAAGAGCACAAGCCAACTGACTTCGTGATCCCCGACCAGTTCATTGACCGCACCTTCGCCCGCAACGCCACCTTCTTCGGCGACGGCATCGTGGGTCACGTAGCATTCGGCGATCCCATCTGCTCCGTCGCAGCAAAGGCATTCGAGCAGGGCTGCAAGGAGGCAGGCGTCGTCGGCAAGCTCGGCGGCACGTACATCAACATGGAAGGCCCGCAATTCAGCACCCGCGCAGAGTCCAACCTCTATCGCTCATGGGGCGCAGACGTCATCGGCATGACCAACCTGCAGGAAGCCAAGCTGGCCCGCGAAGCCGAGATCAGCTACGCGACACTCGCCATGGTTACTGACTACGACTGCTGGCACGAAAGCCACGACGATGTCACCGTCGACCAGATCGTGCAGGTCATCCACGCCAACACAAAGAACGCGCAGGAAGTGCTGAAGGGCGCAGTCAAAGCGCTACCCAAGGACAACAGCAACACGCCCGTCGCCTCTGCACTGAAGTTCGCCATCATGACCGACAAGAAGGCCATCCCCGCAGCAACACGCGAAAAGCTGGCCATCTTCCTGGATAAGTACGAAGGATGAAGCTCCTCTTTCTTTACGGCATGCCGGCAACGGGGAAGTTGACCGTTGCCCGCATTGTCGCGAAGCAAACGGGATACAAACTGTTTCATAATCATCTTGTCGTTGACATGCTCCTTTCGACATTCGAATTTGGTTCAAAACCATTTCGCATGTTGCGAGAGGAAATGTGGCTTTCCGTCATGCGGGAAGCATGTGCAGCCGGTGTGGAGGGCATGATTTTTACCTTTGCACCGGAACCCACGGTCAGTCCGGATTTTGCAGAACAGGTTGCAAGACTGGTGGAGACGCAGGGTGGCGAGGTCTTCTTTGTACGCCTCACCTGTGCGCCGGATACGCTGCTGTCACGTCTTGGTAATCCATCCCGAGCTGTAGGAGGGAAGCTTACCTCTGCTGCTCTTTTTAAAGAATTGCAAAGCAGCGGTGCGTTTGAAGATGCACATATGCCTGCACCTTCTTTGGCTATCGCTACGGATAATGTTTCACCGGAAGAAGCAGCGCAGCAGATATTTCCTTATTGCCTTCATCTGCAGGAGCAGAATTAAACACTGGAAAGGTTCTCAGTTAGATTATGTCGATTGTTGTCGTTGGTTCTGTTGCGTTCGATACGTTGACCACACCAAAGGAGCATCGTGCTCGCATTCAGGGCGGTGCCGCGTATCACTTCGCACAAAGCGCGCGCTTCTTCACGGATGTGAAGGTCATCGGCGTAGTTGGCAATGACTTCACCGCTGAACACGAAGCGACACTCACGAAACATGGCATCGACACCACAGGCATCGAACATGCCGACGGCCTCTCCTTCCATTGGACCGGCAAGTACGAAGGTGCCATGAGCGAAGCCATCACGCTCAACACTGAGTTGAACGTCTTCGGCAGCTTCGATCCCAAGGTGCCGGAGAACTACAAGTCCTCGGACTATCTCTTTCTCGCCAACATCGAACCCACGCTACAACTGCGCGTGCGCCAGCAGTTCCCCAACGCCAAGCTCGTCGCGGGCGACACCATGAATTACTGGATCGCCGACCACAAGGCGAACCTGCTCAAGACCATCGCAGAGCTTGACGTTCTCGTCATCAACGACGGCGAAGCGCGTCTTCTCACCGGTGAACATAACCTCGTCACCGCCGCAAAGAAAGTGATGGAGATGGGCCCGAAGTCGCTCGTCATCAAGCACGGCGAATATGGTGCAACGGCCTTCTTCTGTGACCGCTCATTCCCCGGCGCAATGAATACCGTGCCTTTCCGCGCACCCGCATTGCCGATTGAAGAAGTCGTCGATCCCACTGGCGCAGGCGACATGTTCGCAGGAGGCTTCTTCGGTTACATCGCATCGCAGCCTGAACTCACACCGCGCGTCTTCCGTACCGCATTGTTCTACGGCGGTGTGATGGGTTCATTCGCCGTAGAAAAGTTCGGCTCCGAACGCGTGCAGGAGCTTACACGCGAAGAGATCGAAGCCCGCTTTAAACTGTTCCGCGAAATCTCGCACCTGGATCTCGATGCCGCGTAAATCCATTCCGGGCCAGCCGCTGCGTTCGCCTCGCACTGTGGTGCGCAAGGCCGTTGTGCCGCGCCGTCCATACGATCCCAATGCCGTCTATCCGGCCACGCGCGATGAGTTGCGACCCATCGCGCTGGCCTCGGTAGTGCTCGGCTTCCTCGCACTGATGGTCGTCGCATCGCGCGGATGGATGTTGTTGTATGGCGATGCTGTTGCGCATCTCGGCATCGCACGCCGCATCCTCGACGCGCGGTATCCCGGCATCGCACAACTCGGCGGCGTATGGCTTCCCCTGCCGCATCTGCTCATGCTGCCGTTCGTGCAACGAATGGACTGGTGGCAGAACGGCGTTGCCGGTGCATGGCCCTCGCTGCTCGCATACGCGTTTGCAAACACCGGCTGTTACGCGCTGGCACGCAAACTGGTTCCACCGGCATGGGCATTCGCTGCCACAGCCTTCTTCGCGCTCAATCCGAATCTGATGTACCTGGCCACCACCGCCATGACAGAGCCGCTGTTCCTTGCGCTCATGGTGTGGTCGGTCGTCGTCGCATATGAAGCGGTCGAAGCTCTGCAGGCCGCAAAGATTCGCGCTGTGAAGTGGCGGTTCATCATCAGCGGCATCCTCACATTTGCCATGGTCATGACGCGCTACGACGGATGGATTCTCGGCGCAGCTATCTGGCTCGTACTCGCCATCGCATGGTGGCGTTCCGGCGGAGTCACACGCAAAGCCACGCAGACTTCGTTCATCGTGATGACACTCATCACCGTCGCTGGCCCCATCCTCTGGCTTTGGTACAACGCAAAGTACGAAGGCGATTGGCTAGACTTCATTCGCGGACCATATTCCGCAAAGGCCATTGAAGCAAAGACCACGCCACCGGGATCAAAGCCGCGTCGCGGCATGCATAACCCTGGCTGGGCTTTCATCTACTTCACACGCGCCGCGCAGGTAGACGCGGTCGCATACGAACTCGGCTTCGGCGTTCTCGCTGCTGCCATCATCGGTTCGTACCTCGCATGGAAACAGCGCCTCTCGCGTGTTGTGCTTCTGCTGTGGGTGCCGTTGCCGTTCTACGTCTACTCCATCGCATGGGGTAGTGTTCCCATGTTTATTCCGCAGTTGTATCCGGGGTCGTATTACAACTCGCGTTACGGCATGGAGCTGCTGCCGGTCTTCGCCATCTTCACAGCCATCGCACTGGCCGCGGTAGAGCGCAAGTTACGCGCACAAAGCAAGAAGAAGTCGGACATCTTTTTCTTTCTCGTACTCGTCGCCATCCTCTTCAATGTCTTTGCCATGATGGGAACCTTCGGCACTCTGTTGCAAAGAATCCGTGGTGAAGATGCAAAGATTCCCAAGTGGCTCACCGCGCCGCCGCTTGTCTTTCAGGAAGGCATGGTCAACGCAACCACGCGCATCCCGTTTGAGAAAACGCTTGCCCAGGAGATGCTGCACATCGGCTCGGGCGAAACCATCATGTTCAACACCAACGACCACATCGGTGCGATTCAGGACGCAGGCATTCCGCTGAAGCGTTTGATTAGCCCGCTCGATTCCGAAACCTTCAATAAGGCAGCGCAGGCACCTGCAAAGTACGCAAAAGTTATCGTTGCTATCGACGGTGATCCTGTAGCAAAGGCGGTTGCCGCGCATCCGGAAGGTCTCAGCGAAATTGAAGTGGTCTGCAACAGTGGCCAGGGCTGCGCGCGTTTCTACCGCAGCGATGTGTATCAGGGAGGGGTTCAGTGATTCCGTTTGTAAAGGCGCATGCGTGCGGCAATGATTTCTTGATCGTCGAAGAGACGCTTGCCAACGGCAAACATGCGCAGATGGCCCGTCTGCTGTGCTCGCGCAATTACAGCGTAGGCGCTGACGGTGTGGAGTTCCTCGCACGTAAGTCTGACGGTTCCTTCTTCCTGCGTCTCTTCAACGCAGATGGTTCCGAAGCGGAACTCTCCGGCAACGGAACACGCTGCGTCGCTGCATGGCTCGGCTACAGCGAAGGTCTTCGTGAAACAAAAATGGGCACACCCGGCGGTGAAAAAATCTGCCGCGTTATCGAATGCAACGAAGAACACTTCCTCATTGAAACGTCGATGGGCATTCCCAAAGTGGAAGAGCGCATCGTTCATGTCGAAGGCGTGGGTGATGTAGCGGGTGCAGTCGTCGACGTGGGCAATCCTCACTTCGTCATCTTCACCAACGATGATGAGTTCGCGTCACACGGTCTCGCATGGGAAGACCTCGGCGCACGCATCTGCACGCACGCAGACTTTCCCAAAGGAACCAACGTGGAATTCGTGCGCGTCATCGCACCCAATGAAATTGCCTTCCGTATCTACGAGCGCGGCGTTGGCCCCACGCAATCCTCCGGCACAGGAACATCCGCATCCTCCGCAGCCAGCATTGTTCTGCGCGGTTGCAACCGCACACTCGAAGCATCTTCTCTTGGTGGCGCGCAGCGGGTCGTATGGAACGAAGGTGAACAGTTAATGCTCACTGGCCCGGCGCAGATTGTCTGCAAAGGCGAGGTCAGCCTGCAGGGGATGGAAGCGTGATTCGTCCTGCAAGATTGAAGCCTGGCGCGCGCGTAGCCGTTGTGTCACCAGCCAGCACACCAAAGGAACCATTAGTGCGACGCGGTATGGAGCGCTTCGCATCGCTTGGTTACGAGCCCGTGTTGTTCCCGTCTGCACTCGCATCAGGACCGCTCTATTACGCAGGCGACGTTGCTGCACGCGTCAAAGATTTGCACGATGCCTTCCGCGATCCTTCCATCAATGCCATCATCTGCACGCGTGGTGGATGGGGAGCTGCTGAACTTCTGCCGCACCTCGATGCAGAGTTAATCAAGGCAAATCCCAAACCCTTTATCGGCTTTAGCGATCACACCACGCTGCATCTGTGGTTCGCGCAGACATGCGGTCTGCACACGTTTTACGGCCCCATGATCTCCCCAGACTTCGCACGAGGCGAAGTACTCGCAGATGGCGTCGATCTGCGCTCGTGGCGTCACGCGTTGGAACTGACACAGCCATGGTCGTTGACCGAGCGCGAAGGCATGCGTGTTCTGCGCACCGGCGACAAAGTCGAAGGCACACTTTACGGCGGATGCCTCGCGCTACTGACCGAATCGCTCGGAACACCCTGGGCCATGCAGATGCCCGCAGGCGACATTATCCTCTTCGTTGAGGAAGTCGGCACACATCCTTATCAGTGGGATCGCATGATGTTGCATCTGCAATACGCAGGTCTGCTGGATCGTGTGAAGGGCATCATCTTTGGCGACATGGCACAGTGCGCGGCGGATGAAGAAGAAGCCGCACTGATTGAAAAAGCATTGCTGCACAATCTGCGCAACTGGAATGGCCTAATCGCTATCGGCCTGCAATGCGGCCATGTGAATACGCCGAACGTAACGCTGCCGTTGGGAGTGAAGACGCGTCTCACATGCGCTGATACGGCAGAGTTGCAGATATTGGAAGCAGCGGTGGAGTAAGAAATGCAAGGAACGAAACACATCCATCTCATCGGTATCTGTGGCACCGCAATGGCGTCACTCGCAGGCATGTTGCAGTCGCAAGGACACCGCATCACCGGCTCGGATACAGCGGCCTATCCGCCCATGAGCGATCAACTTCTCGCGATGGGCATCACGCCGCTACAGCCTTACAACGAAGCACATCTCGATCCCGCGCCAGACCTCGTCGTCATCGGCAACGCCATCTCGCGCGGCAACGTAGAGCTTGAGGCGGTGCTCGATCGCCGTCTGCCATTCACCAGCATGGCTGCGCTCATCCACGATGAATTTCTGCGCAACCGCGAACCGCTTGTCGTCTGCGGCACACATGGCAAAACCACCACTACCAGCATGCTCGCGTGGATTTACGAGACCGCATCGAAGCAGAACCCGCAGTTCACGCCATCATTCCTGATCGGTGGCGTTGCAGAAAACTTCGGCACAAGCTTCGCAGTACGCGAGTCATCGCCCTTCATCCTTGAAGGCGATGAATACGACACAGCCTTCTTCGACAAAGGCCCCAAGTTCCTGCACTACTTTCCAACTGCGGCTATCCTCACGCACGTCGAGTTTGACCACGCAGATATCTATGCAGATCTAGCCGCAGTCAAAACAGCATTCAAGCGCCTGGTGAATCTCATCCCGCGCAGCGGTCGCCTGATCGCTTTCGATGCCAGCGAGAACGTAACGGAGTGCATCGTCAAAGCATTCTGTCCTGTGGAGCGTTACGGATTCAAAGAAGGTTCGTTCTGGAAACTAACCAACTTTCAGGCAGGAGCTATCTCGCGCTGGACTCTTCTACGCCAGGGCGAACACTTCGCAGACCTCGAACTCCCCATGGCAGGTGAACACAATGCGTTGAACGCATCCGCTGCTGCCGCGCTCGCAGCAGGGCAAGGCGTTCCCGCTGCTGCCATCGTTGAAGCACTAAAGACCTTCCGCAGTGTGAAGCGCCGCCTGGAAGTGCGTGCAGAGATTGACGGCATCACCATCATCGACGACTTCGCGCACCACCCCACGGCCATTCGCGAAACGCTGCGAGCCCTGCGCGGATCGTATCCGGGCCGTCGTCTCGTCGCTGTCCTTGAGCCGCGTTCCAACACATTGCGCCGCAACGTCTTCGAACGCGAACTCGTCGAAAGCCTCGCCATCGCTGATCGAGTTGTACTTGCCGAGGTCTATCAATCCGCGAACATCCCCGCGGAAGAACGCCTTCATCCCGCCGCTGTTGTTGGCGCATTGAACATCGCAGGCGTACCGGCCATGCTGCTCCCAGATGCCGATTCCATCACCGCGGAGCTTGTATCTTCACTGCAAAACGGTGATGTCGTAGCCATCCTCTCTAACGGCGGCTTCGGCGATATTTACAACAAGCTGCCAGCAGCCCTGAGGTCGCGTTGAGTTATGTGGGCCGCATTCAAAATGGTCATTACCTTCGCCGGACTCGGTATTCCGGCGGGCCTCGTCCTTATCCCGTGGACGCTTCTCACGAAGAACGTCCAGCCCATGTACCGCGTGGGCAAATGGATTGCCGCAGCCGGCATTCGCGCTGCGGGAATCAAAGTGGAACAGCACGGCCGTGAAAACATTCCGGACGGCGCAGCCATCTTCGTCCCCAATCACATTTCAAATCTTGATCCACCCATCATGGTGCCGCTCATTCCCGGTACACCCAGCATCATGCTGAAGGCAGAGCTGCTAAAGATTCCTGTGCTGGGCAAGGCATGGGTCTTGGCAAAGTATGTGCCGGTCCATCGGGAAGGTGGCCGTGAAGCCGCTGTACGCACAGCGCGTTACGCCGCAGAAGTGATTCGCGGCGGTCTGTCGATGCTCATCTTCGCGGAAGGCACGCGCTCAAAAACAGGCCGCTTGCAGGCATTCAAGGCAGGCCCATTCCACCTTGCACAATCCACCGGCGCGCCCATTGTTCCTGTCGCCATTGCAGGCACGGAATCCATGATGCGGAAGGGCAGTTCCAGGGTCTATCCCGGCGTGGCGAAAGTTACTTTCCTGCCGCCGGTCGATCCCGCAGACTATCCCAACCGTTCTGCAATGGTCGCAGAGGTACGACGACGCATCATCAGCGCTCTGCCAGACTCAATGAAGCCTTTGGAAGCTGAATAAAGAAATGAGCGGAATGAACTGCGAACTCAGCAGGAATCCAACGTCCTCATTCCAGCCGATAACACACGCGTAGCGTGTCGAGAACAGCACGAAGTGCTATTTCAGGAAGGCGTTGTAGCCGTCTGACAGCAGCTTCTGCCGCGTGGCCTCAGCAGCCTTGCGATCCGTGAACGGGCCAATCTGCACATGGATCAGGCGGTCGTTCGCATCGCTGCGTTCCACCACCTTGTATCCGCGACGTCCCAGCGCGCTCTTCAGCACGTCAGCATCTTCCTGGTGCGAAACCGCGGCAATCTGCACATACACAGAGCCAGGTGCAGCAGCAGCAGCAGTTACTGGAGCAGCCACCGGAGCCGGTGGAGGTGTAGGTGTAGTCCGCACAACCGGCGCAGCAGTAGGGGGAGTTGCAGCAACAGCGGTACGAGCAGGAGCCGGAACCGCAGGCGTACGAGCGGGAGCCGCTGCAACACTCTGCGTCGACTTGCTGTTTGCGTCGTTCGCTTCCTGCTGAGACATGTAACCCGGCACCGCCTGAATCGCCGGCGATCCAGGAGCGGGCTTGTCCGAAGCGGCATTATGTGACGTCGAAGCCGTATCGTCTGCAGAGCTATCCGTTGTCGTAGAGTTTGCGGCGGTTACCGGCGCCTGCGTGGACTTGCGGCCCATCGAGTAGCCAAAACCAAAGAAGACAGCGCAGATAAGTGCCAGCGCAAAGAACAGCGCCAGTACCGTTCCGGTGTTCAACGTCACTTCACGATCCGCAGGCGAGTGGTCGGCCATCTCCACGGAACGTTCGCGGCTGCGATCCTCCGCACCACGACGGGTGCGGAGAGAAATATCGTCATCCGTATCGAACAGGGAACTCATCGCCGATTGCCTCTCGCAGAAATCTTTACCGCGTTAGAAGTGTACGAAAATTCCCACTTCAGGTTCCGTGGTGAAGGTGGTCTTCTTGATACGCAGATAGTTCTGGTCGAAGTCCGGGGCCTTGTAGAAGAGCTGGCGAACGCCAAAGCGGAAGCCAAAGCTCTGTGAGAACATCTTCTCGCCGCCCACGTGGTAGTAGTACGCCATACGTGCCTGCGGCTGCAGGCTCTGGCCGCCATACTTCGTCGGTGAGAACGAATACACGCCCGCGCCGCCGCTGATAAACGGCTGCATTCCGAAGATCTCATGCGGAGGACGAACCAGGTAGCCGAACGTGTATTCGCTGGCGGTCGTCTGTGAGGCAAATGGGCCGTTGTTCGCACCGGTGCTGGCGTTCAGGTTGCAGCAGGTATAGCTCTGCGTCACACGGCCGTAGCTGTAGTTGAATTCCAATCCCTTATAAGCCGACTTCTGCGCACGAATCGTTGCCAGCACACCGGCTGCGGTGCTTGCACTCTGCGTCAGGTTGTACGGAGCATTTGGCGCATTGCTCGTGACTGTGCCGCTGACATCCTTCGTGAAGAAGGTCGTGCCGGAGATGCCAAGATCAAAGTGCGAGAAAAACTTGCTCGCGCGGGTGGCGGTGGGCTGGGTGTCCTGCGCATGCGACAGCGCGGGAGAAAGGGACAGAAGAGCAATCAGGAAAGTTGCAAACCGCTTTGGCATCAGACAGCAAAACCTCGCCGGGCGTATGTTCACCGGATGTTTTCAGTTTACGCGAAGCCAGCCGGATGTGGCCGGATTCCGCTGGATGGACGTAGGAACCGCTGGAATTACCTCAGGCGTTCCCGATCCCTTGCTGCTCCAGGCTGGAGGCAAGGGGGACGGCAGTTACCTCCAGCAGCATGCCATCGGCCCGCAGTACTTTTACGTGGTCGCCAGCGGCCACGGCGCTATCCTTTGAGGTTAGACGCGCCTTCCATAACTCTCCACGCACCAGAATGTGTCCTTCCGGAGCCAATGGTGTCTGCGCGATAGCCAACCACCCCAGCATGGCGTCAGATCCGGTCCGCACTTTGGAGCGCCGCGCTTCCAGGCCCATCACCATCAGCGTGGCGGTCATACCGCCAAACCCAACGCCCGCGCCAATCGCGGTACCCCAACTCACCTGTAGCGCCGGCAGCGGTCCATTCACCAGCCAGCCCAGCCCCAGCACCATGCAAATGACACCTGCCGTGGCGAACCATCCGTGACGAGTACTACTAGCCTCCAGCGCCATCAGCGCAATCGCAACAACACACAGCGATATGCCATAGCCCGTTAAAGGCAACCGCGTCAGCGAGTACACGGACAGCAGAACCAGCAGCACGCCCGCAGCCCCTGGAACAACGACGCCCGGCGTGTTGATCTCCAGATAAATCAGCAGCAGCCCCAGCGTCAGTAGCAGAACGCACAGGTTCGGATTCATCAACGCAAGCAGAAGATCGGTTTGTGGCGAGGGCCGATCAACTTCCACACGGGCATGCGTCAGATCCAGCGTCTTAACGACCCCGTTCTTGCGATATCCCGTGTCCCTGAGAAAGCGAAACACATCCGCCTGTTTTTCGGCCACGCCGTCAATCAAACCCATCTGAAGCGCATCCGCCGCAGTGAACCAGTGGATACCGCTGCTGAGCTCATCCACGGCATCCAGTCGGCGGCCGTGCCGTCGCTGTGCATCCGCCAGCGCGACGGTCAGTCGCTTGCTCCCTGCCGCTCGATCCTGTGGACGCTGCCTGCGCGGCGTCTCTGTCCACAGCGGAGTCAGGTAGCTGCTCTTATCCATCAGCGCCAGATCGGCCTCTGCCACCAGCCGCAATGCCTCTCCGCTTACGCGGCAGTCTCCGCTACCCAGCCACACAATGATGGGAGTCTGCGAACTCCGCATAGCGGCCACCATGCGATCTGCGGAAGCGCTTATTCCTCCCGGCGAACTCAGGTTCACCAGAATGGCCGCTGCGTGCAGCCGATTTGCGCGCTTTATGGAATTGGAAAATACCTCAGCACTTGCCGGTTGCAGGGTGTCATGAAACTCAATCGCCACCACGTATGGTTGTGGTGCTGGCCTCGTCGGCTGCACAGCGTAAGAAGGTGCGCCCAGGAATATCAGAAGCAGCAAAAGCGAGGTATACCAACAGCGGAAGCACCTCATGGAAGCGACACCCCGCGTCCTGCCAGCAGATTCTTCATGGCCAACGCCGAACCATTCTGAGGCTCCAGTCGCAGCGCGTTGCCCACGTCTGATGCGGCGGCAGCGTTATTGTTCGCGCTAATGTCCAGTCGCGCCAGTACAAGATAGGCGGCAGCATTTGGTTTAGCATTCAGGCTTGCCTGCGCTTCCTTGCGCGCGTCATCTGCATTGCCAGAGCGTTCCCGCACCATCGCCAGTCCAGCATGCGCCTCTGGCGACTTGGGATCGGCCTCCAGTGCCGACTGGAACTCGCGTTCCGCCTCCAGCACCAGCCCTTGATTCAAATAATCCTGTCCCGCCTGCGTATAAGCAGCCGCCTGTTGATCTGCGGGCAACGACGCAAGATGTGCTGCACGAATCTGGTCCAACTGAAACGCTGCCTGCCGGAAAGCCGCTTCGGAATACGTGCGGCGAATACGTTCCTGCGGATCAAATCCTGCGGGTGCCTGCTGCGTCCCGCTAATCACTGCCTGAAGCTGCTTCGCTTCCGCGTCGTTCGGACGCAGCTTCACTGCCTGATCAATTTGTTCCTTGGCGTGAACATTATCGCCCTTGCGTCGGTAGCCCACTGCAAGGTTGAAGTGGTAATCCCCATCCTGCGGATCAGCCTGCGAAGCTCGAGAAATCTGCGGAACGCCGTCTTTCCGCTGACGAGCCATCGCCACACCTTGGTTATTCACAACTTCCGGCAATGGCAGCTTCGTACTTACCGTGGCAAATGCGCCTTCTGCTTCGGCATACTTCGCATTGTTAAACTGCGCAAGTCCGCGATAAAAACCTGCTTCCAGCGCCAACGGATCATTCGTCGGAATCTTGCCCAGCGTCGCTGCGGCAGCTTCATAATCGCCGCGTGCGTACTGCATCTTGCCCAGCGCCAGCAGCGCATCCGTGTTATCCGGTGCAAGCTGCACGGCGGTCTTCAGTCGATTCAAACGTTCATCCGCAGTAGGAGCGGTAAGCCCGCGAATGTAGCTCTCATACGCGTCCAGCTTCAACCCTGCCGATGCCGCCTCAAACGTCGTCTGCGACACATTGAGCTTCGGGTCCATGGTGCGCGCCACCAGCCACGCCAGGTTGTTCTCCACGTCCAGCAGACGCGGCAGTCCGGCACTCTGTTCCAGTGGCGCCGTCATGTTCAGCTTGTTTACAGCCAACACCTGCGCATTGGCGGTCACGGTTCCATCGGCAACATTGAAGCTGCCCACCACCACAAATTGCGCATCCAGCGTCTGGGCAATACGAATCGTCGTAGCGCGTGAAGGCCGGAAGCCTTCCGGCAATCCAAGATGATCCAGCGCATACACGCGATCATCGCGAGAGATGGTGAGGAAACCTGCTGACCGCAACCGTGCATTCAGCGTGTTGGCAAACGACTCGCCAATCCAATCAAGATTCGCTTGCCCGGAGCGGTTATCAAACGGCAGCACCAGCACCACGCGTCCGCCCGCTTCCTCCTGGGCCTGCGCCGCAAAGGCCGGAACAACGGTGGCAGCAGCCACAAGAGCAATCCGGCTGAAGGAGGTCAGACGCATAGGCAGGATTATAGTTTGCTGCCCCAGGCCATGCCGTAAAAGGGAGACCGCAACCGCACATCATAGCCACGCGGGAACGTAATCACCGCCGCCCATTCACCCTTGCGATCCTCTTCCCACACCACGTGCCCATGCAGCATCGCCGCAGCCTCTGCTGGCAGCAGATCGGCGTGCCAGTCGTAGAAACGCTTGTCATCATCGCGACTGTGTCCCGCCAAATTCAGCCCACCCACCGGCGGGTCATACTTTGTGGAAAACACAATCACCACGTCATACGCCGCCGGGTTCATCGCGGCCTTGCGCATCTCCTCGCGCGAGAAATTCTCTGTAGCCGCCGTCTTCATCGGCTGCTTCAGATAGCCCAGCTCAGGCCGCTGCAAATCCGCCAGCACGGGCCATGCCGTTAATACCGTCGCCTGCGGATAACGACTTGTCACAAAATCAATCGCATGCTGATGCACCACAATCATGTCGCGGTAGGCCAGATTATCTTCCGGCGCAAACGGATACGGCGGATTCACCTCGCACCCGATCCCAAACGCAACCAGCGATAATCCTGCAATCAACGGCCAATAACGCGTCCGGCTCTGCCACGCTGCCACGCAAACAATCAACAACAGCGGATACGCAGGTAGCAGATACCGCGTCAGCAACGCACCACCAAGCACTGAAAACGCAATCCACTGCGCCACCAGCAACACCGCAATCATGCGCACAGCAGGCCTCGGCAGAATTGGTTTGCCTGTCCGCGAAGCCAACAGAAAAATCACAATCGCTGCAATCACCGGCAGGAAAAGATTCATGTGCGTCGTCAGATGTACCAACCGATGCCGCAGCGACGACAGTACTCGCGCAACCGACATATTCGCCGTTGCGTTGTAGCGCAGATACTCCGGATTGCCGAAGGTGAAACCCGTCTTCCAGTGGTGATACGCATACCAAAGCACCAACACCAACGCAGGAACCATTAACGCAATCAACCACTGCCAATCCAAACGTCTGTCATTCTGAGCGGCGCGAAGAATCCCAACTTCATTTGGCAGTGTTGATGCAGCTTGAGGCTTTTCGCCACGGATGAGCGCCATCACTGCAGGCCGACGATCCGCCAGCAGCATCACCTCAAAACAAAACAGCGCAGCCGGTATAACAATCGCGGTTTCCTTCGCCATGCACGCCAGCGAAAACAACACCGCCACCCACACCGCATTGCGTCGAACATGCCCATGCGAAGCAGTCACCGTCCATCCCGGCCGGTCCGCATAAAAACAAAGTGCCCACAGCGTAAACACCGCGGCAAACATATCCGCATGTGCCAGCGTGCTCTGAGCAAACCAAACCGGATAGATCGCCGTAAGCACCAACACAGCCAGTGCCGCGGTTTGACCCACAAACATGCGCGCCAGCTTAAACACAGCCAGCAACGCAAACGTGGTCATCACGCACATCAACAAACGTGTCGAAAGAATATGAAAGCCGAAGATCTTCCACCACGCCGCCATCACAACACTCGGCAGCGGAGGATGCGCATTGCGCACTGTCGTGACAGGAATCACCGTGCCCAGTCGGAAGAAGTCCCACGCTGCCGGAACGTAATAACCGCCTTCATCCCAGAAGTAGGGCAGGCGTAGCAGCGTCAGGTGCAGCAGTGTCACTGCTGCAAATACAGGAGCGAAGAGCCATGTGACAGAGATCGGCGCGTGTTCCTGTGCGTCGATCCTGCGTGTCACTTGCTCTTCGCTCCGTAGGTCTTACTGATAAAGGGGAAAGCGGCTTACTGAACCGGTCCGCCCTGGGCCTGCGGCTCCAGCTTGATTTCGCCAAAGGTGCCTTCGTACTGTGCCAGGTTCTGGCCCAGGATGTTGAACAGAGCCTTTGCCTGCTGGGGCGACAGGAAGATGCCCTGCTTCGTGAGGAAGGTAACCTCTTCGGGCGAGCTGGACTGCATGGTGCCGAAGACAAGCTGGAAGTCCCACACGCTCATGCGGATCTGTACGCTGTTGGCGTACACATCGTTGTAGTCGTCGCTCTGGGTCACGCGTAGGGTGGGTTCGATCTGTGTGTTGTCGCTCATGATCTCTCTGGTGAAACAGGATTCTTGGTGCGGGAGAGGGGACTTGAACCCCTACGGATCGCTCCGCTAGATCCTAAGTCTAGTGCGTCTGCCAATTTCGCCACTCCCGCGGCCGTGCATCCAGTCTAAATGCCTTTTGCTGCCGATACCGACACGGAACCACGCGGAAATCGTGAATAGTGCAGAAACATTCCGCCATACCAAAAGCTGAAGGTAAGGCTTCTATGACCCAAACGTCCTTGGCGAAGCTCCTACGGTCAAAGACCGTCATCCTGAACGGAGCGAAGCGGAGCTGAAGGACCTGCATTCCTTTCAACCCACTAAGATGCTTCAGGAAAGCTTAACGGGTATCCAGATGGGCATCGCGATCTATCGAGCGAAGCGTCAAGAACGGTACGAAGTACCTAGATATGCCGGAAGCGGCTGTTTTCACGATCTTTAGCCACATGCCCAATTGGGAACACATCGCCATGAAAGACCAGAAACACCCCACCGGTCAACAACCGGGTCGCCAACAGACTTTCCGTCAGGTTCTGGATAGCGTCTGAACCCTCAATCCCAAACGGCGTCATCGCCCCGGTAAACACCACCGCCACATTTCCAGCACCCGCATCGTGCGCCAGGGCGTCGGCCACCACCTTGCCGGTTTCCACCACGGTATCCGTGCCATGTGTCACCAGCACCGGAACGCCTTCGATCGCCTTCGCCACCACGCGTTCTGCAATCAGTTTGCGGTCGTCATCCGTCATGAACAGGGAATCCTTGTTCATCAACTCTTCAACGGTGATTTCAATATCCGGCAACCGAAGCAGAGAAAGGCAGCGGCGAATCTGCGGCTCCGTATTCTCCATGGAGCCCGCCTGCTCCACATAGCGCTTCTCAATGGTGCCACCAGTAGTAATCAGGTGAACGCGATGCATGACAAACATCATAGGCGATACGGCAGAATACACGGCTTATTCTCAGATTTTCGCTTCATCGCAGGTGTATACTTCGGCACGTTCGGCCCCTTTGCGCGCTGATCAATGTAGCTGTTGGCTTACTGAATGAGCAGTTAGATTCCTCAAACAAACAGATTCGACAAACTCAATCCATGAAGATTGTCTCCGCGCCGCAAGCAGGGGCATATCAGGATGCAGCGTCGAAAAGTTTTCCAATAAAAAACGTAAACGGGTATTGAGTGTGGCGCTTTTGGAGCAGTTGCCTCTACCATCTGACGTTCGCATTCAATCGCAAAGCTTCCAATTCAGTCGAGACTCCAAGGAGAAAAGACATGGCAGATGCGAGCATCGCGAAAATTGATATGAAGTTCGAAATTGTTGTGATCCCTGTCTCAGATATCGATCGTGCTAAAGACTTCTACACGAGGCTGGGATGGAGATTGGATGCCGACTACGACAACGGAACCGACTTTCGTGTGATTCAGTTCACGCCGCCGGGGTCTGCGTGTTCCGTCATCTTCGGCAGAAATGTCACAGCAGCAGCGCCCGGCTCCGTAGAAGGTCTTTATCTGATCGTTGATGACATCGAGGCGGCACGTGCGAACTTGCTAAGTCTTGGTGTCGCAGTCAGCGATGTATTTCATGGTGGGGATAACGTGTACTCCGGATCAGATGAGCCATACCTGTTTGGAAGCATTCGCGTGAAAGGGCCTGACCCGGAGCATCGCAGCTATCGTTCTTTCGCTTCATTCAATGATCCGGATGGGAATAGCTGGATATTCCAGGAACTCACCGCGCGACTGCCGGGGCGCATTGACTCTACTGCGACCACCTTTGCGTCGGTAAACGATCTGACAAGCGCGCTTCGGCGCGCTGCTGCAGCACACGGCGAACATGAGGCTCGCAGCGGCGGACAGCGCGACGAAAACTGGGCTGACTGGTATGCCGCTTATATGGCCGCAGAACAGTCCGGCGCCACCCTTCCGCAATAATCCGGTGCTCATCACGAAGGCACCCAACGAGCAACCAGTTTCATTCGGAAACCTGGCTCGTGGATAGCCGAGCCATGAAGGAGGAGTCATGAAACTCAAGGGCAAGAAGGCTCTCATCACAGGCGGAAACAGCGGGATTGGTCTCGCCACTGCCCGCCTCTTCGTAGCAGAAGGCGCTGAAGTTGCCATCACTGGCCGCGACCAAACAACGCTGGACGAAGCCATCGTCGACCTGGGATCCAACGCACGAGGTTACAAGGCGGACGTCACCATAGCCGACGAACGCAAGCACCTATTCGCAGATCTCGCCAAAGATTTTGGTAAGTTGGACGTGGTCTTCGCAAATGCCGGAATTACAGGAAGAACACCCGTCGGCACAGCCGACGAAGCAGTGTTTGAGAACGTCATCCGCGTCAATCTGAATGGCGCCTTCTTCACAGTCAACTCCGCTGTCCCTTTGTTGAATGACGGCGCCAGCATCATCTTTAACGGATCAGTACATAACTACTTGGGACAAGCCGGAGTAGCAGCCTATGCAGCCACAAAGGGCGGAGTGGTTGCCATGGCGCGTGCCATTGCTGCTGACCTTGCACCGCGCAACATTCGCGTCAATACCGTCTCGCCTGGAGCCACCAGGACTCCCATCTGGAAGCGCGGAGCTCGTGCCTCAATATCTGCTGAACAGTCCGCCAAGGTAGATGAATTGTTCTCCTCAACAGTTCCACTGGGTCGCTGGGCCGAAGCGGAAGATGTCGCAAAAGCAGCCCTCTTTCTGGCTTCCGACGATTCGTCATACATCAACGCCGTTGAGTTGATGGTGGATGGCGGGCTGACTGGCGCGCCGTTCGGAGCGCCTTTCCTGCGCGGTTGATTCCACTTATGAATTAGTCCCGCCGCTCTTGAGCGAAGCATCACTGCGCTTAAAACGGATGGATACTTAACGTCGTCCCCTCAAACAAAAATTCACAGGGTTCCGTCCGTTGCGTTCCATCATGCACCACAAACTTCTTCCGCGACTCAATGCCGCGAGTGCTCCACAGGCTTACACCCGCATACGCACCATCTTTGCGAAGGATGTAGTAAATCATGTCCAGATACCGCAGCCGGCTCATGTCGTTGTTGTAGTTCTTTGCGATGCGACGAAGCGCTTCCATCCCAGCTTCTTTGGGACTACGCCCTTGTCGCATCAACTCCACAATCGTGTGAGCACCCACCACCTTGATGTTCTCTTCACCATTGCCCGTTGCGCCCGCAGAACCAACCTCAGGATCAACAAAGCATCCCGCACCCACAATCGGAGAATCGCCAAGTCGCCCCGGAATCTTGAACGCCATACCCGATGTCGTCGTCGCGCTGCTGATCTCGCCCTTCGCATTCACCGCAGAAACATTGATCGTTCCCGTAGTAGGCCACAACAACTCGCGCACCGCCGCACGCTGCAGCGACTGCGGAATCCCTGCTTCCTTCGCCAGCGCCAGTCCACGTTCAATCTGCTGCTTCACCATCGGCATGTGTTCCGGCCCGGGATGACGCGGCAACCGCGAAATCGCACCCGGAGGTGTTGCGCGCTGTGCATCCGGTGGCAGCTTGAACTCCGGTGAATCCAAACCCGGCCCCCAGAAGCCGCGCCCATGCTCCTTCCACAGCAGCCATATCTTGCGCGCATCATCCGTCAGCAGATTCTCCGCAGGAAAACCCTCAGCCACCGCAAAGTCATGCGCACCCTGACCCGCCAGCATCACATGCGCCGTCCGCTCCATCACCGTCCGCGCAAGCTGCCCCACATGGCGAATCCCCGGCACAGCGCCCACTGCGCCACAACGACGCGTCGGCCCATGCATCACCGAAGCATCCAGCTCCACCACTCCCGCTTCATTCGGCAGTCCACCGTACCCCACCGAATGATCCGCAGCGTCATCCTCTCGCGCAGAACAAACATGCAGTGCGGCAGTAAGTGTGTCCTCACCCTGCAGCAGCATCTGGTAAGCCTCTTCCACAGAGTGGTCACCTGTCTCGCGCGTAATGATCACAGGCTTCTTCGGAGCAGCAAACACCGGCTCCGCATCAGCATTGGATCCCGCAAGCAAAGAACCCGCAAAAACAGAAAGAGCACCAGAACGAAGAACAGAACGACGTGTCGGCATAAGTGAGAAAAGTGTAGAAGACAAACCCAACCGAACGCGACCCTCGCACAATCAAGCCGCGTCATTCTGAGCGAAGAATCCCGACATATTCCCATCCGCCACAACCGATTCAAGATTCCCGCCAGCACCTGACCCATCTGTCAATTTCAACAGTGACGAAGTAAGTTTTTCCTCGACAAAATGAAGGCCGGCATGGAGTTGCTCGAATGCCACCGGCTATTGCTAGGGAGCTTCTGAATGAAGAGATCCAGCCTCGTTTCCTCACTCGTTGCTGGTTGCCTTGCAGCGACACTCGTCGCCTGCAAACAAACTCCCGAGACTCAAGCCGCACCAGCGCACTCGGAGGCTTCCGGTATGGCTCAGTCACTCTCCGTTGAAGACCTCAACCGGAACACTCTCCACCGACGTGGCGTTGAAGCCGCAATCTGGGGTATGCCTGCCGTTAACTTCGACCGCATGTTTCAGGCGATGACTGCCGCGCATGGCAGCTGGAACCAGATCCTCTATTGGTCGCGCCTTTCTACGTGGAAAAACCAGCTCCTCACGCCCAATCCGGATGCTCTCTACGCGTTGCCCTTTTTCAACACCAAAGACGTCGGCCCCGTCGTGCTTGAAATCCCACCCGCCGAAGGTGGTTCCATCGTCGGTAGCATCATGGACTGCTGGCAGGTTGCGCTCGAAGACGTCGGGCCCGCCGGCGTCGACAAAGGCAAGGGCGGCAAGTACCTCATCCTTCCCCCCGGCTACAAGGAAAAGCCGCCCGCCGGATACATCGTTCTTCCCTCCGGCAATTACGAGGGCTACGCTCTCCTCCGCGCCAACCTCAAAAGCAATAGCGATGCCGACATCGCCGCAGCCGCTGCCTATATGAAGCGCGTCCGTCTCTATCCGCTCTCCGCCGCAGCGCATCCTTCCGATACCATCTTCGTGCCCGCCGACGATGTCCTCATCGACGCCACCACCCCCTACAACCAGACCTTCTTCGATTCCCTCAACCGCGTCGTTCAGTACGAGCCGTGGCTCGAACGCGACCGCGCCATGATCGACCAGCTTAAGTCCATCGGCATCCAGCAGGGCAAGCCTTTCACGCCGGACGCCGCCACCAGTTCCCAACTCAAAGCGTCCATCGACGAGGGCCACGCATGGCTCATCAACCAGTACGAAACCGCCTATCCGAAGTACTACCCCGGACAGCACTGGTTCTCTCCCGGCACGGAAGAGATGGTGAAGTCTTACATGAGCGGATTCGCCATCCCGAACATCTACCCGGTCGATTTTCGTGGCGTCACCTATTACTGGGGCTTCTCAAGCGTCCGCCATCTTGGAGCGGGCCAGTTCTATCTGTTGAACGCATTTGACCGCGCAGGCCAGCCGATGGACGGCGGCAGCAACTACGTCCTGCATGTTCCCGCGAAGGTCCCGGTCAGTAACTACTGGTCCCTTACCGCCTACAACTTTGACACGCACGCCCTCATCCGCGACGTGCCGCGCGCCAGCCGTTCCTCGCTCGTGCAGGGCCTTCAGACCAACTCTGACGGCACCACCGACATTTATTTCGGACCCAGCGCGCCGCAAGGCAAGGACTCCAACTGGATCCCGACCAAACCCGGCGAGCGCTTCGAAGCTCTCTTCCGCTTCTACGGACCAGACAAGCCCGTCTTCGACAAATCCTGGACACTTCCCGACATCGAGAAAACACCGTAAAGGCGATTCGATACCCATCATCGACCCAACAGCTCGAGGAGAAAATCGCAATGCATAAGTTCACTGCACTGACAGCCGCCATCCTCACCGCCTCGCTCTTCGGCTGCGAACAGGCGAAGCAGACGCCTGCCACACAGACCAGCGACATCGGCTACACCTTCGACCGCAGCTATCCTTCCGGTGACACCGCATCCAAAGCCTACGACGACACCGACCTCAACACCGCCATCACGGCCTACAAGTTCTTCTATCCCACCGTCTCCATTGCGGCGACGTGGAAGGGCAACGCCGCCGCCGGTCTCACCACCAACAATCAGTTCCTCATCCTCGAAGGCAGTCCAAAACAACTCGTCTTCACTCCGAACTCTGACACGCCATACGAAGGGGCCAACATCGACCTGACCAACGGTCCCATGGTCGTGGAACTACCCCCCGGCCCGCTCATGTGCGTCGTTAACGACCTGAACCAGCGATACGTCATGGACATGGGCCTTCCCGGACCCGATGCCGGCAAAGGCGGCAAGCACCTCATCCTGCCTCCCGGCTATAAGGGCACGATCCCCGCAGGCTACTTCACAGGCACTCCCACCACCAATCACGTCCTTCTTCTCGTTCGTGCCATTCCTCCCCACGGCGATGTGCAGGCAGCCATTGCCATGTTGAAGACGGCGAAACTCTATCCCCTCAACAACCCCTCCGCCGCCACGCAGCTCACCTGGTTGCCCATTGGCGACAAGCACATCGACTTCACGCCCGTCCCATGGGAGAAGAAGCTCGACTACTGGCGCGAGCTCGCCGAAGTCATCAACAACGAGCCGCCCTTCGAGGCGTATCGCATGGAGTATGGCTTGCTGGCCTCGCTCGGCATTGAAAAGGGTAAGCCCTTTGCTCCCGACGCCCGCATGCAGGGCATCCTCATCAAAGCTGCCAATATCGCCAATGACCAGATGCGTGTGCAGTCCTTCGCCGACCGCCGTCCCGATCGCATGGCATGGCCCGATCGCAAGTGGGAATGGGCTACGCTTCGCCCCGAAAACGGCACCTTTGACACGCCCTCGTATAAAGACCTCGAGGCACGTACCAAGTGGTTCTATCAGGCGCAGATCGAATCCCCAGCCATGTTCCGCCGTACTGCCGCGGCAGGCTCACTCTACTGGCTGGGAACGCGCGACTCCAGCGGCGACTTCCTCGACGGTGGCAAGACTTACAAGCTGACCGTCCCGCAGCCTGTTCCTGCGAAGCTCTTCTGGTCCGTAACGATTTATGACAATGAAACGCGAAGCGAGATCGTGACCGACACCTACAAAGCCGCGCTGCGCTCACTCTTCGAGCTCAAAGACACAGCGAACGCACCGTCAGTCGATCTCTACTTCGGACCCACCGCTCCCGCAGGCCACGAAGCCCAATGGATCAAGACCATTCCGGGCAAAGGATGGTTTACCTATTTCCGCATCTACGGCCCAGGAACATCCGCTTTCGACGGAACATGGAAGCCCGGCGACTTTGAAGTAGTCAAATAACGATCACCCCAATGCACTTATTGAGGCCTTTTAGTTACTAATCAGGCATGATGCGCACCGACCGCTACATTTTTGGGTGCGGCAATGGCTGTTCACATGAGCTTTGTTGTTCGGTGCGTTTCTCGCCAATCACTGGGCGGTACGCCTTCCCAGCTCCGAAATGCACGACCAAATGAATTGGGATTCTCAAAACCAAGCAGATACGCAGCTTCGTTTAGCTCAAGGGCCGAATTGCTGAGATAGTACCTTGCCATCTGGTGCCTGGCTTCATCAAGGACACGTTGGAAGTTCGAACCGGAATCTTGCAAACGACGCTGTAGAGTTCGCGGTCCCATATGGAGTGCTTCTGATACGGACTTGATCGAAGGGCGATGTCCTGTGAGCTTGTCCTGTATTGTGCGGCGAACCTGTTCCAGAAACCCATCCTCTTCTGTGTATTGGCGCAATTGCTCCTCAAATTGAGGAGCCAGCAGATCGAGCAGTTCGGCATTTCGTGTCACGAACTGCCTGGTGGCATCAGTAGCTCGAAAGATAATTACATTGCGCGGCGCTCCGACGACTACATCGCAACCCAGACTACGTTCAATCTGGCGTACATTTGGCCGCTGCTGTACGTACTCAACTCTGAGTGGACTTAGGGAAGTTCCGCTACCGTGCCGCGCCAAAGAACGCATCCATGAGAAACAGTAGTCTGTGAGCGTCCACGGCTCAGTATCGACCGCGAGAAGCCATCGAAAGCCGACAACAAACTCTTCCTTATTGAGTTCAACAATGATCTCTTCCGGCGCGGTCAGCTTTTTATAACGTGCCATGTGTTCGGATGCCGCGACAAGATTCTCCGTGGATAACGCAGCAATCGCCATCGGATGAAATCGTTCGGTCTTTGTTTCCACACCAAGCTTCACACCGATCAAGGGATCAGCACTCACGGCATCAATAGCTCTCCAGAGAGCAAACAGTTCATTCGTAGACACGAGAATGCGGGTTTGCTTGAAGAGGTCACGCGGAAGGCCCGCCTTGCGTAGAACGGCGGGGACCGAAATCTCCAACTCCTCCAACTTGATGGCGAGTCGTCCAGGAACCCTGAAGTACTTGAGCATCGCTGAACCTCCTGGTTCAAAGTACTGAAGTCAAAGCGCGTCTGCCATGCAATCCGCGACAAAAGCTCTGCAAAAAGCGTCAGTCTCAGATGCCAAATTTGTCGCAATCCGCAGAGACATTGTCGCGTCTTGCAGGGCGGCATTTCGGCAGTTCCTCCAATCTTATGGAAGGCCTGAGCTTCGTTGGGTCAACTACGCGTACCGAGAGAGATCGATGAAAACCTTGATTCTAGGTCTGTTCCTATCAACTGTGATCGTGCATTCATCTCATGCACAGCAATCTCCAGAGCCACCGACGGAAACGATCACAACAGCAGCGACTCACACACCGGAACAGCAAGAAATCATCGAGCTCTCACAAAACAAATGGGATTGGATGGCTGACAAGAAGGTCGATTCTTTAGAAACGCTTTTCGACGACAGAGCTATGTTCACTCACATGGGAGGGACATGGGGAAAGGGCCAGGAGCTGTCCACCATTAAAAGCGGTGGTATCTGGTACAAGAAAGCTGTGGTTTACGCGGTCGATGTTCGTACGTTTGGGAACACGGCCATTCTGCTCAATGACATTGATTTGGTGGCAGTGGTCGGAGGGAACGAAGTAACGAACGCTTTTATGGTGACCGAGGTCTATGTCAAAGAAAACGGCAAGTGGAAGATGACTCAACTCACGTTCTCTCATCTTCGTCGTCCGGTCAAAATGGACAACAACAAGAAGTAGCCACACACATCAAGTAGCCACACACATCGAGAGAAAGCCTTGAAGACGCGCAAATTGGGCAATGACCTTGAAGTTTCGGCAATCGGCCTGGGCTGTATGAGCATGACTTCGGGTTATGGACCGCCAGCTGATAAAGACGAGATGATTCAGTTGATCCGCACCGCTCACGAACAAGGGGTGACCCACTTCGACACTGCTGAAGCCTACGGGCCGTACGCGAATGAAGAATTGGTCGGTGAAGCACTTCAGCCTATCCGGGATCATGTAGTCATCGCTACAAAGTTCGGATTTGACATCGACATACAGACAGGAGAGCGCCGTCCTGGGACAAACAGCCGACCTGAGCAGATCAAGGCAGTCGCCGACGCCTGCTTGAAGCGCCTGCGCACGGACCGTCTCGATCTTTTCTACCAGCATCGCGTCGACCCGAATGTTCCGATCGAAGATGTGGCCGGAACGGTCAAAGAGCTTATTAGCCAAGGCAAAGTGAAGCATTTCGGTCTCTCTGAGGCTGGCGTTTCTACGATTCGTCGGGCACACGCCGTTCAACCAGTAACTGCAGTCCAAAGCGAATACTCTCTCTTCTGGAGGGAACCGGAGAACGAGCTATTGCCTGCACTCCAGGAGCTTGGCATTGGCTTTGTTCCCTTCAGCCCACTCGGTGCGGGTTTCCTCACCGGTCAGATCGATGAGCATACGAAGTTCGATCCGACCGACTTCCGGAATCATGTTCCCCGCTTCTCGACGGAGGCTAGAAAAGCCAACATGGTGCTGGTAGATCTTGTTCGTCTGATCGCTCAACGGAAGGCTACGACGCCCGCGCGAATTGCTCTTGCCTGGCTCCTGGCGCAGAAGTCTTGGATCGCACCAATACCTGGAACGACAAAGCAGCAACGACTTGAAGAGAATCTTGGCGCCGTTGAGGTTGAATTGACCGTGAACGATCTCAAGTTGATCGATGAAACCGCCTCAAGGCTCAACCTGGAAGGGGCACGTCTTCCGGAAGCCGCACTCAAGATGACCGGCCTCTAGATAAAGTCCCGAGAAATGCACTTAGCTTCGGCAGGGCTGGCTTCAGCCCTGCCATAAAGGTCTCGAAACAAACCGCGTGGTCAACACCATTCCGGGCAAAGGTTTGGTCCACCTTCCTCCGCGTCTACGGTTCACTACAACCCTGGCGTCCACGCAACCCGAAGCTATGCTTCCAATCCAATCGCGGCCTGTGTTGTCTGTCGCGAGAAAGCTGTTGAGACTGGCCCGACCCGATCCACAATGCTCCATTCTGCAACCATCAACGGCAATACCCAGCCGAGCCAACCCGATATGCCGGGTATGATTTGCCACATTAGCGCTTCATCACCGTGAAAAGTGGTGGCAAGACGCGGCGCCAGAACCATGGCAGCCAAGGGTAACCAGAGTCGATTAGTGATGATCGACAACGTCAGGACGTAGCTGCGGAGCATCCAGCGACGATGTTCGAGGACGCGGCCGCTCCGGATCATACGATAGCCAGCGATCGTTGCGATCAACCACAGCGTCGTCAATGTGAGATTGCTCGTGATGAGAATTGGTCCGAACGGACTCATCGCCGACAGGCCAACGGCCATAACGGAAGCTGGTAGCACGCCGCAAAAGATGTAGATTCGGCCGAGGATCCGGTGAAGTGCTATGAAGCGACCGCTCGACCCAGTCCATATGAGTAGCGTTCCAGTCGCCATCGCAATTGCGCCACATGCAATGTGTAAGACCAATACGGCATAGTAGGCGACATGCTCGGGTGGCGGCGGAATGCGAGAATGTCTCGGATCCAGGGTGAGATAAGGAAACACGGCATAAGCCAGGAAACTCACGACAGCCAGCGCCAGTGGCACTATCCAAAACCCAGTCTTTGGGCTCTTGCTGACTCTTTTCTCTTCCGGCGGGCAAACGATTCGCATGCAAGCTCCCCTTCATCATGGTGGTGAGTTGTTTCGTCAGTTCTCCCGAAGTGAGTAGCCGACCTACTTGCTCTGGGGAACTTCGACCGAGGGCGCTCGCGAAAGTTTCAGTGCCGATGGATATTTTGATTGGCCCTAATGGCGCGCCCGGCTTGAAATGGATCGCTCAATAACAGAGACCCTGACAAAGACTCTTGCAACGCGCGGCGAAGTAATCAGGCTGCTGATAGTCCTCATAAACGCACTTAGCTTCGGAAGGGCAGGGCTTCAGACCTGCCGTAAAGGTCTCGAAACCAACCGCGTGGTCAACATCATTCACAGGAGCATGACGCTTCGCTCCGCGCGTTCACAGCCGACGATGGCTGGCCTCACGCCGAAGGGTCAAGAAGCGCACAAAGTACCTGTCAAGCCCCTCAGCCACTCAACCTCAACAAACCAAAAGAAATAGAGTTGGCATGTTATTTCCGCCAACTCGCTAAACTGGAAATAGGGCAACATTCGCTGACCCTTAACGAGGTTAAACCCAATAGAAAGAGGATTTTGCGCCTAACCCTAATGGGCAGACGATTTTAGCGCCACCCGCGAAGTTAAACCCAATGGATCGACGATTTTAGAAAAATAGGGGGAGGGGGGTACCCTATCGGGCCGAATGTTTCACCCGGGTCCGGATCCGCGGACGCGCCTCGGCAGGCTCGCTCTCCGGCAGTTCACCATGTTCCTGAACAATGTAGCGCCGATAGCGCTGCAGCAGTGACGAAGGTCCGCTGGCCGTGAACGTCACCAGATTTCCCTCGTACTTCTTCTTCTCCAGGAAACATCCCGCTTCCAGCGCGGCCAGCGTCCGGCCCTCGCGCTGCGGAATGCGGAACGTCGCCGTCGCGGTTGGGTCAGCAGCTTCCGTGCCGCCAATCCGCTCCTCAATCGCCGCGATCAACGTCTCAATCCCTTCGCCCGAATGGGCTGACACGGCAATCGTGTCCGCAGCAGGGAAGCGCTGCAGGTCAAACCGCTCATCTTCGGGCAGAAGGTCGATCTTGTTCAGTACCTGGATCGTCGGCGTGCGCGACACCTCAAGCTCCGCCAGCACCTTTTCCACCTGCATCTTCTGCTCATCCAGGTTGGGCGAAGCGGCATCGCGCACATGCAGCAGTAACTCGGCGCGTTCCACCTCTTCCAGCGTGGCGCGGAAGCTGGTCACCAGCGCATGCGGCAGGTTGCGGATGAATCCCACCGTATCGCTCAGCAGCACCTTACGCCGCGATGGCAGGTTCAACTGCCGCAGCTTCGGGTCCAGCGTCGCGAACATCCGCGACGACTCCAGAACACCCGCTTCCGTAAGCCGGTTGAACAGCGTGCTCTTGCCTGCGTTGGTATAACCAACCAGCGCAACCGTAGGTACAGGAACCGCTTCGCGCCGCTGACGCTGCTGCCTGCGGTTGCGGCGTACGTTCTCCAACTGCTCCTTCAGCCGATCCACACGTGCGCGGATGCGGCGACGGTCCGTCTCCAGCTTGGTCTCACCCGGTCCGCGTGTGCCGATGCCACCGCCAAGCTGGCTCATCGCCTTGCCTCGCCCTGCCAGCCGTGGCAACTGGTACTCCAACTGCGCCAGCTCCACCTGCAGATGTCCCTCGCGGGTGCGTGCATGACGGGCGAAGATATCCAGGATGAGCTGCGTCCGGTCGATCACGCGGCAGGGAAGCGCGCGATCCAGGTTACGTAGCTGCGAGGGTGTCAGGTCATGGTCGAACAGCACCAGGTTGGCGCCGGAACTAGCCACGACGGCCTCCAGCTCCTCCACCTTGCCCGGCCCAATCAGGGTGGCCGGATCGGGCTTGCCGCGCCGCTGGATCACAGTGGCGGCAATCTCTGCCCCTGCCGATGTGGCCAGCTCCTGGAACTCTGCCAGCGCGGCGTCGAAGTCCATCTCCGCGACGGACTCCAGTGGTGAGTCTTCCTCACCGTTATGCAGGGCAGCGGCGGCACGGGCCTGCATCGCCGTCGTGGACAACCGACGCCGTTCGCCGGTGATCTCCACGGCCACAAGTACAGCTCGTTCCCGCGGCGTCTCCGTGGCATGGCCAGTCCGCGGACGCACGTCCGCTGCAGCAGCCTCTTCCAGCCGCGTGCGTTCCCGTGTGCCCGTCGTATGGGTATGTGGTGGTGTCAGAGAGTACGTCCCGGCTCTTAGGAGCCTACGGTTCCACCCACGGCGGCCACGCCTTCCGCAGTGGAACCATGCTCACCCCTTGACATGGGAGTATGCGTTCCGTGCGGGCGCTCGGGATGACTACCCGCCCCCCGTGTCGAAACCACGGTAGAAATCGCATGTTTGAAAATCAACTGTTCCTGCGCATTGTTCTCCAGCAGGACCGAGTATTTATCGAACGAACGAATCTTGCCCGTCAGCTTGACGCCACTAACCAGATAAATGGTTACTGCGCTCTTGTCTTTGCGAACCGTGTTCAGGAAGGTGTCCTGAATATTCTGTGCCGGCTTGGATTCCATGCTTTTGCCGATCTCCTTTTGCGCTTCCGAGCAGCGCTGTTATGGAACTGCCTCAAACAAAACCCGCCAACGCTAATGCGCTTTCAGGTGAGTACCAGGGGCCTTCGCCCCTAAGACAAAGAACAATACGGGTGTACCCACGGGCATGGCAAGTGAAAAGCGCACGGGGCACACCAGCAACTACTTTCCCGGTCATTTTAGACCTCAGAGCTTCTCGGCGAAACCGTTGAGAATGCCCTCGCACTTAGGACGCACGAGAACGCGGAATTGTTCCTGAATTTGTTCGTTTTTTGCCACGAAAAGCATGATGCTGTCGCTTCGCCTAACATGGAACAGATGTCGCAACCTATCTTGCCTCCCGTTCCGATCCTCGATCTCAGTCGTCAATACGCCGCTGTGGGGGCCGAAATCGGTGCAGCCATAGCGGATGTGTGCTCTGCTGGTCGCTTCGTCCTCGGGAAAGAAGTGGTTGAGTTGGAGCGGCAGATCGCTGCCACAACGACTGCAACTGAGGCGGTGGGTTGCGCCAGCGGTACGGATGCGCTCTGGCTAGCCATGGCAGCACTGGGGATCGGAAGAGGAGATGCCGTGGTGACCACGCCCTTCTCCTTCTTCGCGACGGTCAGCAGCATTCTGCGCGTGGAAGCGCGGCCTATTTTGGCGGACATTGATCCAGTGACTTTCAACTTGAGTCCGGCGGCAGTTGCAGATGCTATTGCGCAACACGAAGATGTGCGCGCGATCATGCCGGTACATCTTTACGGACAGTGCGCCGACTGGGAAAGCTTCGACCTCATGGCAGCAGAAAATGATCTGCTGTTGATTGAAGATGCGGCACAGGCTTTCGGCGCCGATTGGAACGGAATCCCCGCAGGTGCTCTTGGACATGCTGCTGCGTTTTCGTTCTATCCCACGAAGAACCTCAGCGCGTGGGGAGATGCGGGACTGACTACGTTCCGCTCGTCAACGATTGCGGAACGTGCGAAGGCGTTGCGAGCGCACGGTATGCGTCGACGCTACTATCACGACGAAGTGGGATGGAACTCGCGCTTGGATACGATCCAGGCGGCTGTCCTATTGGTGAAGATGAAGTACATTGCGCAGTGGAACGAAGATCGCAGAAAGGTAGCCGCGCGTTATCACGATCTTTTCCATGCAACGAGTTTGCTTGGTTCTGTAGAAGATGGTGGTATCGTCCTGCCGGTGGCAGACACGCGAGGGACGCATGTGTGGCATCAGTATGTGATCCGCACACCGCGTCGTGATGCGTTGCGTGCGCATCTGTCTGCGCAGGGCATTGGCAACGAGGTGTACTATCCCGTTCCGTTGCACATGCAGGATGCGTTGAAGCATTTGGGATATCGCGAAGGGCAGTTCCCAGAAAGTGAGAAGGCGTCGCGAGAGGTGCTTGCGTTGCCGATATTCCCCGAGCTTCGCGCAGATGAGCAGGAGCGTGTGGTCGCTGCAGTGCAGAGTTTCTTCGCATAGAGCGCGAAGCGAGTGCTCTATCGTCTGAGAGGAATGTTGAACAAAGTTGTAGTCAGAGACGTTACGTTTTCCAACGCATTGCCGCTGGCGTTGATCGCCGGACCATGCCAAATGGAAAGCCGCACGCATGCATTGGAAGTTGCATCCGCGCTGAAAGAGATGGCGACGCGGCTCGGCATTGGGCTTGTGTATAAGGCCAGCTTTGATAAGGCAAACCGTACAAGTGTGAATGCTGCGCGTGGCATTGGGCTGGAAGCATCGCTGCCAATCTTTGGGGAGATTCGCGAAAGCCTTGGATTGCCGACACTGACAGATGTTCACGAATCATGGCAGTGCGCGGAAGTGGCACAGGCTGTGGATGTATTACAGATTCCAGCGTTTCTATGTAGACAGACAGATCTATTATCGGCCGCCGCTGCTACTGGACGAACGGTCAATGTGAAGAAAGGGCAGTTTCTTTCGCCGCAGGAAATGACACACGTGGTGAAGAAACTGGCCGATGCAAAAGGTGGCGTTCTGGTGACAGAACGCGGCACTACCTTCGGTTACAACACGCTGGTGACGGATATGCGTTCTTTGCCGGTGCTGGCTCAGACAAATGCTCCAGTAATTTTTGATGCAACGCATTCCGTGCAACAGCCCGGTGGGCTGAATGGAGCAAGCGGCGGTCAGCGTGAGTTTGTTCCAGTGCTGGCGCGCGCTGCCGTAGCTGTGGGGGTTGCAGGCGTGTTCATTGAAACGCATCCCGATCCTGACCACGCGCCAAGTGATGGCCCAAACATGATTGCGCTGAAGAACCTGCCGCAGTTGGTGGAAGACTTGATGGCGTTTGATCAACTTGCAAAGCAGCGCGTGTTTCAAGGATGAAGACTTCGCAACAAATCGCGATAGAGACGATTGCCTGCGAGCTTCGTGGTCTTGAGTCATTGCGCGAAGCGTTCGCAGGGCCATTGGGTGAGGCATTCGCGGTTGCGGTGGATGTAATTGTCGATGCTCCGGGCCGCGTGATTGTTACTGGCGTTGGCAAAAGCGGTCACATTGCGCGGAAGATTGCAGCAACGCTTGCTTCTACAGGGAAGCCTGCGCATTTCGTTCATCCTTCGGATGCAAGTCATGGTGACCTGGGCATGATTCGGGAGAATGACGTGGTGTTTTCGCTGTCATGGTCTGGTGAGTCGTCAGAGCTGTCCGACATTGTGGCGCATTCGCGGCGATTCAACGTTCCATTGATCGTGAGTACAGGCCATGCGGAGAGCACGCTAGCGAAAGCTGCGGATGTGGTGCTGGTTCTGCCGCAATGCGAAGAAGCATGTGCGGACTTGATGGCTCCTACAACAAGCACCACGATGCAACTGGCCCTGGGTGATGCACTAGCCGCGTCGTTAGTGAATAAAACGAACTTTTCCGGGGAAGACTTTCACGCACTGCATCCTGGTGGGCGTTTGGGTGCGCGATTGTTGCGTGTTCGTGCGCTGATGCATGCGGGACAGGAAATTCCGTTGCTAAATGAGGACGCGACGTTGTCCGATGCGATTGTGCGCATGACCAGCGGCCGCTTTGGCATTACCGGAGTGGTGACTACCGAAGGAAAGCTGGTGGGTTCGATCACTGACGGCGATTTGCGCCGAGCATTCTCGCAGGGTTTCCATGATCGTCCTGCAAAGGATGTGATGGGTAGGGCGCCACGCATCACCGCACCGGATGAGTTTGCGCATCGTGCGTTGGCGCGTATGAATGCTGATTCGATTACCAGCCTGTTTGTGGTGGAGGATACCCGAGTGATTGGCATCCTTCACATTCACGACCTACTGCGTGCCGGGCTCGTTTAGCGGTAGCGTTCTACTTCGGCTAATAAAGCAATCTTGCGCGCGGGCGGGAGGAAGCTTGCTTCCACGGAGTTTGCGGCCAGCTCGCGCATCTGTTCGTTGGTGAATTCAAATTCACGTTGTACGGTTTCGTACTCATCGAGTAAGTTTGCGCCGAACATGGGTGGATCGTCGGAGTTGAGCGTAATCATCAGGCCGCGCTCAAAGTAATGGCGTACAGGATGCGTGTCGATGGATTTACAACAGCCTGTGCGCAGATTGCTGGTGACGTTTAGTTCGAGGGGAATCTGTTTCTCTGCGAGCACGTCGAGCAATTCGGGATCATCCACTGCCGATAGGGCATGGCCGATTCGCTCTGCGCCAATGTTGATGGCGCTCCAGATGCTGGTCGCGGGAACGCTTTCGCCCGCATGTACGGTCAGGTGCAAACCGGCCGCTTTTGCATCTGCGTAGAGATCCTTGAACTCAGCAGCAGGACCGCGTGCTTCGTCGCCACCAATACCAATGCCAACGATGCTGGGGTATTGCTGCTTCAGCTCTGCCGCTTTTGTGAACACCACGGCAGCTTCCTCTACACCGAAGTGACGGACGGCGTCGAAGATCCAGGAGACAGTGGTGCCAAAATCCTGTTCGGCAAGTTTGCGTCCGCGTTCCACGGCAGCCATCATGTCTTCCACGGTTATCTGCTGCTTAAACCGCAGAAGAATGCCAACAGAGATGTAGACCTCGGCATGACGAACGCCCTGTTGACTGAGGCGATGCACCATCTCGTAGGTGATCAGCTCGTAATCAGCCGGTTTCTGAATGCGTTCACTGACGGCCTTGAAGGCCATCAGGAAGCCGATGAAGTCTTCGTAGACATAAAGCTTTTCTGCTCCGCGAAGCGTCAGTGGTTCGGCATCATTGCGCTGCGATAAGCGCACCAGAGTTTCAGGCACAATGGTGCCTTCCAGGTGCAGATGCAGCTCACACTTGGGGAGGCCGCTGAGCCATTCGCGATCAACTTCAATCTTCGTCACTTAGGACAGTGTATTCCGCTGGCTAAGACTGGGCGAATTCGCTGCGCTTGCGACTGTAGAAGAAGTAAACGAACAGGCCGATGATGAGCCAAACGAAGAAGCGTTCCCATGTGCGGATGGGGAGGCCGGTCATCAGCAGAACGCAGAAGAGCACGCTGAGTGTTGGGATAATGGGGCCACCCGGTACGCGGAATCCGCGATAACGCTCCGGTTGACGGCGACGCAGTACGACCACTCCAATGCTGACCAGGACAAAGGCGAAGAGTGTGCCGATGTTGGAAAGTTCAGCGAGTGTTCCTACGTCGAATAATCCAGCAGGAATTGCGACGAGGATACCAGCGACCCATGTTGCAAAGGCCGGTGTGCGGTAGCGCGGGTGCACCTTGGAGAAGATGTCCGGCAGCAGACGGTCGCGGCTCATGGCGAACCACACGCGCGCCTGTCCTAGCTGGAAGACCAGGATGGACGAGATCATGCCTACCAGCGCGCCGAGGAGAACGATCAGTCGTACGATGTGCAGCTTCGTGGAGTGAGTGTCTGTACTCAGACGCTTCAGCGCGTTCACTACGGGGGCTGCGTCGCCTGCGACCGAGGACCACGGCACCATGCCGGTGAGAACCAGCGCGACACCGATATAGAGAATGGTGCAGACGATAAGCGTGGCAATGATGCCGATGGGCACATCGCGCTGTGGCTGACGGCATTCTTCGCTGGCAGTTGAGACCGAATCAAAACCGATGTATGTGAAGAAGATGATGGATCCACCGGCAAGCACACCGGGCCAGCCGTTGGGAGAGAACGGGTGGTAGTTACCCGGATGGATGAAGCTAATGCCTGCGAAGACGAAGATGAGGATGGCGGCGATCTTCACCAGCACCATGATGTTGTTTGTCTTGGCTGATTCGCGGATACCGCGGACCAGGATCATCGTGAGGATGATGACGATGAGGAAGGCTGGGATGTTGAAACCGAAATGCCAGCCCGCCTTGTAAATGTCATGCCCCTGCAAATCCTGCAGACCAAGTGGAAGGTATGCGGGTGAAAGCCACTTTGGATGGAAATGGAAGCCCATCCAATCCAACAGATCCACCACGTGGGCAGCGAAGCCCACGCTGACGCTCATGTTGGAGAAGGCGTATTCCAGGATCAAGTCCCAGCCGATGATCCAGGCAATCAGTTCGCCCAGCGTGGCGTAGGTATACGTGTAAGCCGATCCAGCGATGGGGATCATGCTGGAAAGTTCGGCATAACAAAGGCCGGTGAAACAGCAGACGATGGCCACCAGAATCATCGAAATGGCCAATGCTGGGCCGGCGCCGGGGCGTCCGGCAACTGCGCCGTGGTGCAACACGAAATCGATGACGGGAGAATCCCAGAAGGTAGCCGTCGTCGCGGGATTACCCGCGATGGCCGTGCCAATGACGGTGAAGATGCCGCTGCCGATGACGGCGCCAATGCCAAGCGCGGTGAGCGATACCGGTCCCAGCGTTTTCTTCAGCGCTGTTTCCGGACGCTCCGATTCGTCGATGAGCTTATCGATGGACTTGGTGGCGAAAATCTGTCGGGGCAGTGTGGTGTCTCTCGGCTGAAATTTACGGTGGTCGCAGGTGTAGTTTAGCGTGTTGCTGGCGGAGATTCGCAATGGGAATCCGCTGTGGGAGGCAGTGTGCGTTTGGGATTGGCTACAGGTGTCGCGGTGTTTTTAGCATTGGGAACGGCTGCGGTAGCTCAGTCGCCGTTTGGAACGTGGACACGGCCAGTGGACCAGCCGGTGATTCGCCCGGTAAAAGACACCACATTTACCGATCCCATCACCGGGCAGACGGTGCATTGGCAGGCGTTGCACACCTTCAATCCGGCAGCCATTGTTCGCAACGGCCAGGTGTATGTCCTTTATCGTGCGGAGGATGACTCGGGTTCCATGACGATTGGCGGGCATGTGTCACGGCTTGGTTTGGCCGTGAGCGACGATGGCATTCACTTCCAGCAGATGCCGGATCCGGTGCTGTATCCCGCGAAGGATGCGCAGGAGGAGCGCGAGTCTCCCGGCGGTGTGGAGGACCCGCGCATGGTGGAATCGCCGGATGGAACGTATGTGCTGACCTACACGCAGTGGTCGCGCAAGCTCGACCGATATTCGGTCGGCATCGCCACTTCGCGTGATCTGGTGCACTGGCAGAAGCAGGGCCCAGCATTCCAGGGGGCGCTCGGCGGACGTTATGACACGTACAAGTACAAGTCCGCGGCGATCCTGACCGAACGCAAGGTCGAGAAGCTGGTTGCCGCCAAGATAAACGGGAAGTACTGGATGTTCTGGGGAGATCTGGGCATTCGGCTGGCGACGTCGGACGATCTGATTCACTGGACGCCCGTGGAATCGGCTCCGGGTGAGGTGAAGGTGGTTCTGAAGCCGAGACCGGGACTGCCGGACAGCGATTTCCCTGAGGCTGGACCGCCACCGGTGCTGACAAAGCAGGGCATTGTGATGCTCTACAACGGCAAGAACAAGGATGGCGAAGGCCGTGATCCGAAGTTGAAAGCTGGAACCTACGCCGTGCTACAAGCGGCGCTGGCTCCGGACAACCCAGAGAAGATTTTGTCGCGGACAGATGCGCCAGTCTTCCAACCACAATTGCCATTTGAACAAAGCGGACAATATGCCGCGGGAACGACGTTCTCGGAAGGGCTGGTGTTTTTCAAAGGCAAGTGGTGGATGTATTACGGCTGTGCGGACTCGTTTGTTGGCGTGGCTATGGCTGCGGCGAAGTAGTCGTGTGCAGAAGTAACTGCCAGTAGCCGACATCGATCCAGCGATTCTGCTTCCAGCCGACTTGTTGAAAGTGCGCTACTTTGCGGAAGCCGAATTTTTCGCTGATGGCGACGCTTGCCGGGTTGGGTAGGGCGATGCCGCCCATGACGCAATGGATGTCTTTTGTGCGGAGTTGTTCCAAAAGCGCGGCGTAAAGTTGTGTGCCTATGCCGTTTCCTGTCCGCTCTGGGTGGAGGTAGACGGAGCTTTCCACGGAGAAGCGATAGGCAGAGCGTTCTCGCCATGGGGAGGCGTAGGCGTATCCCACGATATTTCCCTCCTCTTCGGCAACTAGCCACGGTAGGCCGGCCTGCTGCACTTTCGTCACCCTCTGCTCCATGGCGGCAATATCCACAGCAGTCTCTTCAAAGGTGATGGTCGTGTGGAGGACGTAATGGTTGTAAATGTTGCAGATGGCCGGAAAATCATCTTGGATGATGCATCGGATCATGTCGCGGAATCCTCGTAGAAGATTGCACCACAAAAGCAAAACCCCGGGCCTGGTTGGCACGGGGTTTGCTGATACGGATTGAGTGAGAGGACTAGCGCTTGGACTGACCCTTGCTCAGCGTCTTAAGCTTCTTCTTGTTGCTGCCGCGCGGCGCGGTGCGGGGAGCCTTGGGAGCTGCGTTCTTGCGTGCGGTGCGCTTTGCGGTTTTGCGCTCTTCGTGGGACAGTGCCTTGGTGTTTGCCATTGCTTTTAACTTCTTCCTGACTATTTAAAAATTTCGCCGGCGATGCGCCTGCGTGGGCGCTTTGGTTTCCAAGCCCATTTCAGAGCTTTTCAAGCTGGGCGAACTTCTCAACCAGCTTCTTCACGCCGTGCTGTCGAAATTCTACCGTAATCTTGGCGTCGGAGCCCGAACCTTCTCGTGATACGACCCTGCCTTCGCCATATTTCGGATGCCGGACGCCTACGCCACGGCCCAATTCCGTGGATCCAGTGGCTTCCGGGATGTCCATCTTCGGGCGTGAGCCGCCGCCAAATTTGCCTGATCCGCCGAAGAAACTGGCAATGTTGTCGATGCTGTTCGGGTTTGTGGATTTTTTGTGCGCGCCAAACTGCAGTCCGTAGTTGCTCTTTGGCTTCTGCGGCGGAGCTGCGCCGCTCTGATCCTCGTCCTCGTAGCTGTAGTGGCGTTCACCAGATTCGTCATCGCCGCGCTTCTTGCCCCAACGATTGCCGCCATAGCGGTTTCCACCATACTCGCTGCGGAAGGCAGGGCGATCTTCGGGGGAGCCAAGGTCTTCCACCAGGCGCGAGGGGATTTCTTCCAGAAAGCGCGAGCCAACGCTGGCATCTGGCATGTCGGAACCGTAGCGACGACGATAGCGTGCGCGGGTAAGAACCAATGTGTCCATGGCGCGCGTCATGCCGACGTAGCAGAGACGACGTTCCTCTTCCAGCCCGTTCGGGTCCTGCAGCGTGCGTGAAGAAGGGAACAGACCTTCTTCCATGCCGCAAAGAAAAACCAGTGGGAATTCCAGCCCCTTGGACGCATGCAGCGTCATCAGCGTGACACGCGCGTCCATGTTGATGCTGTCTGCATCGCTCACAAGGGCGGCGTGGTCAAGGAAGTCAGCAAGCGTTTCTCCGCGTTCCTGGGCGTCCTGTGCGGCGTTGGCAAGTTCCTTCAGGTTTTCAATGCGGCTGAAAGCTTCTGGTGTGCCTTCGTTTTCCAGCTGCTTGATGTAGCCGCTGCGATCGTTCAGGAACTTAATCAATTCCGGCAGGGTGGCTGGATCACCGGGGGCGCGGAAACCGTCGATACGTGTGCTGGTCTCAACAGGTGTCGTCTGCGATTCAACGATGGGAGTAGCCTTTTCGCGTAGTTCTGCGAAGGCGTCCTGCGAGGAACGCTTCTGCTTCTTTGCAGCCTGTTGTTTGCTGGCCTCGAATGGATTGAAAGAAACAGTTTGCTGCGGTGCCGCAAAGAGGGATGGTGTGGCAGATCCGTTGTCGTTGAAGCTGAAATCGAAACTGGTGTTCTCGCTATCGGCATCGGCGTTGTCAGCTAGTGCGCGTGGCTCTTCTTCTGCATAGCCGAAGTCGAAGCTGGCATCGTCGATGTGCGCGTTTTCCGGCGCAATGGTGCTGCGTTCTTCGCTTGGACCAAAGTCGAAGCCAAAGTTGAAGCTGGTGTCGAACGAAGTGTCTTCGTTCGCGTCGCTTTCGGTGGAGACATTCTCTTCTTCACCGACGAATTCTGTGCCGACCGCAATACCTGCATCGGCGGCGAGAGCCTCACCAAAACCAGGACCGAGCATGGCTCGCGCATCCTTGATGAGTTGTTGGAAACTCTTCAGCGCCGTGAGAGCGCGAGCTGGGAGGAGCTGCTGCTCGTGCGCGCGGTCGATGGCTTCCCACGTACTCATGCCCGTGGTCAAAGCAATGCGCTCCAGGGTTTCCATCGTGGTTTTACCAATGCCGCGTGGTGGTGAGTTAACGACACGGTTCAACGCGATGGAGTCGTTCGGGTTTTGCACCAGCTTCAGGTAACTGAGCAGGTCCTTTACTTCCGCACGATCATAGAAGCTGAAGCCGCCAACCATGTGGTACTGGATGTTGTAACGGCGCAGTGACTCTTCTACCAATCGCGACTGAGAGTTGGTGCGGTACAGCACGGCACACTTGGGTGTATCGCCTGCTTGCGTGGTTTCACGAATGTAGGTGGCGATGCGATCTGCAATGAATAGCGCTTCATTCTCTCCATCGGGCGCTTCGTAATACCCGATGAGCGAGCCGCCTTCGCGAGTCGTGTAGAGCTCTTTACCTTTGCGCTGCGTGTTGTTGCGAACAACGGCGCCTGCGCCTTCAAGGATGATCTGCGTGGAACGATAGTTCTGTTCCAGACGAATGATCTTCGTATTTTCGAAGTCTTTCTCAAAGTCGAGAATGTTCTTAATGTCGGCGCCACGCCAGCTATAGATGGACTGATCTTCATCACCCACGACACAGACGTTCCCATGCTTACCGCTGAGCAGACGCATCAGTTCGTACTGCGGACGGTTCGTGTCCTGGTACTCGTCAATGAGCAGGTAGCGATATTTGCGCTGATAACGCTCGCGAACTTCCTGGCTGGTTTTCAGCAGGCGCACGGTCTCCAGCAGGAGATCGTCAAAGTCCATCGCGTTGTTCTTATTCAGCTCATCTTTGTAGATCTTGAAAATGTGCGCGATGCGCTCTTCCAGTGGATTAGTCGATGCCAGGAAGTATTCCTGTGGATCGATCATGTGATTCTTCGCCCAAGAAATGCGGCCCAGCGCGACACGCGGCTTCAACTGCTTGTCATCTACGCCGAGGCGCTTCAAGGCCTGCTTGACGATGGCCTGCTGATCGCTTTCGTCATAAATGGCGAAGCTCTTTGTCAGGCCAACGCCATTCACACGCAACGCTTCGATATCGCGCCGCAGAGTGCGCACGCACAACGAGTGGAAGGTTGAAATCAGCGGTTTGGCCAGCGACGAGTGGCCGATGAGCGCATCCACGCGCTCTGCCATTTCTTTCGCCGCCTTGTTCGTGAAGGTAACGGCGAGAATGGCATCTGCAGGTACACCCTTATCTTCAATCAGGTGTGCAATGCGATGCGTAATAACGCGTGTTTTACCGGAGCCAGCGCCAGCAAGCAGAAGGACAGGGCCATCTACCGTCAGCACGCCTTCCTGCTGCTGCGGATTCATTTTTTCCAGGAAGCGCGACACGATACGAGGGAACTCCAGACTCCTTCATTTTATCGTGTCGGCCTGCTGTGGATGGAGAGCACTATTGGACGATGCCGCCGTTGTTCTGTGGAACGATTTTCACGCTGTTTGCGTGGCATGCTCGCAGGCTCTGGCAAGCAATGGCGTGGATGTCTTTGTCGAAGCAGGCTTCAATGGCCGTGAGTTGATTGTTGCCGCACGAGAGGTTGAAGCTGCCTTGTGGGAATGTCGGGTTCGCTTTGTAGAACAGCGTGAGGATCTGTGCAGGTGTCATCTGCGCCTGGTGATCCAGTGATTGAAAGAACTCCGGAATCGTCACAGACGTATACGCCTGGCGGGCTGTTGCGAAGAAGCCTTCGGGCGACAGTGTGGTGCAGGTGCCGTGCTTGTTCCATTCATGCTTCAGCAGAGCAATGTTCGGCGTCATGTCCAGGTTGCGTTCTGGATTCCGTGGACCTGGGCGATATGTGCAAGAGGAAGGATATGTGCCATTAAAGTTCTGTGGCCACAATCCATGAAGCACAAACGCGCGTGGTGCTGAACACTCCATATCTTTGCCCGCTTGATTACGCTCGCTCTCGTTCAGCGTCTTCATGTTGTCGCAGAAGGCAGGTGACCAGGAGAGGTTCAACACGTAGTAATCGAATTGCCCTGGTGCCGACTTGATCTCTTGTGCCGAACAACGTGGTGACATGTGTCCAAGAACGGACGCTGCAATTACAAAAGCGGACAGTGCATAGGAAGGTCGCATCGGCTTCTCCGTGAATTGAGAGTAAATGCATACGCCCGTGACGGTTCTGTAAATCTTCAAATCGCCAGTATTTATGCGGTGTTTTGCAGTGCTGCCGTTGATGATGATGAGACATCGAAGCATTGCTAAAACTTTTTTGAAAAAAGTATGGAACGGAAGCAATCGTGCCACGTATCAGTCAGTGCGCGAACGATGTTCAACTTGCAAGGGAACTTCGCCAGCCTTAACGAACCATCCAGGAGAAGTCACCATGATCCGTCGTACCGTTTCCGCTATCGTCCTCGCCGCCTGCACCTTCGCACCGGTTGCATCCCATGCATTTCCTCTCTTTGGCAAGAGCGACACCGCGCAGGCCAAGGTAAAGATGGTGAAGATGACGCTGAAGAACAAGAGCGCCGCGCCAATGGACGTGCTTATTGACGACAAGACCATAACACTGGCCGCCAATGGCGGCGAGTATGCACTGAATGCTCCAGAAGGAACCAAGGTTTATGGAACAGACAAGACCGTGAAAGTTACTGTCACGCGCGACCTTGCCGGCACGGTTTGCTCTTTCCGCTAAAACATCCACAACACATTGAACAGGCTCGGTTCGAGGGCAGCGGCTGCCCTCGAATTGCTCTCCCTTAGAAAAGGCCGCGGTCGTGAGCTGGACGTGAGGAAATCCCTGCCTCACGTCCGTTTTTCTTGTAAAGATTGCTCCTTCAAGAAAGTTAGTTTGGTTAACAAAAACTGCAAATTCGGCCCACGTCCGAATAACACTTGTCAAGTTTTTGGAGTAAGTTAAGGTCCGCGAGCCGATATTCGGAAATAACTCTCTAAAAAATCGTGAATACCCCATAAAAACTGCCTTTTCGGGGTAACTTTTCTTAGTCAAAGAGCGTATAACTTCATGCGCGACGATGTTTCAATTGCAGTGAGGCTTCGCCAGCAACACAGTAGTACTTGGAGAAGTCAACATGAAGAAGTTCAACACTGCTCTCGTCCTTGCCGCCTGCACACTCGCATCCCTGGCATCGTACGCCGCCGATAAGAAGACTGAAGACAATAACGCGAACATTGCACAGGCCAAAGGCCCCATGGTGCATGTCACGCTGAAGAACCGCAGCGACGTTTCCCAGGACCTTATGGTTCAGGGCAAGCCGATGACGCTGGCGGCCAACGGTGAAGCGAAGGTCAATGTGCCTGCAGGAACCCAGATTCTGGGTACGGATGGAACCGTGAAGCTGACGGTCGTAAAGGAATACGATCACGCAACGGCATCATTCCGGTAAGAACAAAGCAAAGAGCACGGGTCTGCTTATGAAGACCCATGGAATACCAACCCTTCCCGTGACCAGCCATCAGAGACTGTGTTTGCGGGACTGACAATCACCAAAGGATGGACGTGGCGCACGCTGCAATCGCGCGCCACGTCTTTTTCTTTTTACGCGAGTTCGCCCGCGGGGAGGCTATGCTCAGACAAGAATGCGATTGAAAACATTGTGTGTCTTTTGCGCTTCGGCAAGCGGAGCGCGGGTGGAGTACAAGCAGGATGCGGAAGCGTTGGGCATCGAACTGGCGCGTCGTGGTATTGGCCTGGTGTATGGCGGTGCCAGTGTTGGCCTCATGGGAGTGGTGGCAACTGCCACGCTGCAAAACGGAGGCCGCTGCATTGGTGTGATACCGCATGTTCTGGTGGATAAGGAAGTGTCACATCTTGGTCTGACAGAATTGCACGTCGTGGATACGATGCACACGCGCAAGGCGCTGATGGGGGAGAAGTCCGATGCATTTCTCATCCTTCCCGGCGGCTATGGGACGATGGAAGAGTTGTTTGAAGTGTTGACGTGGCAAACGTTGCGTCTGCACGCTAAACCCACCATTCTTCTGAACACGGCAGGTTTTTACGACCGTTTACTGCAGTTTCTGGATCACTGTGTGGAAGAAGGAGTACTGAAACCTGCAGCAAGGTCGAATCTGATGGTTGCAACCACGGTAGAGGATGCGCTGGCGCAGATCGAGGCGGCACTTGCGGCGGCCTGAATCCCGCAGGCGATGAGTGCCATCGAATGAAGCGCATCTTCCAACCGGGAAGACGAGGAGCGTTCCACTGATGCCGACTCTATTTGATCCCATTCGCGTGGGTGATCTTGATCTGCCGAACCGCATTTTCATGGCGCCCTTGACGCGTCTGCGTGGCACGGTGAACCACGTTCCTCGCCCGGAATTGATGGCGGAGTATTATCGCCAGCGCGCTTCGGCCGGACTGATCATCAGCGAAGGAACGCCGGTGGACCCGAAGGGTGTTGGCTATCCGCAGGTGCCCGGCATCTGGTCTGCGGAACAGGTGGAAGCGTGGAAACCCATTGTGGAGGCTGTCCATCAGGCAGGTGGCCGTATCTTTTCGCAGATCTGGCATGTGGGTCGAATCTCGCATTCCTCTTATCTGGATGGTGAACCGCCAGTTGCGCCCAGCGAGATTGCTGCGGATGGCCATGTGAGCCTGGTGCGTCCCATCACCGCGTTTGAGACGCCACGTGCGTTAACCATAGGCGAAATCCACGGTGTGGTGGAACAGTTTGGGCGTGCTGCGGAGAATGCGAAAGTAGCTGGCTTCGACGGCGTAGAGCTGCATGGAGCAAATGGCTATCTCCTGGATCAGTTCCTTCAAAGCGGAAGCAATACACGCCAGGATGAGTATGGCGGCTCAATTGAGAATCGTGCGCGGTTGATGTTGCAGGCGACAGATGCTGCAATCTCTGTGTTTGGCGCGGGACGTGTCGGAATGCATCTGGCTCCGCGCAGCGATTCGCATGGCATTAGTGATGCGAATGGCACAGAGACGTTTTCGTATGTAGCGACGGAGCTTGGGAAGCGAAAGATTGCGTTCCTGATGGCGCGCGAGCATGAAGCTGCAGACAGCCGTGGACCGCTGCTGAAGAAGTTGTTCGGCGGAGTTTATGTAGTGAATGAAGGATTCACCCTGCAGAGTGCGAATGCCATTCTTGAGCGTGGGGATGCGGATGCAGTGGGATTCGGTAAGGAATTCATCGCCAACCCAGATCTGCCGCGGCGTTTGAAAGAAGGCTCGGTGCTGAATACTCCTGTTCCCGCGCTGTTTTATTCACATGGAGCGGAAGGGTATACGGATTACCCTGCGCTTCCGTAAGGAAGAACAGGGTAGTCACCGCAGCGTGCGTTAAAAGTGGCGCACGCTGCGGGGTGTATCGTTACGTTCGGTAGCGCGGTCAATCGGAGTGGTTTTTTCTGCTGTGCGTTCCATGGAGCGCGCAACAATATCGCGTGAGCCAAGCCCGAAGGCCAGTGCCAGCGCCAATACCATGCCGCCAAAGAGAATGCCGAAGCCGATTTCAACGATGCGGCCACCGATCTCAAGATGATCCAGCACCATGGCTGCGGTGAAGATAAGTACCAGCCACTTCACGCCGAGCGAGAGCGCGCGCGCGTAATTCAAGCGAGCATTGACGGCGCTGATGAGCACAGAACGCGAGAGATACCGCGCAAGGATCGTGCCAGCAATCAGGATGATTAACGCGCCGATGGAGTGCGCAAGATAGGGAAAGATGAACGGCGCAAGGTCGCTTGTGCCTGCTGCATCGTATGCTGATACGCCAATAGCAAAGCCCAGAGCTACGCACATCCAGAAGACTACGCGGCTGATGAGCAGCGAAGGGCTATGTGATGGTGCCCAGTCCGAAACACCGGCAGAGTTGCGCTCTCCCACGCGTTCGTCAAAGCGAAGACGCGTCAGCAAAGAGCGAATGCCCCATGCGAGTGCGGCACCAACCAGTGCAAGCAATACCACCGCCAGCAGAAGCGCCAATACGCCAGGCAGAAAAACCGCCAGCTTCGTCAGCACGCGGCTGAAGGAATCCATGAGAGCATCTTCGACTTGCGAAAACATGGTGAGAATCTCCTGTGTGTTCCAGATGTGCTATGGATTGAAGCGATCGGGCCAACGCCAACGCGAAACCAGGTAAGGCTTATCTGCCTCAAAGGCGCGCGCGAGAGTCTCCGGAGGATTTTCTGTGCTGGAATTGGCCTGTATATGTGATGCAACCCAGGCAAGATACAGCGGGGTAAGCGCACCCAGAAGATGACCGCGGTTGATCGTTCGCAGGCGGTGCGCCAGCACAAAGTCATAGACGATGCGGACCCATAACGTGTCCGGCATGGAAAAGGTTTCTGCCGGTAGACGAGACAGGTGCTTCAAACCGAGCAGTGTCTGTGGTGGCAATACGAGTGACCACAGTTCATGTAGATTCCCGTAGCCAATGCGGAAACTTTCAATCAACTCTGAGGTTTCTTCCGGCGATACGGTCGGTGCAGGAAGGCTCACATCGGGCACGTCGTTGATGGAATGCATGGCGACTGGCGGTCGTGTGCGCTGCCAATAGCTGGCTTTGGTTTCAATTTCAGTGAAGAGTGATGCTGTTAGCGCACCGAGGATGGTGGCAAGATCAGCTGTCGTTGGGTGCGGTATCTCGCGAACGCCGGAGGAAACATCGGCCACGGAGAATCCGGCGGCTGCGGCTTCTATTGTTGGCCACAGCAGCATGTCCGGCTGTCCTGTGGCGGTTTGCTGCTGTGCTACGGCAGCTATGCGCTCAACGGCGCGGTTGGAAAGCGCAAGATCCAGAGCCATCGGAAAAGCATTCCGCACACCAAAAAGCGCACGGGTAAGCGGATGAAGAATGGCTGCGTTAATCAAACCATCATGTGGCCCAATGCTGTAGCGGGGAAGCGCGACGTCCGCCTGTTCATTGTGGACTGCATCGAGCAAACCGCGAATCGCTACAGGCGAAAGTGAGTGAGCTTCCGCTCCCAGCAGTAAGCCGCATGATGCGCTGTGATTACGCATGATTTCATGCAGGCTCAGATACGCTGCGGAGGTCTGCACGGTCAACGTGTGGATGCTTGCGAGCGACGGATACGGTTGCAGCGATAAGCCATCCTGATGCCACGGAGCAGCTTCAGGATCGGAAACAGGATAGGCAATCAGCGTGGATGCAGCGCGATCTCCAAGAGCCTCACGCAACACCTGCAGAAGCGGTTGCAGAGCATCGGCAGGAGCATCGGAATACCACGACCCAAGGCAGATGACGGTTTCCGTGCTCACGGCATCGCTCGCAACCTGTGATTCCATGCGCATCTCCATGGCTGCGGTGGTACTCATGCCCTGCCTCCTGTCATATCCAGCAGACCAAGTATGCCAGCGAGCGGTATTGCAATCCAGTCGGGCCGATTATTGACCTCATAAATGATTTCATAAAGTGCCTTTTCCAGAAGATAGGCGCGTAGAAGGATTGCCTCTATCTCTTTGGTGGCACGGGGTAACGATTCAGTCGCTTCGTGATAGCCCTCGAGAAATACATTTGCCGCTGCATGCTCCCATGCGTCGCGTTCCGTGGAAGGAGACGTTCCAAAGCCCGCGGCTGCCGCGTAAGAGAAAGAACGAAGCATCCCTGCCACGTCACGCAGAGGCGATTGTTTCATCCGACGTTCTTCCAATGAACGGGCGGGCTCGCCCTCAAAATCAAGCAGGACGAAGTCATCTTGTGTTCGAAGCACCTGGCCAAGGTGATAGTCACCATGGATGCGCGTTCGAATAGCAGCGCTTGTTGCTGGGAGATGACGGAGGCTTTCTGCAAGTGCCAGCATGTCGTCACGTTTGCTGATTAGTTTTGCGACCGTTGGCAGTAGTGCATCCGGTAGCTTTGCGAAGCTTGTTTTGAATGCGTCGACGGCAATGGTGATCTGCGATTCCAGGCGTGCTGCATCACGATCCAGTGCGCTGGTATCGGTGGCTTCTACTGCGAATGCAGGATTACTGGTTGGTGTGGCCAGGGCACGATGCATCTCGCCGGTTCGTTTTCCTAGCAATCGGACGGCATCGATGTATGCAGCACTGCCGGGGGATTGATGGATCTGCGACAGCGTCCACTCCCATCCGTCGCCTACGTTCGCTACTAAACCTTGTAGCAGGCCAAGTGTGGTCGTCTCGCCATTCTTTGGGGTGTACAGCAGCTCACCTGCGAACGGGGCAATGTGCTGAAAGTGTGCAGTTTCGGTAAGGAAACGTCCGATTTCTGCGTCGGGGTTTTCACCAGTTTGCAACCTTCGAAACAACTTCAGAATGAACGTGGTGCCATAGAGCAAAGACGAATTGCTCTGCTCTGCTGAAGTTCTGCGCGCCGCAATGTTTGCACTCTTCGCGCGCAGCGTTGCAAAAGCGGAACTGCGCTTTCCTGTAAGCATTCCCTCAGCATCCGAGGCCAGTGTTTGTTCTGTCTCAATGATGCGGAGCAACTCCTGGCGCGCCTCTTCAATGAAAAGGCCATCCACCAGAGCTCCACCGGAGGCTACTCCCATCTGCGCTGCTGCAATGATGCTCTGTGGCGACTCTGCTCGAAGGCTGTCTACGCGTTCGCCGGCAATATAGGCAACGGGGAGTGTATAGAGATCGCTGTCTCCCTCGACATAGTCAATCCCAAGAATCAGTATTGCCGCGTCAAATCGCTGCAGCGGAACGCTCCCTGTAATGCGAACAGTTTTGATGGTGCGCGACTTCGCTCCAAACCATCGTTGCGTCAGCAGGAACTTGGGCAGGAAGGTTTCCTGCAGTAGTTCTGCTCCCGCTCCCGTGATGGCGCTCTGCAGGTTGCCGGCGGGCAAAACAAGCTCGGCAGTTTGGACGTCCAGTGTCGACGGCTTTTCTGATTCATTTTGTGGAGCTGGCTGTAGTTCCAGCCACAGGAAAGCGTAAGGTCCAAGCGTCACGGGATAGGGTTCGTCGGTGATCTTTGGAAACGAAACGTACCCAAGCATCTCCACCGGAATCATTCCCTTGAAACGCGAAAGATCGAGTGTCACAGGTTGCGCAAAGCGTGAGAGATTCGCCACGCATACCACGCGTTCTGAATCGTATTCGCGCAGATAAGCCAGTACTTTGCGATTCTCTGGGCGCAGAAACTCCAGCGTGCCGCGACCGAATACCTGGAACAGTTTTCGCAACGCAATCATATTGCGCGTCCAGTGCAATAGCGAGGAAGTATCACTCTCTTGCGCCTCTACATTGATTGCTTCATAACCCCATATGGGGTCCATGATCACAGGCGAATACAGCCTTGCAGGAACAGCGCGACTGAAGCCTGCGTTGCGATCGCTGTTCCACTGCATGGGTGTGCGGACGCCGTTGCGGTCGCCAAGATAAATGTTGTCGCCCATGCCGATCTCGTCGCCGTAATAAAGGATCGGCGTGCCAGGAAAAGAGAGTAAGAGTGAATTCAGTAGTTCTATGCGGCGACGGTTATTGTCCAGCAGCGGAGCAAGGCGACGACGAATGCCTACGTTAATACGCATGCGCGGGTCTGCCGAATATGCAAGATACATGTAATCGCGTTCATCGTCGGAGACCATCTCCAGCGTGAGTTCATCGTGATTACGAAGGAAGATGCCCCATTGGCAATTCGGCGGAATGTCTGGCGTGCGCGCCATGATTTCAGTGATGGGGAGGCGGTCTTCCTGCCGCAGTGCCATATAAATGCGCGGCATAAGGGGAAAGTGGAAGGCCATGTGGCACTCATCGCCATCGCCGAAGTATGGCCGCACGTCTTCCGGCCACATATTGGCTTCCGCCAGGATCATGCGGTTTTCATATTCCGACTCCATAACCGCGCGAAGCTCTTTGATGACCAAGTGTGTTTCTGGCACATTTTCGCAAGAAGTTCCATCACGCTCGATCAGGTAGGGAATTGCATCGAGGCGGAGACCATCTACCCCCATATCCAGCCAGTAACGCATGATGTCGGCAACCGTTTCTCGTACTACGGGATTGTCGAAATTCAGGTCCGGCTGATGCGAAAAGAAACGATGCCAGTAGTACTGTCCGGCAACAGCATCCCAGGTCCAGTTGGATTTTTCCGTGTCGGTAAAAATAATGCGAACACCGTCATATAGCTTGTCCGTATCGCTCCACACGTACATGTTGCGTTCGGGTGATCCAAGCGGGGCATTGCGTGCAGCCTGAAACCACGGATGTTGATCGCTGGTGTGATTGATGACGAGCTCAATCATCACCTGCATGCCACGTGCATGTGCGGCGGTAAGGAACGCCTGGAAATCGTCAACGGTGCCATAGGCAGGGTTGACGCTCATGTAGTCGGAGATGTCATAACCGTCATCACGCTGCGGAGAGGGAAAAAAGGGCAGCAACCAGATGCATGTGACACCCAGTTCCTGCAGATAGTCGAGCTTTCCCATCAAGCCAGGAAAGTCGCCAATGCCGTCGTTGTTGCTATCGGCGAACGCCTTTACGTGCAGTTCGTAGATGACCGCGTCTTTGAACCAGAGCGGATCAGTGGCGCTGCCGGACTTCTTCCTCTTCGGACGTGCGATGGTTGCGCTCAATCTTCGGTACTCTCCGCGGCGGTATGTTCGGAAAGATGCTTGGGATGCAGTAACAGGATGTGTGCCGGCATTTTTTCCGGATTCAGGCTGACATAGTTATAAGACCCTTGCCAAAGATACGTCTCCCCTGTAAGCAGATCATGCGCCTCATATTCGCCTGCCAGCGGCATGCCGAGTTCCATCAGTTGCAGGTCTGTCCACCCGGTCTGCGTTTGATGCGGGTCGAGATTCACAATGGTCAGGATTACGTCGTCGCCTGATCGTTTGCTATAGGCAATGAGGAAATCGTTGCTGATGCCGTGGAAATGAAGAGAGTCGTTTGTTTGCAGAGAAGGATGTGTACTGCGCACACGATTCAGTAACGTAATCAGCGGAGCTATGGAAATCGGATCACTGCGATTCCACGTGCGGAGCTGGTATTTCTCGCTGTCCATGTACTCTTCACTGCCGGGTTTGGCTGGAATGTGCTCGCACAATTCATAGGCAGGACCATAAATGCCGTAGCTTGCGCTCAGTGTTGCGGCCAGGATGACGCGTTGTTGAAACGCCGCACGGCCGCCTTCTTGTAAGAACGCCACTAAAATGTCTGGCGTGTTCGGCCATAGATTCGGGCGAAAAAAATCACTGACGGGTGGTGTCGTGATCTCCTGCATGTACTCCGTCAGTTCGTGCTTCTCTGTCCGCCATGAGAAATAGGTATAGCTTTGCGTGTAGCCAGCCTTCGCTAACCCGTACATTACGTGCGGACGCGTGAACGCTTCGGCCAGGAAGATGACTTCAGGATGTGTCTGTCGAATTTCGGCAATACACCATTCCCAGAAAGGAATCGCTTTTGTGTGCGGATTGTCTACGCGGAAGATGCGTACACCCTTATCAATCCAGAAAAGGAAGACGCTGCACAACTCTTTCCAGAGTGCGCGCCAGTCATCTGACTCGAAGTTGATCGGATAGATATCCTGATATTTCTTCGGAGGATTTTCAGCATACTGAATGCTGCCATCCGGACGTATCTTGAACCAGTTCGGATGTTCACGAACCCACGGATGATCGGGCGCGCACTGAAACGCAATGTCGAGCGCGATTTCCATATGCAAAGCCTGTGCTGCATCGACCAATTGTTCAAAGTCAGCAAAGGTTCCCAGTTCATCCAGGATAGCTTTGTGGCCTCCATCACAATCGCCAATGGCCCATGGGCTTCCTACATCATCCGGCTCTGCAAAGATTGAGTTGTTTTTCCCTTTGCGGAAGGCTGTGCCGATGGGATGTATCGGTGGAAAGTACACGACATCGAATCCCATTGCAGCTACGTCTGGAAGCAGAGCCTTTGCATCGCGCAGTGTGCCGTGTTCACCGTTTTGACCGCACGAACGCGGGAAGAATTCGTACCAGGTGGAGTAGCGTGCGCGCTCACAGTCCACCCATAGCGGAAGCTCTTTGGAGTAGGTGGATGCGAAATTCAAATCCGGATATTGAAGCGCTAGCAGGATGATGTCATTGCTAAGCGGAAATTCATAAAATTCCGCGTTCTTTTCCGCCATGTAACGCAGCGAGCTAGCGGCACCTTTCAGTGTTTGCGCATTGGTGGCGCGGGCGCGAGCCGATGCCTGATCAAGCAGTATGGCACCGGTTTGAAGAGCTAACGCGATGTCGCTTGCAGGACGCGGTTTAACTGTTCCGTTCGATAACTTTGCAGGTACCTTCAGGTCTTCCAGCGCCACTGTATTTCCGTCTACAGCAGTTCCGCCCTCATTTTGCTCAGGCCCCCCGGGCGGTTGTGTGGGGTTTTGGTGAGGTGTTTGCGCGTCGATTCGCTTATGCAGATCGTGAACCCATGTGCCGAAGTGATCAACCCATGCCTGCACGGTGTAAACCCAGGGGCCGATGGCATCCACAGTAAATTCTGCTTCCCAGATATCGTTGCCACGCTCCAGAAATGGTGTGGTGCGCCAGGCATGTTCAGATGTGCGCCTGTAAAGAAGTTTTGCTGCGACGTGATCGTGCCCGTCGGAGTAAATCGCGGCTGTTATGCGAATGCGGTCGCCTACGATGCGTTTGACTGAGTGGCGTCCGCAATCAACCTGCGGTTGCACGTCTTCAATAATGACGCGGCTGCGGCCTTCTTTCGGCTTCAAGCATTCCTCCTTGCCATTGCCCGCAGACATTCCTCCGGGGCTGCTCGCTGCATCCAATCACGCTGAGATCGTCCTTCCAGCGAAGTTTCATCTGGTAAGGATGCGAGGGAGAAGCAGGTGTTTGCTTGCGCCGCCCCGTATACCGCTTTCTGCCTGGAGGGAACTCGTTGACCAAGCAAGAACACACAGAAACACAAAAGCCTCTACATGCGGCTCGGATTGAAGACTACGCCTTGATTGGCGATTGCGAAACAGCTGCGCTTGTATGTCGCAACGGCTCGCTGGACTGGCTGTGTTGGCCTACTTTTGCTTCTGGAGCGTGTTTCGCGGCTCTCCTCGGGACGGAAGATCATGGCTACTTCCAAATACAGCCATCGACCGAGGAGAAAGTGATCGGTGAAGAATGGCGATATAAACCGCACACGTTAATCGTGGAAAAAGTTTGGAAAACCGAGAATGGCGAGGTGTTGGTAAGCGACTTCATGCCTCCGCGAGAGAACAATTCGGATGTTGTGCGGATTGTGAAAGGGCTTCGCGGTTCGGTGAAGATGCGTATGGATCTGGTTTTGCGGTTTGACTATGGCCGGACCGTCCCGTGGGTGCAGCGAGTGGATCACCATATGCGTGCCATTGCAGGGCCGGAATTGGTGGTTCTTCGAACGGAAGCTCCGTTGCGCGGGGAAGGCTTGACGACGGTGAGCGACTTCGAAGTGCATGCGGGGAAAACGATCTGCTTTGTTCTGTCATACGGCTCATCGCTGCAGAAAGATCCTGCCAGTTTCGACCCGCAGGATGCCTACCGGGATACCGAGCGGTTCTGGACAAAATGGACATCGCAACGAAAGGGAAAGACAGATTGGCAGGACTGCGTGGAACGCTCTCTTATCACGCTGAAGGCTTTGACGTATCGGCCTACGGGCGGTCTTGTAGCGGCGCCAACAACGTCGCTTCCTGAGAAGATTGGCGGAGTTCGCAACTGGGACTATCGATATTGTTGGCTGCGGGATACTGCCTTCACGCTACTGGTGTTGTTGCAGGAAGGCTACACAGAAGAAGCACAGGCATGGCGTGGCTGGCTGCTGCGTTCCATTGCAGGTTCAGCGGAGCAAATCCAGTCTCTTTATGGGCTTGGAGGCGAAAGACAATTAATGGAATGGCAGGCAGATTGGCTGCCAGGCTATGAGAATTCCAAGCCGGTAAATATCGGAAACAAAGCCGCAGAGCAATTGCAGATGGATGTGTTTGGAGAGGTGATTGCTGCACTGGCTCGAACGCCCACGATGAAGGACGACATGTGGAATCCGGCAGTGCGCGCTTTGGTGGTAAACATGCTGGAACATCTGGAAAATATATGGACGCTACCAGACAGCGGCATATGGGAAATCCGGGGTTCCGAAAGGCACTTTGTGCATTCCAAGGTGATGGCATGGGTTGCATTTACGCGAGCTATCGAAGCGTATGAGAAGTTCGACAGTAAAGATGATGCAAAGTTGCAGGAAACCGTAGAACGCTGGCGAAGCGTGAAAGACGCCATTCATAGGGACGTATGCGCGAATGGATACGATGTGGAGCGGAATACGTTTGTGCAGGCATACGGGTCGCGCGTTCTCGATGCGTCTCTTTTAAGGATTCCGCTTGTGGGATTTCTGCCCGCAAATGATCCGCGGGTCGCGGGAACAATAAAAGCTATTCAACAAGAACTGCAGAAGGGCGATTTGGTCATGCGATACAGCGCCGAGAGCGATGATGGTTTGCCGCCGGGCGAAGGAGCTTTTCTGGCCTGCTCATTTTGGATGACGGGCGCCATGTATCTCAGCGGCCAGCAGGCAGAGGCCCGCTCCATGTTTGAAAGATTGTTGAAGTTGCGCAATCCACTTGGTTTGATCGCGGAAGAATATGACATGCAGGAAATGCGGCAGGTAGGAAATTTCCCACAGGCTTTCTCGCATCTCACGATGGCTCATGCAGCCACAATTCTGAGCGGTGGAAAAGGTCCCTGGAGTGAGGCGCTGGAATCTGTGGAGCATTGTTGATTCGGCGCGGAGTGGCGGTAACTGCCGCTGACTGACGCCGTCATCGGCGTGCCAAACAACTTACTGCAGATGACCGGCACCTAAAGGAGAGAACTAACGGATTTAGACACAGAAAGGCTGCCGCCGTGCGCGGCACAGAGCAGCCTGCACAGGAGACGATGCGCACACCGCTATCTACATATCGCCTGCAGTTGCATGCCGGATTTACATTTTCCCAGGCCATTGCAATTGCGGAGTATCTTCGTGACCTCGGCATTTCCCATGTGTACAGTTCACCCTACCTTCAGGCGGGCAGTGGCTCTACGCATGGTTATGACGTGGTGGACCATCATCGCGTCAACGCGGAATTAGGCGGAGCAGAGGGCCACGAGGCATTTTCGAAGAAGTTAGGAGAGCTTGGCTTAGGACAGGTTCTGGACATTGTTCCGAACCATATGTCTGTGGACCGCACGAATCGCATGTGGTGGGACGTTCTGGAGAACGGACCCTCCAGCCGCTTTGCCACCTTCTTTGATATTGACTGGAACTCCGCTGAAGAAAAGCTGCGCGATAAAGTGCTAATGCCGGTACTCGGCGATCAGTATGGCCGTGTGCTTGAGAAGGGCGAAATCCACATTGACCGCGACGGGGTGCAGTTCATCGTCCGTTATGGTGATCAGAAATTTCCTGTTGCGCCTCGGTCATTATCGGCTCTTCTTACCCGTGCTGCTGAGCTCGCTCCTTCTGACACGTTGAACTTTCTTGCTGTTTCCTTCGCACGTTTGCCGGCGCCGGATTCCACTGATCGCAGTGTGCAGCTTGCACGGCATCGCGATAAACAAGTGCTACTTGGATTGCTGCAACGTCTGTGTCGCGAAGAAGAAGCGATCTGCCGTTCGATTGATGAAGCACTCGCGGAATTGAACGGAAACATTGATGCGCTGGACGAAATCCTAAATGCGCAGAACTTTCGTCTTGCCTATTGGCGTACATCCGATCAGGAGTTAGGATATCGCCGTTTCTTTGATGTCAATTCACTCATCGGTCTGCGCATGGAACGCGAGTACGTCTTTGAAGAGACCCATGAACTGATCCTGTACTGGCTGGACCAAGGCGTGTTGGATGGCGTGCGGATCGATCACCCGGATGGTCTGCGCGATCCCAAACAGTATCTGGAGCGTCTGCGGTCGCATTCTCCCCACGCATGGATCGTCGTGGAAAAAATTCTGGAGCCTGGTGAATGGCTGCGACAGGATTGGCCTGTGCAGGGCACAAGCGGCTACGACTTCATGAACCTCTGCAATGGCCTCCTGGTGGATCCAGATGGGCTACGCAGGATCGATGCCATCTACCGCGAGTTTACGAACGAGCAGGAAAGTTACTCCGATGTCATGTTCGAGAAGAAATCCAAGATCGCTCAGGAGACATTGGCCAGCGATGTAAATCGTCTGGCAAATATCTTTGTTGCCATCTGTGAAAACAATCGCGATAGCCGTGACTATACGCGTGCGCAGATTCGACGTGCGATTCGTAATGTTGCGGCGTGTTTCGATATCTATCGAACCTATGTGGTTTGGACGCCAGACCATCAGGAGATTGGGGACGAAGATCGTCAGCATATTGCCGGGGCGATTGAAGAAGCAAAACGTCGAAAGCCAGATATCGATGCTGGTTTGTTCGATTTCATGCACGACGTTTTGACACTGAAAGTGACGGGAAAACTTGAAGGCGAATTCGTCGCACGTTTCCAGCAGTTCACGTCACCCATCATGGCCAAGGGTGTAGAAGATACTGCGTTTTATACCTTCAACCGATTCACTGCGTTGAATGAAGTGGGTGGTGATCCCGGCGCGGATGGCAACAGCGTGGAGCAATTCCATGCTTACAACGCACACATGCAGACGACATTCCCAACCACGATGCTGACGTTGTCTACGCATGACACCAAGCGAGCGGATGATGTGCGTGCAAGGATTGCTGTGTTGGCAGAGATGCCTGCTCGATGGGCCGCAAAAGTAAAGCGATGGTCACGTATGAATGCGAAGTATCGTATAGGTGCGTACCCTGACGCGAACACAGAGTATTTCCTATACCAGACACTGATTGGTGCATGGCCCATTCCAGAAGATCGGTTGAAGCAGTACATGCAGAAGGCCATGCGCGAAGCGAAGCGTGTCACGTCATGGCTGGCGAATAACCAAGAGTATGAAGATGCGTTAAACCGCTTCATTGAACAGATACTGAATGACTCTGCATTCGCTGCTGAAGTGGAATCGTTTGTGCAGCATATCCGCCGTGATGGATGCGTTAATTCACTGACGCAGACACTGCTGAAATGTACGTCACCAGGTGTTCCCGATCTGTATCAGGGCGCTGAGCTCTGGGATTATTCGTTGGTAGATCCAGATAACCGCAGGCCGGTGGATTACGATCTGCGGCGCAACATGCTTGCGGAACTTCGGGAGTTATCGCGCGAAGATGCAGCACGTTTTGCAGTGGCTCACTTTGAGCAGGGATATCCCAAGTTGTGGGTGATTTTGCAGGCGCTGCAACTTCGTTATGAGCGCCCGGCGTCGTTTGATCAGTCGGCCACATACGAACCACTTCTTCCGACGGGGCCAAAGGCGGATCACGTGATTTCCTATGTGCGTTCGGGAGATGTAATCACGTTAGCGGCGCGTTTTCCGCATCGTCTGGATAACAACTGGAGCGGTACCGTGTTGCAACTACCGCCGGGTAAGTGGACGGATCGCATGACGGGGCGTGTTCACAACGGTGGTGTGCCAATGCGTATTAGCACGCTGCTGGATGATTTTCCTGTTGCGCTGCTGGTGCGTGACAGCGAGACGACCGATGGCCGTGACGTAAGAAAAACGCGCGGTCGTGACTTGGCTGCCTAATAGCCAAGACATTTGGAAACGGGAAGCGGCGCACGAAGAGTCGCGGGAAGGACAAGCAGGATGCATCATTTTTCGGTTTGGGCACCACGGCGCAACAAAGTATCTGTGCGCGTGGATGGCGTGGATTATCCGATGGAAGGCCCATCGCAGCGCGGTTTCTGGAAGACCGACGTGGATGCAGCGGAGCATGGCAGCAACTATGCTTTTCTACTTGACGATGATCCGCGACCGTATCCTGATCCACGTTCTTTCTGGCAACCGAAGGACGTACATTCTGAATCGCGCGTTCTGGATCATTCTCATTTCCAGTGGACTGACGAGAAGTTTCGGCCCATTCCGCTACCTTCTGCGGTGATCTACGAGATGCACGTAGGCACCTTTACGAAAGAAGGCACGTTCGACGCTGCGATTGAAAAGCTCGACTATCTCTTTGAGCTTGGTATTACTCATATCGAACTTCTTCCCATCTCGTCGTTTGAGGGAAGGTTTTCGTGGGGATACGACGGTGTGTCGCCTTATGCCCCAGATGAAACCTATGGCGGTCCAGATGGCGTGAAGCGGTTTGTAAACGCGTGCCATGCAAAAGGGCTCGGCGTGATTCTGGATGTGGTGATGAACCACTTCGGACCTGCAGGCAATTACACTCAGATGTTCGGACCGTATTACACCGATCGTCATCACACGCCGTGGGGTGCTGCGATCAATCTGGAAGCGGGCGGCAGCGATCAAGTCCGTCGTTTCTTTATCGATAACGCCATCATGTGGCTACGCGATTATCACTTTGATGGGCTGCGGCTCGATGCAGTACACGAATTGATTGATCGTTCCGCGATGCATTTCCTGGAACAACTCTCACGTGAAATAGAGGATCTGTCAGCATCGCTGGGACGGTGCCTGTTCCTGATTGGCGAAACCGATCTGAATGATCCTCGTTTTGTGACCCCACGTGAGGCCAATGGTTTTGGTCTGGATGCGCAGTGGAGTGACGACTTCCATCACTCGCTGTTTACGCTCCTGAGACACGAACCCCACGGCTACTTCGAAGACTTCGGCACCATCGAAAATCTGGCGACCACGCTTCAACAGGTGTTTTTGTACGATGGCCGCTACTCCCGGTTCCGTCAGCATAATCATGGGCGGCAAATCCATAAGATCAGTTTTCATCGCTTCCTGGGTTACATCCAGAACCACGATCAGATCGGCAATCGCGCGCACGGCGAACGTCTGGAACAGTTGGTCGGCATGCGCAAAGCGAAGCTGGCTGCAGGAGTTGTCATGACAGCTCCGTTTCTCCCCATGGTGTTCATGGGAGAGGAGTGGGCCGCCTCCACGCCGTGGCTGTACTTTGCTGATTTTCAGGACGAACATCTGCGCCAGGCGGTGCGAGATGGCCGCAAGAAAGACTTCGAGGCCTTTGGGTGGTCGGACGATGTACCCGATCCGGGCGATGTGAAGACCTTTGAGTCTTCTGTCCTGAACTGGAACGAGCTACAAGAACCGAAACATGTTGAGATGTATCGCTGGTATCGCGATCTGATTCATCTTCGTCGCAGAATGCTGGCGTTGAATCTTGGCGATTTTGGACGAATGGTGGTGCATTGCAACGAAGAAGAGCGTTGGATTTATACAGATCGCGGCAATGTGCGCACCATGATGAACTTTGCCGAGACAGCGACCAGCTTTGCTGTGGAGCCCGGATCCGAACTCTTGCTATGCAGTGATATCGTTCCGGAACGTAAAGAGGACTGTGTCCAGCTACCCGCGTTGAGCATGGCGGTGTACCACTGGCCCCCGCAGCCGCTGGATCAGGACCCGCCGGAATAATAGGTGGCGTTGAATTGCTGAGATGACAGGTAGCGCCGTTTTTTGCCAGAAATCGCTTTTTCTAACGAAACTTTCACAGGACACGTCCGTATTTCTTAGTGAGTACAGGATTTCCGCATTCCTGGAAGACCCTTTCATCACTGGAGCAGGACGTTGAACCATCGCTGGATGCAGTCGGGGACGCTACAAACGATTTCACGGAGACTGGCTCTGGCCGCCGTCATGGGGGCCGCAACTGCGCCTTTGGCATGGACTTCGGTTGCGTCTGCGCAGGCCGCGCCTGCTGCAGGCCGCGTGCTGGGTACGGTGAAGAGTATCTCCGGCAACACTCTTACGGTGGCTCCAGACGGCGGTGCCGCTCCAACAACGGTAACGGTAGGCGATGGTGCTCGGATTCAGCAGAGCGCCGATATGAAGACTGTTTCCGCTGCAACGCTGGATCAGCTTGCAGTCGGCGATCGTGTTCTGGCGACCGGGACGCCCGGTGACGGCGGAGCCCTGACGGCAACCCGCCTCATCATGATCAAGTCTGCGGCCATCGCGCAGCGCAACGCGGCTTCGCAGGCGGATTGGGCAAAGCGTGGTTCTGGTGGCATCGTGAAGTCGGTTAATGCTGGCGCGAACACTATCGCCATCAGCTCCGGCAAGAAGGATGTGACCATTACGACCACGGGCAGCACGATTTATCGCCGCTATGCTCCGGGATCGGTCAAGTTTGAAGAGGCGCAGCCGAGTACGCTGGCAGCTATCCAGCCGGGTGATCAGCTTCGTGTTCGTGGTGACAAGTCGCCGGACGGAGCAAATATCACGGCCGATGAGATCGTGTCCGGTACCTTCAAGAATCTTTCGGGAACCATCGTTTCCATTAACGCGACCGCGAATAGCCTTGTAATCAAGGATTTAGCCACAAAGAAGAACGAAACAGTGGTCATCAGCGATGCCAGCGATCTGCACGCGATGCCTCCTGAGATGGCGGCTCGGTTCGGTGGTGGCGGTGCTGCTGGTGCGCGTCGTCCGGTTGGAGCGGGAGCTTCTGCGGGCGGTGGACAGGCTGGCGCAGAGCGCCCGGCGGGTCCCCCGGCAGGTGGCCCTCCGGCTGGCGGTCCTCCCTCGGGCGGTTCAGGCGGTTTCGGCGGACGTCCTGGCGGACGTGCTGCTGATTTGGCTACCATGATCCCACGCCTTCCGAAGACAACCCTGGCTGCGCTGAAGCCAGGAGAGGCCCTGATGATTGTGGCCTCAGGCAATGGCAATGCCGGTCCGTTTACGGCAATCACGCTACTCAGTGGCGTGGAACCCCTGCTGACCGGACCTGCGGGCAGCGAGATGACAATTTCGCCTTGGAGCCTTGGCTCTGGTGGCGGCGAGGGTGGTGGGGGCGGACCGGAATAGCGTTTCGCCCCACATCCACGAGATAGAACAACAACTTCTGTGCTGCGGAGAAACTCCAAAGCATTCACACTTAACCTTCTTTGAGGGTCATGATGAACTTTTGCCTTACAAGCTCTCGACGGCTGTCGATTGCGCTTCTTTCGGTAAGCCTGGCGGGTAGCGCGACTTTATGTGCACCGATGGCATACGCTCAGACGGCATCTGCCGCTACGGTTACCGGATTTGTGCTGGATCCGGATCAGGCTGCGATCCCCGGCGCCACCGTCACACTGACCCCCGCCAAAGGGCAGGCGCTGACCACCACTTCCGGTGCGGACGGCGCTTACACGTTCCGCAATGTTCCTGCGGGCACGTATTCGCTGACGGTCACAATGCAGGGTTTTGCATCGTTCGTGCGCCAGGGCGTGAGGGTAGCAACGGGCACTGTCAACATCAATACAGCGATGGCAGTTCAGTCGGAGTCCACGGAAATCAACGTGACGACGCAGAACACGCAGGTGTCCACGGATCCCGATTCCAACGGCAGTTCGGTTGTCATCAAGGACAAGGATCTGGAAGCACTGTCGGATGACCCGGATGAGCTTTCCAGCGAGTTGTCGGCCCTCGCCGGCCCTTCGGCTGGCCCGAACGGCGGTCAAATTTACGTAGACGGCTTTACGGGCGGTACGCTTCCACCAAAGTCTTCTATCCGCGAAATCCGTGTGAACCAGAATCCGTTCTCGGCACAGTTCGATAAGCAGGGTTTTGGTCGTGTGGAAGTGTTCACGAAGCCGGGTACGGACAAGTACCACGGTAACTTCAGCCTGCAGGGCAACGATAAGTCGTTCAATACGTCCAGCCCATTCCTGGGCGCCACGAACCAGCAGCCGGATTATCACCGCATCTTCTTCATCGGGTCGTTGACTGGCCCAGCTACGAAGACAAGCTCGTACTCCATTGCAGGCAGCTACCGCGATATTGAAGACAACAGCATTTTCGCTGGCAATATCATCAGCGCTGGCCCTACCTCCAATGTGCTATGCCAGCCAGGAGACCTTACCTGCGCACTGAATACGTTCCCGGATGCGTCACGCGCAACCTTCCATCCGCAAAAGCGCTGGGATCTAACGCCGCGTTACGACGTTGCCTTGGGCGAGAAGAATACGCTGACGATCCGTTATCAGTATGAGAGCAACAGCTCGAACAATGCTGGTCTCGGTTCCACATCTCTCAACACGACGGCGTACAACACCGGAAGCCACGAACATCAACTCACCATTAGCGACACGCAGATCATCAGCAGCAAGCTGATTAACGAAACGCGTCTGCAATTGGTTCGTGATATCAGCTCACAGGCACCCCAAAACACTTCGCCAACTTTGACACTTACCGGCTACTTTAGTGGTGGTGGTTCCAGCTCAGGTACGCAGAACAGCACCAGCGATCATCTGGAACTGCAGAACTACACATCAGTTGCCTTGCAGAAGAACTTCATCCGCGCGGGTATGCGCTTGCGCGTCTATCGCGAAGCCTTGTATTCCAATGCAGGCTCAAACGGTACATTCACCTACGGTCCCACCACGAACTGCACCACAACGGCCCCGGTGACCTGCACTCCTACGACATCGGATTACAACTACATCCATGGTCAGCCGTTCCAGTATCGCGTGACTACCATCAACAATCCGCGTGCGGAACAGTCTCTGGCAGACGTTGGTTTCTATGCTGAGGACGACTGGAAGATAAAGCCGAATATGACGCTGAGCTATGGCGCGCGACTGGAATCCCAGGGTGCGATCAATAGCAAGGCTGATATTGCTCCGCGTGTCGCCCTTTCCTATGGTGTTCCTTCGAAAAAGGGGAACCCTAGTACTGTGATTCGCGCTGGTTGGGGTGTCTTTTATGACCGTTTCAACCTGAGCGATGTCATCCAGACACAGCGCCAGAATGGCATCAACCAGATTACGAACATCTATAGTGGTCCTCGCAACTCGGATGGCAGTGCCGGCGCAATCACAACGGGATGCGGTCCTTCGAATGCGACAGCTTGCGGTACGGGAACTGTGGGTTCGCAGACGATCTATCAGCTTGGTGCGAATCTGCGTTCTTCCTACAACATGCAGACGGCCCTAGGAGTCGATCAGCAGATGGGTAAGCGGTCTACGATCTCGTTCAACTACTTGAACACGATCGGCGATCACATGTACATGTCGCGTTCGATTCCGACAGCAGCTGGAAACTACGTGTACCAGTACCAGTCCGGTGGTGTGTATCGCCAGAATCAGCTCATCGTGAATGTGCGTACGCAACTCAGCCCGCGCTTCTCGCTCTTTGGCTTTTATGTCTATAGCAATGCAAAGGCGAATACGAATGGCGCGGATTCTTTCCCTACGGACAGCCTGAATCCGAAGACGGACTACGGTCGTGCGTTGTTCAACGCCACGAACCGCATTTTCCTCTTCGGTAACTGGAATGCGCCGTATGGAATCAATCTAAGCCCGTTCTTTAGTGTGAACTCTGGTAGCCCATATAACATCACGACCGGATCGGACGTGAACGGCGATACCGTCATCAATGACCGCGCCGGTTTTGCGAACGGTGTCTCCGGAAACTGCAAAACGGCTACCGACTTCATTTCCACCGGCATCACGTCAGCCAACCGCGTTCCGCAGGGCTATTGCACCGGGCCGTCGAACGTACAGGGCAATCTGCGTATCGTGAAGGTCTTTGGCTTCGGCGCCAAGACGGGTGCTGCAGCTCGTCGTGATCAGGCCAGCAATGGCGGCCCGCAAGGTCCTCCTCCGGGCGGCGGCGGTGGAAACCGTGGCGGTGGTGGTGGCGGCGGTCGTGGTGGTCCTGGCGGCTTCGGTGGCGGTATGTCCTCCGGACACAAGTACACGCTCAGCGTAGGCGCGCAGATTCAGAATCTATTCAACTACGTGCCGTACTCCACGCCAAATGGTTCGCTGAGTTCGTACAGCGCAGATCCGTCGAAGAACCTTTTTGGTAAGTCCACATCGTTGTCCAGCATGGGACCGGGCGGTAGCTCTGCCGCAGTTCGTACCGTGACCCTGCAGATGAGCTTCAACTTCTAATCTGCAAACACAAAATGAAAGAGGCGCACCCGCAAGGTGCGCCTCTTTTTGTTTTACAAAAACGAACTATTTGCCGAGTGCCACGGTCTTGGCGACGAGAAACTCACGCATGCCCTGGGTGCCAAGTTCCCGCCCATAACCGGAGCGTTTCGCGCCGCCCACAGGCAGTCGTGGATCATCTTCAGGCAGCGCATTCAACGCTACAAATCCGGCGTCCACACCGTGGATGAGCTGTTGTTGCTCTGCGGGTTCTTTCGTCCAGACTGAAGCCGAGCGTCCCAACGAGGTGTCATTCGCGATTGCAATGGCATCCTGCAGATCATGAGCCCGGAACAATAGGCAGACAGGACCGGAAAAGGCATCGCGTGCTACAGCAGAGTTTCGCGGAACATCAGCGAGCAGTGTCGGTTCAAAGAAATTTCCGCGACCCACCATGCGAGTTCCACCTGTTAGAACGCGGCCACCGGCAGTTACTGCGACCTGTACCTGCTCTTCCAGGAGCTTCACTGCATCGGCTGTTCCCAGAGGTCCCACGCGCGTTTCTTCTCGCAGCGGGTCGCCCACGGACAGGGATTCCACGGAGGCAATGAGTCGCCCCATCACTGCGGTGTACATCTCAGAGTGCAGGATCACACGCCGAATGCTGTCGCCCTTGCAGACGGCTTCAATCACGGCCGCAATAGCGGCGTCTTGATCAGCCGAGGGCATTACGATCATCGGATCGTTGCCAGGAAGTTGGAGAACACTCTTCTTCAGTTGCCATCCGGCCTTTGCCGCCAATGCTCGTCCGGTGGATTCCGTCCCGTATACAGATACCGCGGCAACTTGATCGTCTGCCAGCGCTGTCTCCACCAGTCTGTCTTCGATCAAAAGGGCCGTGAGGGTGCCGCGGGGAAAACCCGCGCGGCGTACCAGGGCTTCCACTTGTAGTGAACATTGCGGAACGCTGCCTGCGTGTTTCAACAACACTGTGTTGCCCGCGACCAGCGCAGGAACAAAAAGGCGGAACGCATGCCAGAACGGAGATTGCCACGGTAAGACGGCAAGCACCACGCCGATGGGACTCCATTGCACGTAGGCGTGTTCTCCCTCACCGGGGAGAAGTTCAGGAGCCAGCATGCGCACGGCATGCTCGGCATAGTAGCGGCAGGCATCCACGCATCGTGCTATTTCGGCTGAAGAGGCAGCAATGGTTTTCCCCGTCTCCTGCGTGATGGTGCGTGCCAGTTCAGTACTCTCTTCTTCCAGTAGAGAAGCAAGTTTGCGCAGGCACAGGAGGCGGTGCTCCAGGGGCAGCGAGCGTTGGAGTGTGGCTGCTTCATGGGCCTGCGCGATACGTGCCCGCAACGCATCTTCGTCCCAAGTTGCAAAGGTGCGGAGCGCATCTCCTGTTGCCGGATTAAGGGACTGCAGTGGCATCAAACTCCTTGGCTGCAAACTCTGAGGGCATGCTGGCAATGACTGCGGCATACCTATACACCGGTGTATAGCTCCGGCCTCTATCGCATCTACGGTAGCAAACCCAGTCCGCAGATGGCTTCTGCGGCCACGGTAGGCACAAAAATTTATAGTAACGGGCCGGGCTATGACGGCGCGCTGAACTCGCCATTCTCTTTGCGCCCTGCGATACTTAAGGGGAGGCATTACCGAATGAGCAATACCGTTTCTCCTGATCCGAAGTTCATGCGCATGGCGATTGAGCTGGCCACAGACAACGTTATTACGGGGAAGGGTGGACCATTCGGCGCGGTAGTCGTGCGCAATGGTGAAGTGATTGCGGCTGCAGCAAATACCGTCACAAGCTCGAATGATCCCACGGCACATGCTGAGGTCAATGCAATTCGGATAGCGTGTTCGAAGCTGGAGACTTTCCAGCTTGAGGGCTGCGACATTTACACCTCATGTGAGCCTTGCCCCATGTGCATGGCGGCCCTTTACTGGTCGCGTTGCCGGTCGGTTTTTTATGGGAATACCAAGGCCGATGCTGCGGCCATTGGGTTCGATGATCAGTTTCTGTACGACGAGGTAAATCGGCCGCTGGATCAGCGCCGTATTCCGTTTCAACGCATGTTGCCGGACGAAGCTATCCGCTCGTTTCAGGCATGGCAGAACAGCAATGAAAGGATCGATTACTAAACACTATGGCGAAGCAGACTGCGGCAAGCACGGCAACAAAGGTTGCAATTCTCGGCTTCGGCACGGTGGGGTCGTCGGTGGCGCAATTGTTGCGCGCCCAGAAGTTCCCGGGCATCGAACTGACACACATTTACAACCGCGGTGTTGAACGTAAGCGTACCGGTGCAACGGCAAAGGGGCTGCACAGCGGCATCGTATGGACTGAGAATATCCAGGACATTCTGAAGTCGGATGTTGATGTCGTCATTGAGACCATCGGCGGTATCGATCCCATTGAAGGCTGGCTGCGCAAAGCTCTCAGCAGCGGCAAGCATGTCGTCACTGCCAACAAGCAGTTGATCGCCTATAAGGGTGCTGGCCTGGCAAAGCTGGCGCGTGAGAACAATCGAGTTCTGGTTTATAACGCTGCGGTTGCTGGTGGCGTTCCGGTCATTCCTGCTACGCTGCATGGCTTGCAGGGTGACCGCATTACGCGACTCAGCGGCATTCTGAACGGCACCTGCAACTTCATGCTGTCGCACATGGAGCAGGGCGCGGAGTATGCAGACGTGCTGAAGCAGGCGCAGGCGGCAGGCTATGCCGAAGCAGACCCCACGGCAGACGTGGATGGTTACGATGCGCGCGCGAAGCTGTGCATCCTGGTGCGCGCTGCCATGCAGATTGGTATCAATCCTGACGAAGTGCCAGCGCAGACGATCCGCAACCTAAGCGCAGTGGATTTTGCATATGCCAAGGAACTTGGCTGCACCGTGCGGCAGATTGCGCGTGCGGAGCTTCGTGGCGGCGTCCTCCGTGCCCGCGTTGCGCCCATGCTGGTGCCGAAGAGTTCGCCCATCGCGTGGTCGCACGGCACGCAGAATATGGTCGTAACGTCCGGCGAGTTTGGCGGTGACGTGGTCTTCAGTGGACACGGTGCAGGTGGAAACCCAACAGCTGTTGCCATCGTCAGCGATCTGCTGGCCGTAGTGCACGGGTCGAACTCTGTTGCCCTGCCGGTAAAGAAAAAGTCTGTCACAGGTGAGTTCCTTGCACCGCATTATCTTCGTTTCATTGTGAGGGATAAGCCCGGCATAGTATCAGCCATTTCTGGCGCTCTGACGAAGGTTGGCGCGAACATCGACAGCATCTTGCAGCGTCCGGGATATCCGAAGGATGCGCTGCCTTTCGTCGTCACTACGGAACCCACGTTGACCTCTACGGTGGAAGCTGCCGTAAAGGCCATTGCCAAAATGAATACGATGCTTGAGGCCCCGCTGTGCCTGCAGATGCTGGTGGAGGATGACCGGGCCGAAGACTAGCCCGGTCTATTCCGGCTTTTGTGCTTCTTCCACGGCGATGCTCACATTCTCGTGTTTGATATCAAGCCGAAGCCGGTTGTAAAGGCTCATGTAAACGTTGGCAAGATAGACCAGCGCAAACTCTGCCAACACATAACCTCGCCAGCCGGAGTACAACAATTGGAAGCGGGTAAAAATCAGCACCAGTGCGGTGACGTAATGGCTGAAGCAGTATTCGCAGGTGAAGAGGTAGAAAAACTTCCGCCGCGGCAGAGAGCGGGCGTGCTGGCTGCGGTCCTTGCAGTAGTCGCGCGGTTCACGGAAGACTTCTTCGTGCGTTACCGTCCAACTCATGCAGGCAATGGGGAGGGCCAGCAGAAGCAGAATGGCGGCCTGACGGGCCAGGGTTTCGGGCAGCAGTTCTGGAATCATCTCTCTCGCAGCCGACGCACATTGCTGTTATGGCATCTTTACCGTAGGATGCGCTTTGCACCTTTAGGATTGTGATCGGATGGACTGGAAAAGCAGAAAAGTTGCAGCAATCGTGGAAGCCGCACTTGCGGAAGACAAAGCCACCAGCGATGTCACAACAGCGCTGGCGATCGACCCGGACCTGCGCGCCTCTGCAGCAATTCTTGTGCGACAGGACTGCATCATTTGCGGTTTGGGCGTGATTGCCACTGTGTTCGATGCGTTTGCGGCGATGCAGGCGCGCAGTGGCCAGAAGAGCAGTGGACGCTATGAGGTCATCAGCCACTCGGAAATGTTCGATGGCGTCCGCGTGCGGAAGGGCCAAACCGTGGCCGTTATCCGACATTCTGCGTCGGCCATCTTCTCCTGCGAACGCGTCATTCTGAACCTGATGCAGCGCATGAGCGGCATTGCCACGCTGACGAACGAGTTTGTGCAGCTCACACGGGGAACCCGCGCGAAGATTCTGGATACGCGTAAAACGGTGCCGGGCCTGCGCCTGCTGGACAAGTACGCCGTAACTTGCGGCGGCGGTGCAAACCATCGTCTGGATCTGCAGGATGGCATCATGCTGAAGACCAGCCATGTGGCCATCGCTGGCGGCATTACGAAAGCTGTGCAGAAAGTGGCTAACGCTCGCAAGCCTGGGCAAAAGATTGAAATTGAGGTACGCAGCCTGCAGGATGCAGAGGATGCTGTTGCGGCAGGGGCCGACACCCTTTTGCTGGTCGGTTTGTCCCCCAAGCAAACCGGTGAAGTGGTGGAAGTGATGCGTGCGAAAGCGCCGAAGGTGGTTTTGGAAGTGGCGGAACACATTTCGCTCGAAAACGCACGTGAGTATGCAGAAACCGGTGTGGACTTCCTTTCTGTCGGCGCCCTAACGCGGTCATCCGTGGGTGTGGATCTTAGCATGCGCATCACGGCGGATGTGTTCTGACGGCAATGAGCAGTTTTGATGTGCAGGCTGTGAATGACGCTCTCGGGGGAACCATCTTCCACAACAGAGTGCAGCACTTCACCACCATTGGCAGCACAAATGTACAGGCGCTTGCCGATGCACAGGCAGGGGCTGAATCCGGTCAGGTTTACATCGCAGACGAGCAGACCGCGGGGCGCGGTCGCGGTGGTCATACATGGCATTCTGAGCCGGATCGTGGCTTGTATCTGACTATGTTGGTGCGCCCCGCACTGCGAAGTTCCGATGTATTAAAGCTGTCCATGATTACGGCGCTGGCGGCAGTAGAAGCCATCGCGGAAGTGACAGGATCTCGCATCATGGATATTCGGTGGCCCAACGACCTGGTGATTGGTTCCAATCCTGCGCGCAAGGTGGGGGGCATTCTGACCGAAGCTGTTTCCACACCATCGGGCGAACTCCGCCATGCTGCTATTGGCATTGGAATCAATCTGAATCAAGCGGAATTTCCTGCGGAATTGGCTACCGTCGCAACCTCATTGAAGCGTGAGTTAGGGGCGAGTGTCAGCAGGGAAGCACTTGCCATCACCTTGCTTTTGCAAATGGACAAGGAATTGTGCCAGGTCGCTCAGAATGGCGATGAAGCAGAAAGTATTTTCCATCGTGTTGAACTCGCAAGCACCTGGATACGGGGCAAGCGCGTTCGTGTAGCCGAGCAGGAAGGCTATACTGGCAAAACCGCTGGACTCACGACCGAGGGCCTTCTGCGCATTCATTGCGACGATGGCACAGAACGTGTGGTGCGTCACGGCGGAGTCCGCGAGTTGTGAATCAACCGACGACAAGCAGGGAGTAAAAAAATGCTGCTGGCGATCGACGTAGGCAATACCAATACCGTGCTGGGACTATACCGCCTGGCCACACCTGAAGCACCTGCGGTCCAGACACACTGCTGGCGCATTGCAACCCCTGTGCAGCGCACCCTGGATGAACTGCGGATGGTAGTTCGCGGTCTCTTCATCATGGACGGCGTAGACATCGCATCAGTCACTGGCGTTGCAGTCTCGTCCGTCGTTCCTCCGATCGATTCGCTCTTTCGTGAAGTGATTGAAAAGCTCTTCGCAGTGAAGCCGCTGTTTGTGGAGCCAGGTGTGAAAACTGGGCTTCCCGTGCTGGTGGATAATCCCGCTGAGGTGGGAGCTGACCGCATTGTGAATTGCGTAGCAGCGTTTGAACGCTATGGCGGACCGACCATCGTTGTGGATCTTGGGACTGCGACAACGTTTGATGTCATCTCGCAGCGCGGCGAATATCTGGGCGGTGCGATTGCCCCAGGTATTGGCATTAGTGCCGACGCATTGTTTGAGCGTGCTGCAAAACTGGGCCGCGTGAACATCCGCAAGCCGAGCAAGGTGATTGGTACCAACACGGTCGACCATATTCAAATTGGTCTTTATTACGGTTACATTGGCCTGGTTGATGGCATTTGTGAGCGAATGATCGCTGATTTAGCGACGGAGACAAAGGTGATTGCCACCGGAGGCTTCGCTCGCATGCTGGCAGAAACCTCGCGCACGATTCGCCATGTGGATGAGAATCTAACGCTGGATGGCGTTCGTCTGATCTACGAGCGCAATCAGGACCGTGTGCGTCGCCGCTCCATGGCCACAACACAGCGCCCGGAGTAAGTGTGCGTTGCTGAATTACTTCAATTACTTCACCGAAATCGAAACCCGCTTCCAGCAGCGTAGAGGAACCCTCCTGCTGCTCAGCACACTGGATTGGGCGCTGATTGAAACGTGGAGGGAGGCCGGTGTGCCTCTGGAAGCGGTGTTGCAGGGTATCGATGACGCGTTTGATAAATACGATCAACGCGCCCAGAAAACTGCTGGACGGCTTCGCAAAGTTAACGGTCTTGCGTGGTGTGCGCAGGCAATCATGGCAGCAACGGAAGCGATGCGCGATGCTGCTATTGGCGCAGCAAAGCCTGCTGTAAGCGCGGAAGAGAGCGGGTTTCAACCGCAGCGCATCGCTGCCTATCTTCGACAGAATGCAGCAGTGCTGGAGTCGCAATCGGACGCTGCATTCCTCTCGCTTGCGCAGCGGTTGCGTTCTCTGGCGGATGAAGCAGAGTCGCAGTCACCGCCATCCACAGAGGACTTGGAAACGACGCTGACCGCATTGGAAGAGCGCATGTTTGCTGCACTCATGCTTGCGGCTACGGAAGAAGAGGTTATAACCCTGCGCGCGCAGGCATCGCGTGAGCTGGCTCCCTATCGCGGTAAGATGTCGGCTGTGCAGTTGAAGCAGGTAACCGAACAATTCGTTCACAAGCGACTGATGGAAGCGCGCGGTGTGCCGCGTTTGAGTCTCTTCTATATGAGCGTCGATTAAGCAATGAGATACGCCGCACAGATCGCGCCGGAGCAGACGCTGCTCTCCATCACGGAGGCTATGCCGCGAATCTCGGCGCGTTGCCGGCACTTTGGTCAGTGCGGCGGATGTCAGTTGCAGGACATCGCTTACGAAGATCAGCTCATTGCAAAGCAGACCATGTTGTTAGATGTGTTGCATGCGGCGGGTATATCTACGGTCCCCGCAATTGAAGTGCACAATGCTGAACCATGGTCTTATCGCAATCGCATTCGATTGCGTATCCATGGGGGCAACATCGGTTATAGTCGGCGCGGCAGCAATGACTTCCTTCCGATCGATGAGTGTCCGATAGCTTCACCGTTGCTGATTCGCATGGCACTGCGCATGCGCGACCTTATCCGTGAAGGAAAACTTCCGTGGCCGGAAGGCGTCATGGCAATGGAACTCTTCACTGACAGCGAAGAGCATGGCGTGCAGCTATCCATGCATGCCGACACGACAGTGACAGAAGTAAGTCGCAACGCACCCGCGCAGCTTCGTATTCTCTGCGAAACTGTGCGCGATGAATTTCCTCAGCTCATCGGAGGCGGTCTCTCCGCAGCTGCGCCGGACAAGACACGGTCCAAACGTGTGCAAGCTACGCAGCGCATTGAAATTGCCCGCTGGGGAGAATCGCAACTGACGTATCACGTTGCAGATAACACGTATCGCATCACGCGCAATGCTTTCTTTCAGGTGAATCGTTTCCTTACTTCTGAGATGGTGAAGGTCGTGGTGGATCATCGCAGCGGTCACCTTGTTCTGGATTTATTTGCAGGTGCGGGACTTTTCTCAGTCCCACTGGCAATGTGTTTTGAACAGGAAATTGCAGTAGAAATCGGCGAACCGGCAGTATCCGATTTGGTTTCACATCTCACTACATATCCGCAACATCGTGTGGCGCATACGACGGTCCAGGACTTCCTGACGCGCGCAGCCGTTACGCCTGATCTTGTGGTGATGGACCCACCACGCGCTGGTGTTTCGTTGCCGGCATTACGTTCACTTTTGAAAATTCAGCCGCGCGAAATTGTATATGTCTCCTGCGATGCAGGCACATTTGCACGTGATGCAAAGACGTTGCTGGAAGGCGGCTATACCTTCGCAGAGTTTCATCTTCTGGATCTCTTCCCGCAAACATTTCACACTGAAACGATTGCGATATTCCGACGCGAGACTGTGTGACAGCACAAGACACGAAGCCAACGCGCAATGTAGCAATGGAGCGTGTCAAGGGCGCGCGCAGCATGCTCTTTGGCGAGGTCTACACGCACCCTGCGCATTTCAGCGATATACAGCCGCTGCGTTTTCACAATAATCCTGCGTTGCTAGTCGCAGGATGTTTTGCATCTGGCATTCTTTTCCGTAATTGGTGGCAACCACCAACGTATGTCGTTCTTACTTGCGTTCTACTTTTCATCGTAGCTGCATGGGCGGTAACAAAAGCTCCACGTATGGCATGGGGTGCCACTTCGGTTGCTTTTGTGGCGCTGGGATGGGCGACTGTGTTGTTGCGGCCATCTCCGCAGGACGCGTCGTTGCTTCCATATGCGGACACGTTACAGCGAAAGGTAGAAGCTGTAGTGACCACCTCCCGCATGCTTTCCGCTCCCATTGCATCGAATCCCGACGATGACGCTTGGGACGAAGAACAAGCGGAAGGAAATGTGCGTGAAGTTTTGCAATTGAAAGCTTTGCGTGCCGAAGAGATTACTCCTGATATTTCGGTAATGCGCCCTGTAAATGGCGGCATCCAGGCAACGCTTGCATCACGCAATGATGCGCAAGATGTGCCATATCTCCCTTGTGGGACTCACGTAGAACTTACGCTTCGCATGCGTCCACAGGATCGTTATCGTGATCCGGGTGTGTGGAACTATGCGGATCAATTACAAAATGACGGAATCACGATAGCCGCAACCGGGGACCTAAAGCATCTTCGCATACTGCCAGCGTCTTCCATCCCGCTTGCATGCTGGTTTCAGCGTGCGCAGCATTGGTCCTCTGAGCGCATTACAGCACTAACGCTTTCTCCGTGGATGAGATATCTCCCGCATGTCATCCAGTGGAATGCAACGGATGCTTCCATGTTGCGTGCCATGTTGTTCGGAGATCGGACTGCGTTGCAGCGAAATGTCCGTATGGCGTTTGAGCGTACAGGTTCTTTTCACCTTTTCGTTGTTGCCGGAGTGCACATTGCCATCCTGATGGCAGTGTTCTACCAATTCTTTTTACGACTTCGTATGCCACCGTGGGGCGCGGCCTTCATCACGCTTGTACTGGTAAGCGGATACGCAGTGCTAACTGGCTTTGGTGAACCAGTCCGTCGCGCACTGTTTATGTCCGCGATTTATCTGCTCGCAATGGTTCTCGATCGCGATCGGCAGGTGATGAACGCTCTAGGCGTCGCTATTCTCGGAATGTTATTTCTCAATCCGAATGCGCTGTTTGAAGCGAGCCTGCAAATGACAGCGCTTTCTGTCTTTGCAGTAGGTGGCATCGCCATGCCGCTTGTTTCGCGCACGATTGGTCCGTGTGTCAATGCCCTGAAGTATATCGAAAGCATTCGCCTGGATATGCATTACGCGCCGTATCTAGCGCAACTCCGTGTTAGTTGCCGTATGGTAGGCCGTTTACTTACAGGATGGCTGCCAAAGCGACACGGTATGCCTGCGTCACAACGTGTACCGGCTTGGATCTTGCGCATTTGCTTAATCATTATCGAGGCGATCTTAGGCATACTCTTAGCGGAATTGGTGATGACGTTGCCCATGATGGTGTACTTCCACCGTCTGACGCCATTCGCTGCACCGGCAAATCTACTTGCGCTTCCATTGATCGGATTTGTCATGGGATGTGCCATGACAACCTTCGTGCTTTCTCTGCTGCACCCGTTACTTGCACTGATTCCCGCAGCCATGACCGCGCTTAGTCTGCATGGCATTGGCTATGTGGTGCGCATGCTGAATGCATTTCATGGCGCGGATATGCGGGTTCCATCACCGTTACCAGTATGCGTTGCAGCAGCATGCTTGCTGTGGTTGCTTGCTATATTGCTACTTCATGAGCATCGGCGTCGATCTGCATGGATTGGATTTGGGCTGGCCATAGCAGGGTTTGTCATCCTCTTGCTCCCATCTCGTCCGGTGTTTGCGCATGATGCGTTGTCCTTCATATCGATTGACGTTGGTCAAGGAGACTCCGAATTTGTAACAACTCCTGAAGGCAAAGTTATGGTCATCGATGCGGGCGGTCCCATGGGTTCGCGAACACAAAACTCAACGTCGAACTTTGATATTGGTGAAGAGATAGTGTCGCCCATGGTGTGGCGGCAGAATGTCCGCAGGATTGACGTGTTTGTAATCACGCACGCGCATAGCGACCACATCGGTGGGGCGCTAGCTGTTCTTCGTAACTTCCATCCTCGAGAATTATGGGTCAGTGTGGATGCAGCATCGCCTCTGCTGCAGGATCTGATCAAAGAAGCGAAAGCCGATGGCGTAACAGTTCGCCGCATGCATGCAGGAGACACTGCGCAACTCGGAAGCGTGAGCGTTGTCGCGGAGAGTCCTGCGCCGGAATACCAAAATAGAAGTGAACCAGCGAATGATGATTCATTGGTGCTTCGCTTGCAGTATGGAAAAGCATCTGTACTGGTGGCCGGTGACGCGGAGCGTGCTTCCGAAGAAGCGATGCTACATCATGGCCTGGCTCCTTCCACGTTATTGAAGGTGGGCCATCACGGTAGCAACACTTCAACCGGCGAAGATTTTCTCCTGCAGCTTCAACCGCAGTGCGCAATCATTTCCTGTGGAAGAGGGAATCCGTTTGGTCATCCACGGATGCCGGTTCTGCAGCGGCTCCAGGCCGCGCATGTAAAGACGGCGCGAACAGACACCATGGGTGCTGTTCGCTATCTCTTGCATGATGATGGCAGCATCAGCATGTCGGCACTTATGTCAGAGCGATAGTTAACCAGTTATGTGCCGCAGAAGGTTTGCAGTACTCGTTCTTCAGGCTTTGCCGGAGCGCTGTAATGATCGAGTCCCAAACGTTCTTCAAATGGTTTGGATGTGACTTCTAGCAAACGCTCAAAGGGCGTGAAGTCTTCGCGCAACACCGCCGCATCAATCACTTCCTGCACAAGATGATTACGTGGAATGTAGATTGGACTCACCGCACGCATGGATGCAATTCGCGCTTCGACTGTTCCATCCTCCTGCGCTATACGAGATTGCCAGCGCTGAGACCATTCTGTGAAAGCAGACGGATCACGGAAGAGCGACGCGGTGGGATAGTCTTCATGCTTTTCCAGGACATCTGCCAGGCGGCGGAAGGTAAGTGTGAAGTCTGCTTGATTCGCCGCCATGCGCTGCAATAGGTCGGCAGCAAGGTCCAGGTCCTCGGCATGTTCTGTTGCCAGTCCTAACTTACTCCGCAGTCCATTGATGTGTGCTCTTTCAAAGGTCGTCTGAAAGCTGTTCAACACTTCGTACGCGGCGTCCAGAGCACCTTGCTCGCTACCTTCTTCTTCCTGCATCAACGGCAGAAGACATTCAGCAAGCCGCGAAAGATTCCAGATCATGATGGCTGGCTGGTTTTGATAGGCATATCGACCATTGCGGTCGATGGAAGAGAAGACAGTGGCCGGATGGTACTGCTCCATGAAGGCGCACGGACCGTAGTCAATAGTTTCTCCACTGATCGCCGTGTTGTCCGTGTTCATCACACCGTGAATGAAGCCCAGATCCATCCACTTGGCAATGAGTCGCGCTTGCCTGTCCACAATGCCTTGCAGCATCGCCTTGTATTTCTTTGGCGTTTCTTTTGCTTCGGGATGATGCCTGTCGATTACGTAGTCCGCAAGGATTCGAACTGACTCGTTATCCTGATGCGCTGCGAAATACTGAAACGTCCCTACGCGAATGTGGCTTGATGCAACGCGCGTGAAGACGGCTCCAGGGAGCATCTCTTCTCGTATAACTTTTTCACCGGTAGTTACAGCAGCAAGTGCGCGCGTAGTGGGCACACCAAGCGCATACATTGCTTCGCTGAGGATGTATTCGCGTAACACAGGCCCAAGCGCGGCTTTGCCGTCGCCGCGGCGGGAGAACGGGGTGCGTCCTGAGCCTTTCAGGTGAATGTCTTTGCCGCTAACTTCGCCGAGAAGATTGGCGCGACCATCACCCAGGGTGGGGACGAAGGTGGCAAACTGGTGGCCTGCATAGGCCATAGCAAGCGGCTCGGAACCATCTGCGATGCGGTTGCCAGAGAAGATTTCGGCAAGGTCATCACCTGGAGTGATGTTGAGTTCCTTGGCCAGCCCTTCATTGAAGCGGATGAGCCGCGGCGACGGCACCTGCGCTGGGTTCGTTCGACCGTAGAAATTCTCCGGTAGTCGTGCGTAAGTGTTTTGGAAGGGAATCTGCGAGCTGCTCATTATCACATTCGATGATCGCAAAGTGCAGACGACGCGGCGAGGCTGACGGCAAAAGAAAAGTTTTACATCGAATGAATCCGGGCGATGGATGGAGCATCTATTTCGACATAGAAGGATATGGTGGCAGCGGTTGAAACTGCGCCCCGGACTGAATTGAAAGAGGAATTTGACCCAATGATCCGTCGCACAACTCTCGCTCTGGCCGCAGCACTGCTGCTCTCTCCGCTTGTCCACGCTCAGACCTCCACCTGGAAGCCCGATACTGCTCACAGCGGCGTGGACTTCTCCATCCTGCACCTTGGCATCTCGAAGGTGCGCGGTCACTTTGCTGTTTCCGGTGGAGATGTGACGTTTGATGAGAAGGACATCACCAAGTCCAAGGTGAACATCACCATCGACTTGAAGTCTGTCGATACGCAGAACAGCATGCGTGATGATGATCTGAAGAGCGATCACTTCTTTGACATCGCAAAGTTCCCCACGGGCACATTTACCAGTACCTCCATCGCAAAGACCAAGGGAGGCTTGACCATCAACGGCAACCTGACCGTGCACGGTGTAACGAAGCCGGTAGTGTTGACGGTAGATGGCCCCAATGGGCCTGTGACCGGTCTGGATGAGAAGCAGCACATCGGCTTCTCGGCCACGACGACGGTGGATCGTCTGGCGTTTGGACTGGCTCCCAGCTATCCCGCTTCGGTGATTGGCAACGACGTGAAGTTGACAATTGATTTGGATCTGGCAAAGCAGTAAGTCAGTCTTAGCTACGAGTTGTATTTCTAAGTAAGGCGGCGACCCTTTAGGTCGCCGCCTTTGCTTGTAGATGGAATTTGTGATGGGACGCGAACGGCTGGTTCGTTGAATGCTGCAAAATTTTCGCTAGCCTCCCTGAGAATGCTTGTCGTGCTATTTATAGTAGGTTGCTACATAGGGTATAGGTGATGGGACGATCGCTTCTTGTGATGGATCACATGGAGCGTTCTCTAGAGAATTGATCGAGAGAATGCCAGAGGCTGCTATGACGAAGTGCATTATGCGAGTTGTGGCGTGTGTACGCAAGAGCACGTTCCAGAGCGGCAGTGTGGCTTTGGTTGCATTTGGAATTGCATCTGTAGCAGCGCCTGTGGCGTTTGGATTGATCCATGGAAAGCTGCCGGTCTATGGGCAAATTCTGCATGCGAATGGCCCACTGCCTTCCTACGAGGTTGTAACAATTAAACCGTTCCAGCCAGGGCAAACGCTTGCATTCGACAACCGGCCGGATGTCACAACAACGGTGGGTCCAATCAAGCAGTTGATTGGGTTGGCATTCAATCTTCCGCCATTCTCCATGGAGCAAATCGTTGGTGCTCCTGAGTGGACTTCCAATGAGAGATATGTCGTGCAAGGAAAGATTGATGAGTCGATGTATGCACAGCTCCGTACCTTGAGCCGTCCACAAGAAATGCGCCAGCGGCAGTTACTGGTGCAGTCGCTACTGGCCGATCGGATGAAGCTGAAGGTGCATTTTGAGACGCGAGAACTACCGATGTATGCCTTAGTCATTGATAAGGGAGGATCCAAGCTTCGTCCTTCAAAAGAGATGCCTGAGAGTGGGACTCAGTGCTGCCTCCTCCCATGGCTCCTGGAGCCGCACCATCCCTAGCGGGGCCTACGCAAAGGCTTCTATTCGCTGCCTAAGGGGGCAACTTCTGAAATGGAGGCGAAGGGATTGACGCTGGACGAATTAGCTCAGAGCCTCCAAGTGCAGCAAGATGCCGGAGGGAGGCTCATCGTAAATCAAACGGGTTTATCAGGGTTTTACGATTGCTCGATGAAGTGGGCGCGGCAATTTCCGGTAACTGCGACAAGCGACCGTACAACAGCTCCAGAATCGGATGAGCCGCCATTTTTTACCGCCATCCGCGAACAGCTCGGATTGCGTCTTGTGCCGACGAAGGGACCAGCAGAAGTGATCGTCATAGATCACATCGAAAAACCTTCAGAAAAAGAGAACTAGACTAGCTGTCCTGGAAGTCTGCGAAGGCGGCTGGTTGCAGATCAGCGGCGCTTTGAATTCGTTGGGCCGCATCCATTGAGAAGAAGCGATCAACCGCGTCCATCACGTGTTCAGCCTGCTTGCTCTCGAAGATGCTGCGACGCAGCGTTGCTCCGCCCGGGACGCCGTGTGTGAACCAGCTTGCGAACTGCTTCATCTTGCCGATGACATCGCGGCGTGCACTTTCGCGATCACGAACCTTGTTGCGCTCGTGGTTGTATGCCGATAGTTCTGCCGGAGTCATGCTATCGGTGGGCAGCGGCGTAAAGTCAATCTCTGGGTGCTCCTGCTCCAACTCATCGAAGAGCATGGTGAAGTAGGTGCGGATCATGCGGTAACGATCCTGCTCGGTGGCCAACGTATAGGTGCCGGTGCCAGTCGCAGCTTTGGTTGCGGTGTACTGCGCGATCTGGCGGAAGATCCACGGATTGGCAGGTGCGGCGCGGCCGATCATCACCGCATCGCATCCGGTTGCGGCAATCATGTTGGCGGCGTCTTCCGGAGTGCGCACGTCGCCGTTGCCAATTACAGGAATCTTCACGGCGTCCTTGACTGCGGCAATGTATTCCCAGCGTGCGTTGCCGGTGTAGCCCTGTTCGCGTGTGCGGGCGTGGAGGGCGACGGCGTTCAGACCGCAGTCTTCAGCCATCTTTGCCAGCGGCACGCACACAAGCTGATGGTCATTCCAGCCCATGCGGAACTTCACAGTGAAGGGAATGCTCACGGCAGAGCGGACACGCTTGAAGATGGTTTCAATGAGTGGCAGGTCGCGCAGCAAGCCGCTGCCGCCGTTGCATGCCACGACGCGCTTCGCAGGGCAGCCAAGATTCAGGTCAACAATGTCGAAGCCAGCATCCTGACAGATGCGCGCGGAGTCGGCGAGAGTCTCAGGATTCGATCCGAAGATCTGCGCGGAGATGGGGTGCTCGTCGTCGTAGTAGGTCAGGTAGCGTTTGCGCTTTACCTCTCGCATGCGCGACAGACCATCGGCGGAGGTGAACTCAGTCATGATGAGACCGCAGCCGGACTGCTGGTTGCTTAGGGCCTGATCAACGTTGTCGCTGTTGGACTCATCGCTGAAGAGCGAGGCGTTCTTGATGAAACGGCGAAAGACGGTATCGGTGATGCCCGCCATGGGGGCGAGCACCGTTGCAGGCGCAATGCGCACGTTGCCGATAGTGAATTCGGCAGGCACGGGTAAGCCCGTTTCACGCGGAGCGTGATCGGCGACTGCGGCGGCGTAGTTGTACCAGTCTTTCTTCATCGTGTGTGCTCATGGAAAGAGCCTCCGGCGGACCGGAGGCTCCCCAGGTTTGGTGCTTGTCTGCGGGTTACTTGGCAGCGTTGGCGGCGTCGCTCTTGGCGAACTTGCGCTTGAAGCGCTCGATACGGCCGGCCGTGTCGATGACCTTGTTCTTGCCCGTGTAGAACGGGTGGCAGACGTTGCAGATTTCGAGGAAGATGTCACCCTTGTGGGTGGACTTCGTCTCAAAGCTGTTGCCGCAAGCGCACTTAACGGTGGTTGCGACGTAGTTCGGATGGATTCCCTGCTTCGGCATTGCGAATACTCAACTCTCTGAAGATGATCGCCCGGTCGCGGTTCGCTTGCCTGCGGTGTGTTCACGCGGCATCGAGGTTCCATGCGCTGACCTGTTAAAAACGGGCGCTCCGATCATTTTATCGTGGTTCCCGAGCTTGGGCAATGGGGTGGCAGTAAGGGCAAATTGTTCCCGGAAAGATAGTAGTTTCTTCCGTAGACAACCCTGTATGGGCTGTTCGAGTCTCCATACACGGAGTTAGAATCACGCGCCGTAAGGGGGGAGCCACAAAATGAATGCAGTATCGTGCAGCATTGCTTTAGGGATGGCGTTATCCATGGGGGCTGTGGCGGGGGCTCAGACGAGCGCCAATGGAATGGCCACCCCACCGGGAACCCAGAATAAGACGAGTGCGACCCACCCATGTGCCAACATGGACGCCAGCGGTCAGCCGTCTACACAGGCGCAGGTAGATGCGGGGTGCACCGGTCTCAGCCCCAACTTCGTATATCCCAGTACAAACATGCCGGGACCTGAGCACCATGACGTCACAGCTGTGATCCGTGTGAACTCCGTCGTGGCCAAGCCGGACAAGTTCCCCTACCCGATGGACTTCCAGGTGGTGGGTGACGCCACCATGCTGAAGGCCAAGTTACCGCAGGTACGTGCGTGCCTGGGTGTGGCCAAGAGCTGGACCAAGCGTGCCAACGCCGCCACCTCCACCACATGCGTTGACCACAAGGGGGAAGTGTTGGCTTACCAGGAGTGCAAGCCTGCGGATGGCGGAGTACCGATGGTGTGCACCACTGGCCAGCCTGGCGATCCTACCGTTGCGTCTATGAAGTAACACCTTCCATTCCGTGCGCCGTTGCCCACAACAACGGCGCACTTCTCCTCAGACATCCACAACTATCTCTCCGCAGCCGCATCGTTTACCGTTAGGGAAGAGACGTATTCCATGGCGACGGTAGATCAGATCGGGTTTGGTACGGAGTTGGAGCCGGTTTGCGCCTACTGCGACGGGCAGGGCATGCGCATAGTGGAAGATGCGCAGGGTCGCCGGTCGGCGGTTCCTTGTGTGTGCCGAGCGCAACGGCGTACGCGACGTGTGCTTAACCTGGCTCGTATTCCCCGCCGGTATGAGCACTGCACGCTGGATTCCTATGAGCCCAACTTCGGTGATGGTGCTCACCGCTCATTGCAGGCGGCGCTGCGGCGTGCGCGGCAGTTCGTGGATGGTTATCCGCTGGTGAATGATGGCAGCGGCCTGCTGTTGACGGGTTCCATTGGTGTGGGCAAGACGCACCTTGCTGTAGGGGTATTGCAGGCACTGGTAGAGGAGCGCGGCGCAACCGGCCTGTTCTACGACTACCGCGAGCTACTGAAGCAGGTGCAGAACAGTTACAACCCACGCGTTGCGTCGACGGAGCTGGAAGTGCTGGCTCCGGTGTTTGAGGCGGAAGTACTGGTGCTGGATGAGATCGGGGCGTCCAAGCCGACCGACTGGGTTTGGGATACGGTCGCTCACATCCTGAACACCCGCTATAACGACAAGCGGACGACTATCATCACCACCAACTATCCGAACCTGCCGCCGCGCGGCGTGGCCTCGGAGGAGATTGCTCCTTCGGCTCGCTATGTCACGCGCGAGGAGACGCTGGGCGATCGCATTGGCGAACGCATGCGCTCACGGCTGATGGAGATGTGTACGACGGTTGAGATGCAGGGCGAAGACTTCCGGCAGAAGGTCAAGCGCGCCTCGTACGTTTAGGTGTTTCGGCTTTCCTGACGCATCGTAGAGCGGGAGAGGAATGCAGGTCCTTCAGCTCCGCTGCGCTTCGTTCAGGATGACGATCTTCGACCGTACGAGCTTTGATCACGCGCTTCGTACGTTGGAGCTTCGCATGAGTGAACCGCAGGCTAAAACAACAATGTCCACAAGAGCATAAGGCCGCAGCAGCATGCACCGATGCGGTAGGTCCAGTCGTGGGTGGCATTCACGGTGTGCATGGCCGTTTCTCCGGGGGAGGTCGTACTTGCTTTGGTAGCAGTACAGACACGGAATCAATCGGACAGTTTTGCTTACTTATGGATACTTTGCCATAAGTGGTATTACGTAGTGATAAATCCCCATAGAGGAATCTGCGTAGTAGACTCCAAGCGATGACAGATGAGCAGAAGCATACGCCTTTCCTGACGAGTTCGGAACCGGAGAATACCGTTTCTACCAAGACCTGGCTGATTGCGTCTGGTGCTGTCGTACTTCTCATCGTGATTGCTGCTGTGGCGACGCTGCGCCGGACGCCGGTGGATACTGGTGCTGCGCTGGCTGCGGATGCCAATGCCGCTTCGCTGCCCATCAGTGACCGTTCCATGTCCGAGGCCACCAATGGTGCAGGTGGCAAGTCCACTTATCTGGATGGCACGATTACCAACAACACCGGCAAGACTCTCAATGCGGCTATCGTGCAGGTGACCTTTGCCATGACCGATGGGACACAGCCTCATCGTGAGATGACTCCGTTGATGCTGGTGCGGACGCGTGTCCCTTATGTGGATCTGCAGATGGTTTCCGCCGATCCCATCAAGCCGGGAGACCATCGTGATTTCCGGCTAATCTTCGAATCAGTTCCTGCGAACTGGGATGTTCAGCCGCCGGTGATTACGATTACGCACGCCGAGTTGCGGTAGGGTACCCCCCCTCCCCCCCCCTGTTTTTCTAAAATCGTCTTTCTAAACGGTTTACGGATTTAGTGGCTGTAAAATCGTCTGCCTATTGGGGTTAGGGGCAAAATCTTCTTTCTAAACCCTTTAGCTATTGGTTTTAGCTTCTAGATATTTCCCTTGTTTCTATTTTAGTGATTCGACGGAAATTACATGCCAACTCTATTTCTTTTGGTTTGTTGGGGTTGGGTGGTTTTGGGGCTTGACAGGGTATTCGTGCGATTCCTGCTTGCGGCAGGACTGAAGCCCTGCCCTTCCGAGTACTTCGTACCGTTCTCGACGCTTCGCGTGTGCCCAGGTTTGGCTGTTGATGCGGTTTTGGTTTCCTGCGACGTTGTAGTGGGTTGAGGGGAATGCAGGTCCTTCGGCTTCACTTCGTTTCGCTCAGGATGACGAATTTCATTCGTACGAGCTTCGCTGGTTCGTACTCCGTGCCATGGATCGCACGTTGCGCGATGCCGGATTAGCTTCGCGGACCTGGGCAGCCGGTGGTTTGGCTGTTGATGCGGTTTTGGTTTCCTGCGGCGTTG
>NZ_JAEDXV010000110.1:0-254 GCF_036877645.1 Terriglobus sp. ADX1
ACCAAATGCGTCCAGGCTGATGACCACCACCATCGGCTTGCGTTCCTGTGCCGGTGTGGGACGAACTGCTGCCAGCGGAGTTGCCGCCAGCAGGAGTGTTGCAAGAAGTTGTTTCACGACGCGTTGCCTCCCGCGATTTGTTCCGCGGATTATTGCAACACAGTATGACGGCTTGCGTGTAAAGCGACGGCCAATGTATGGGGTTGGTTTCCCGGTTGTTATTGAAACGACTCGACCGCGGGCCGCATTTGGTT
>NZ_JAEDXV010000111.1:0-254 GCF_036877645.1 Terriglobus sp. ADX1
ATCAATGTCACAGACATGAAGCCGGACGCACCAGCCAGCAGCTACATCGCCGTGCTGATGAAGCCGCAGGCATACTTTAGTGCGTGGTCGCCGAAGTATCGCTTTGCCATTGCATATGTCTGGGACGGCGCAGACTTCCCGTGGCTTGGCATCTGGGAGGAGAACCGCAGCCGCAGTCATGCGCCGTGGAAGAACGCCGGTGTAACGCGTGGCATGGAGTTCGGCGTGAGCCCGTTCCCTGAGTCCCGTCAGTC
>NZ_JAEDXV010000112.1:0-254 GCF_036877645.1 Terriglobus sp. ADX1
CATCCTGAGCGAAACGAAGTGAAGCCGAAGGACCTGCATTCTTCTGTGCCCACTGCAATACTTCCCGGAAGCATTCTGCGAATGACGCAGGATAACTTCTCCAGAGAAGTTGTTGTGAGGGAGAGGAATGCAGGTCCTTCGGCTTCGCTCAGGATGACGAACTTCGTTTCGTACAGGCTTCGCGTGGACAAGGATGACCCGCTTCGTGTCTAAGAAAAAACTCATGTCCTACTCACTGCCGCAAGCAGTCACGG
>NZ_JAEDXV010000113.1:0-254 GCF_036877645.1 Terriglobus sp. ADX1
CTCAAGCAGCGCGATGGCGGCGGAGGCGTGGTGGACAGTGGGCGTGCAGACGCTGGCGGCGGCGATGCCAAGGCCTGCGGCGAGCAGATCGTCGACCGAGGCGAAGACGGGGATGCCGTATTCGGCGGCGACGGCCGCACGCGCGGATTCGCTGGGGTCAGCGCAGGCGGCGAGGCGGATGCCTGCACCGGCCTGTTCCAGCGCGCGATAGACGCGGAGATGGTTGCGACCGAAGGCGCGGCGCCGATGACTGC
>NZ_JAEDXV010000114.1:0-254 GCF_036877645.1 Terriglobus sp. ADX1
CCGCTGCTCACCATCATTGACCCCGACCGCGACGCCGCCATGGTGCGCTCGCTCATCTACAAAGGCGAAGAGGGCGGCTTCCTTCCCATCTTCCCCATGTGGAACAGCTACACCTCCGCCATGGTCGGCGACCACGCCGCCGTCATCATCGCCGACGCCTACCTGAAGGGCATCCGCGGCTTCGAAATCAACCGCGCCTACCCGCTCATGCGTCGCAACGCTTTCGAGCAGCCTAAGACCATCGAGGAATACAA
>NZ_JAEDXV010000115.1:0-254 GCF_036877645.1 Terriglobus sp. ADX1
GTGGTTGGGAAGGCATTCTCCCCATGCGCCGATGGTGATATGCCACGGTCCCGGATCCCGCAGCGCGTTCTTAAAGTCGACACCGAATCCCGGCATATCTGTGCCTCGCGACCAGGTTTCGCGGGCGGCGCGTCCCTGGAAGCCATATCCGCGCACGAAGTCAGGATGCTTGTCATGAATGTTGCGAAAACGTGGGATATAGATCCCATTTGGCCGGTTGCCTAATTGCACGTGGTCTTCAAAGCCCGGCAGTC
>NZ_JAEDXV010000116.1:0-254 GCF_036877645.1 Terriglobus sp. ADX1
CTGCAATGTGGACCTGACGCAGGATGCGGCCACTTGCGCGCATCTTCTCGATTTCCTGCGGTGTTTTAATCGCGATCGCCATCGGTACTGCTTACATGCCCTCGCGCCGCAGACGCTTCAGCGCCGCACGATTCGTTCCGTTACCACTTCCACTGGCTGCTCGCCATCCACGACCTCAAACCGGCCCTGGGCGCGATAGTGCTCGATCACCGGCGCAGTCAGATCCGCAAACTGCCGCATCCGCTCCGCAAAAA
>NZ_JAEDXV010000117.1:0-254 GCF_036877645.1 Terriglobus sp. ADX1
TGACTCTTAGCTTCAATCTCAGCGTTGGGGATTTTATAGCCCGCCGCATCGGTTATGGTTCCGCTCAAAGTACCGCGATACTCCTGAGCATGCGCGAAGGCCGTGCCCACACAAAGGCACGCGATCGAAGGGGGAATTTGCGTCCGAACATTAAGGTCTCCAGAAAGTGTTTCGGTGAAGCGAACGAAGATTATTGATAATCGTCTAGATCGTCAATAACAGCCTCGCGTTACATTTCCGTTGACCGAAGTAGC
>NZ_JAEDXV010000118.1:0-254 GCF_036877645.1 Terriglobus sp. ADX1
GGCGGGTCAGCAGCAGGCCATCCCTGACAGCCCTCGTCCCAACGTCATTCCGCAGGCCGCTGGCGTCACCCCCGGTAAGGGCATCACGACCAGCACCAGCACCGACGACGGCGGCAACGGCGGCGTCTTCCCACATCGTCGCTCCCCGGTGCTCAGCAAAAGAATGAAATTCCCGAAGCTGATCAGCCGGCTCCAGACCTCAAGGCTGAACTCGGCCCCGGCGGCCGCGTCCAGACGCTGAACGTCGGCGTCAA
>NZ_JAEDXV010000119.1:0-254 GCF_036877645.1 Terriglobus sp. ADX1
CGTGCTGGTGTGGCCGATAACCTTGCCGTTTCCGATGCGCAGTCGCAGACCGAACAGGCGAACAACCAGTACATTAGCGCGCTGTATCAGCACAACATTGCAAAGCTTTCATTGGCGCGCGCCGTCGGCTACGCCGGAACGAATTACAAACAAGCTCTTCAACTCGGAGGAAAGTGATCGTGGCAGATTCCGATCAGCAGCAACAGCAGCAGAACAAGGCAGCAGCACCCGATCCGTCTGAGACGGCACCGGCA
>NZ_JAEDXV010000011.1:0-150510 GCF_036877645.1 Terriglobus sp. ADX1
GGATAGGGCGGGCCTTTGGCCCTTGGATTTTCAACGCGGACCCTACCTAGGCCTTCGGCCTAGGCTAATATCTGGTCGCGCCTTTGGCGCTTGATTTTCTGGCTCTTTGGAATGACTCTCTACCCTCGAGAGGGGAGGTTCGTCTGCGCTCAGGATGACGCGCTAGGCGCGTATGAGCTTCTGCGAAGCTGGTTTTGCTTTGTGGGCTGGGAGTCACTCACCCGATTAGTTTTCGGTGGGTTTGGTGATGTTGTCGAAGACGAGGTTTGGTACTGGGGCTCGCACTGATTCGAGCTTGAGGCCGAGTTGTTCCTGTACGGCGGTCAGGATGTCCGGGAAGCTGTCGGGATCGTGTGCGGACCAGTCGCGGCCGATCTGCAGGGTGTAGTTGTAATAGCCTGCGAGGCCGGTTTTATCCAGCACTGGAGCTTCCATCATGGTGCTGAGGACGCTGGTGATGGCCTGCATGTTGGCGTTGGAGCCAACAAATTCGAGTCCGTGGCGCGATGGATGTGCCTGCGTGTCGACAGGCGGGATGCGTGGCTTTTCGCCGTCGGGAGAGGGAGGCGGTGGCGGTATTGGTGTTATCTTCAAGCCCCCTTTGGCGACGACGAGATGGAAGATGGCGCTGCTGCGGGTTTCCATGTGTGTCTTCAGGCTCATGCGGTCTGCAAGGAGAATGCGGATGGCGTTGCGCTTTTCCAGGCGCACCTCGTTCACGGGAAGTTTGGCGAGACGTGCATCGGCGGCTTCGTCAGAGCGTGCGTGGATGTCGTAGAAGGTGTTGTTCACCCAGTCCGGTGCGTTGACGAAGGGAGCGTCGTAGCCGTAGGCGATCTGGAGCAATGTGCGGACGGGAAGATTGGTCGCGTCAAAGCGGCTGGAGTCGCGCGGGCTGGTGACGGAGACGCGGAAGTTGGCTCCCGGCGGCGGCGCAACGCGAATGGTGGCTACATCGAACGTGAGCGTTGGTTTGTAGTCCGGCTCCTCAGTGATGGGTGTCTGTGCGATGGCTGAGAGCGTGGAGACGCAGGCGAGAAGCACGAAGAGTCGCTGGGCGAAGCGGAGCATGACGTTGAAAACTCCTTGTGTGGAGATGATACGGAGGGAGCGGCTGAGTGGTTCCATGCCTTGGAAAAGCGGGACGACCTGCTAGTTTTTCCGCTTGCGTGACGGTCGTCACAGTGCTTTCATAACTGGTCTGCGATAGTGGTTTGCGTAGTTGCGCGAAGATCGAACAAAAGAACCCGGACTATTTTGGACGGAATTTACAAGCCGGATGCCTGTGCGAGAGGGTAGATGTTGTGGTCTGGTGCAGAACGAACGCATCGGGACACGATATGTAGTGCCGTAGTGGTTGGACCATTGGTTCGATTATCGAAGTCGATGAAAGAAAGTCGTTTCGGCGTAATGCGGCAGGTACTTCAAGCGGTTTCTACGCTGCTATAGTTTTAGGTGGAATCACACTTAGACTCCACCTGGGCCGAAAGGTCGCAGGACAGGATTGAACAGGGCAAACCCTTTGGGGTTTCCCTGGGTGTTTTGCAGGTTTTGAATCTTTCCGAAGGGTGGTCCCCCGCCTGACCTTCGGGATGGATAAGAGAGAGCAGGAAGCACTCACATGGCGCAAGTTTTTGACCGCAGTTCGAACGCTCTGGCCCGCGCAGCCCTTGTGCTGGTAGGCCTGATCGTGGTCGCACTGGGCGTGGCACTGAACCAGTTGCAGCGCTCCCCGTGGGTTACCCGGCAAGGCCAGCGGGCTGACCAGCCGGTGCCGTTTTCGCACCGCCACCACGTACAGGGCGTTGGTCTCCAGTGCCAGTACTGTCACACATCGGTTGAGAAGTCGATGTATGCCGGCATCCCCCCGACCAAGACCTGCATGAACTGCCATGCGGAGATCTGGACGAACGCAACGATGCTGGAGCCGGTCCGCAAGAGCTGGGCAACAGGGGAATCGATCCCGTGGATCCGCGTGCATGACCTGCCGGACTACGTGTACTTCAATCACGAAATCCATGTGAACAAAGGCATCGGCTGCGCAAGCTGCCACGGCCGCGTGGATGAAATGCCCATCATGTATGCCGAGAACTCGCTGCAGATGGAGTGGTGCTTGAACTGCCACCGCGATCCGGTGAAGAACCTTCGCCCGACCAGCGAGATTTACAACATGGCATGGGCTGGCGCCTCGAGCGACAAGCCGGTCTGGTGCGCTGAGACGGGCAAGCTGGCTCCGACATCGCAGGCTGTCACCTGCACCACGACGGATCCGAAGCAGGGCAATCCGCAGCTGGCGTTCCTGCAGAAGGGCGCTTCGGATGGTCAGGATACGAGTGGCGGCGTAAGACTGCAGCCACATGCATTGAATGGCGAGGGGCAGACGGTCTCTGATGTTCCTCCGATGGCGATCCTGCCGTCCAGCTATCACAAGTTCACGTCGCAGCGCGAGCTGGGAACGTACCTGGCGGACAAGTACCGTATCCGCACACCAAATGAGCTCCAGAGCTGCGAGGTGTGCCACCGATGAGCAACCCGAACGGAAATGGCATGGCTGAGAACAATGCAACCGGCGCAACCGTGATCACTTCGATCGCTCCGGCCAAGATGACGCTGGCGGAGGTTCGCGCCAAGCTTGACGGCAAGCGTGGCAAGCGCTTCTGGCAGAGCATGGATGAGCTGGCCGAAGCGCCGGGCTTCACCGAGATGCTGCACGAAGAGTTTCCGCAGCAGGCTTCAGAGCTGACGGACGGCATCAGCCGCCGCGGCTTCATGAAGGTGATGGGCGCGTCGCTGGCGCTGGCTGCGACCACGGGTTGCACCAAGCAGCCGGATGAGCCGATCTTCCCGTATGTGAAGGCCCCGGAAGATCTGGTCCTCGGCAAGCCGAACTATTTTGCAACCGCCTACCCCTTCCCGACGGGCGCTTTGCCGGTCCTGGTGAAGAGCGAGGCATATCGTCCGATCAAGGTGGATGGCAACCCGGAGCACCCAGTATCGAAGGGCCGCAGCGATCTGTTTGCGCAGGCTTCGCTGCTGGACCTGTATGATCCGGACCGTTCCGCGCATGTCGTGAAGCATGTCGGCGGCATGACGCTGAACTCGGATTTCGGCGCTTTCAGTGATGCGTTCCGTTCGGCTGTGCAGATGAGTGGCGGTCAGGGTATCTATGTCCTGACGGAGCCGATCGTTTCGCCGTCGCTGGCCGCGCAGTGGAAGCAGCTTGTTGCGAAGTATCCGACTGCGAAGCTGGTGCAGTGGTCGCCGGTCAACAATGACTCGGCACGCATCGCTTCGAAGGCTGCACTGGGCGACTACTACGACGCGCAGTACAAGCTGGAGAATGCGGACGTCATTCTTTCGCTGGATGCGGACTTCCTGTCCTCGTCGGCGTACCCGGGCTTCCTGCCACTGTCGGCTGCGTATGCAGAGCGTCATCGCTATGAGTCGGGCAAGGTGATGAACCGCCTGTACACGGTGGAGACCATGCCGACCGTGACCGGCGCGAAGGCAGAGCATCGCCTTGGACTGAAGCCGAGCGATGTTGCGAAGTTTGCGACGGCGCTGGCGAATGGCGGATCGTTCGCGGGCGACGAGTACTCGCAGAAGTTCTTCAACGCAGTTCTGGCCGACCTGAAGAAGGCTGGCAGCCGCGCAGTGGTTATCGCCGGCGAGCAGAGCCACCCGGCGATCCAGGCTGCGGCGCACGCTCTGAATGCTCAGCTTGGTGCGGTGGGTTCCACCGTGGTCTACACCGAAACGGTGCAGGCGCTGCCGTCTGTTGGTGCGGATGATCTGAAGGCGATGGTTGCCGCGATGAATGCCGGTCAGGCGCGCGTGGTGGTGATCCTCGGAGTCAACCCGATCTACAGCGCTCCGGCTGATCTTCAGTTTGGCGAGGCAGTTTCGAAGGTGCCGTTTGTTGCGCACCTCGGTCAGCATCTGGATGAGACCGGTCAGCGTGCTCACTGGCATGTGAATGCAGCGCACTATCTGGAGAGCTGGTCGGATGCTCGCGCATACGACGGCACGATCTCGATTGTGCAGCCGATGATCGATCCGCTGTATGGCGGCAAGACATCGCATGATGTTCTGCAGGCTGTTCTGGATAATCCGCAGAAGACCTCGTACCAGGTGGTTCAGGAGAACTTCAAGACCTACGCAAAGAGCGGCGACGCTACCGCGTGGCAGAAGGCTCTGCACGACGGTTGGGTTGAGGGAACGGCGTTCGAGCCGAAGTCGGGTGTTTCCGGCAAGGCTGTTTCGCTGGACATCTCCGGACTTGCCGCTGCAACTGGCGCTTACGAAATCTCGTTCAAGGCCGATCCTTCGATTTACGACGGACGCTTTGCAAACAACGGCTGGCTGCAGGAAGTTCCGAAGCAGGTAACGCGCATGGCATGGGATAACGCCGCGCTGATGTCCATGAACACGATGGACGCCCTGAAGGTGGAAGAGCGCGATCTGGTTGAGCTGGAGCTTAACGGCCAGAAGGTGAAGTTCCCCGTGCTGATGATGCCGGGACACCCGGATGGCGTGATCACGGTTCACCTTGGTGGTGGCCGCTGGTTTGGCCGCGTGGGGCAGTACGTGGGTTCCGACGCGAACAAGCTGCGTTCGATCAATGCGCAGTGGTCGCAGCCGGGCCTGCAGGCGAAGAAGACCGACGGTGTGTATGACCTCTGCGTGACCCAGGTTCACGATTTGGATCACCGCGGTAAGTTGGCGCAGAGCGATCTGCTGAACCCGACCGATCCGAAGGCTGCCATCTCTGAGCCGGGCCACGAAGCGATGGAGCGCGGTGTGATCCGCACGGCCACGCTGGCTGAGGCACAGAAGAACCCGGGCTACGCGCACGAGGGCAACCTGCTCTACGAGACGCCGCCGAAGGAAGAGTCGTTCTTCCCGGATGACTGGAAATACGACAAGACCGACAAGTCCAGCGGCAAGATGCAGAATGCCTGGGGCATGTCGATCGATCTGAACTCCTGCATTGGCTGCAACGCCTGCGTGGTGAGCTGCTATGCGGAAAACAACAACCCTGTTGTTGGTCGCGAGCAGGTGAAGATCGGCCGCAAGATGGACTGGATCCGCATCGACACCTACTTCGAGGGCGATCTGCATGCTCCGAAGGCGCACTTCCAACCGATGTTGTGCCAGCACTGCGAAAACGCAGGTTGCGAACAGGTTTGCCCGGTAGGCGCTACGGTGCACTCGCCGGAAGGCCTGAACACCATGGTTTACAACCGTTGCGTGGGTACGCGTTACTGCTCCAACAACTGCCCATACAAGGTGCGCCGATTCAACTTCCTCCTGTACTCGGATTTCGATACAGAGAGCCTCAAGTTCATGCGTAACCCCGATGTCAGCGTTCGTTCGCGCGGCGTGATGGAGAAGTGCACGTACTGCGTGCAGCGTATCCAGGCCGTGAAGATCGAAGCCGACAAGGAAGGCCGCGCAATCCAGGACGGCGAAATCGTTACGGCATGCCAGCAGGCTTGCCCGACGGACGCGATCGTCTTCGGAAACATTAACGACAAGAGCAGCCGGGTGGCGAAGCGCAAGGCTGAGGAGCGGGACTATCAGGTTCTGGCTGACCTCAACTACCGGCCGCGGACCAGCTACACCGCTGGTGTGTCTAACCCGAATCCTGAGCTGGAGATGGCGTAATGGCGACCAAACCTCTTCACGATCCATACCGCCAGCCGGTGAATGACCCGATGATCGACCCGGTAACGGGCGAATATACGGTCATCGCTCCGGGACATAACTTCACCAGCGTCACTCGCAAGATTGCGAACGTGGTGCTCACCTCGCACACGCCGCTTGGCTGGTTCTTCGGCCTGATTGTGGCGGGAGGCATCGCTTCCATCGGCCTGATCGCGATTACGTGGCTGGTGCTGAAGGGTACCGGTATCTGGGGTGTCACCATCCCGGGTGCGTGGGGCTTCGCTATCGTCAACTTCGTGTGGTGGATCGGTATCGGCCACGCCGGAACACTGATCTCGGCCATTCTGCTGCTGTTCAAGCAGAGCTGGCGTAACTCGATCAACCGTTTCGCGGAAGCCATGACGATCTTCGCCGTGGTCTGCGCCGGCCTGTTCCCCGTGCTGCACGTTGGACGTCCGTGGCTCGGTTACTGGCTGCTGCCGTTGCCGAACACGATGAACATCTGGCCGCAGTTCCGTTCGCCGCTGTGCTGGGACGTGTTCGCTGTGTCCACGTACGCGACGATCTCGGTGGTGTTCTGGTACATCGGTATGATTCCGGATTTCGGAACTCTCCGTGACAAGGCCCAGTTGCCCTTCGCGAAGTGGTTCTACGGTCTGCTTTCGCTGGGATGGCGTGGTTCCACCCGCCACTGGATGCGCTACGAAACGGCATCGCTGCTGCTGGCTGGTCTTTCAACGCCTCTCGTGCTCTCTGTGCACACCGTCATCAGCTTCGACTTCGCAGTCGCTGCCCTGCCGGGTTGGCACACCACGATCTTCCCGCCGTACTTCGTTGCGGGCGCCGTATACTCCGGTTTCGCCATGGTGTTGACCCTGGCCATTCCGATCCGCAAGTTCTACCACATGGAAGATCTGGTGACGATGCGTCACCTGGACAACATGGGTAAGGTCATGCTCTGCACCGGCCTGATTGTTGCTTACGGTTATGGCATGGAAGTCTTCATGGCCTGGTACTCCGCCAGCCATTGGGAATTCTTCATGATGTGGAACCGTATGTTCGGACCCATCGGCTGGGGCTACTGGCTGCTGATCCTGTTCAACATCGCGATTCCGCTGCTGACCCTGTGGTGGCGCAAGTGGCGCACGAACGTGGCCTGGCTGTTCACGCTGTCGATCGTGGTCAACATTGGTATGTGGTTCGAGCGTTTCGTGATCGTTATCACCTCGCTCTACCGTGACTTCCTGCCTTCGAGCTGGGGCACGTACCGCGCGACCAAGTGGGACTACATGCTGTACCTCGGCACGTTCGGTATCTTCACCTTCCTGTTCCTGCTGTTCGTCCGGTTCATCCCGATGATCCCGATGAATGAAATCAAGATGATGCTTCCGCAGACCAAGTTCAACGGGATCGACGCGGAAGAAACGATTGAGGAGACTGCCTGATGCCGGTCGAAGAGGGAGTCTACGGCCTCCTGGCCGAGTTCAATACGCCGCAAGCGATGGTGAAAGCTACTGTCGCTGCACGCGACGCGGGCTACCGCCGCATGGAATGCTACACACCCTACCCGGTGGAAGAAGCTGCCACTGCGCTGGATGTGCACCGCAACCGTGTGCCGTTGGTAACGCTGATGGGCGGCCTGATGGGCCTGACGACGGCGTTCCTGATGCAGACGTGGATGTCCGCGATCTCATACCCGATTAACATCGCGGGTCGTCCGCTGTTCTCCTGGCCGGCATTCATCATCCCGGCCTACGAATGGACGATTCTGTTCGCAGGTCTTTCGGCGGCGTTCGGCATGCTGGGACTGAATGGTCTGCCGCAGCCGTACCATCCGCTGTTCAACGCGCCCAACTTCCGTGTTGGTGCGACGGATGACAAGTTCTTCCTGTGCCTGGAGGCGACGGATCCCAAGTTTGATCTTGGCGAGACGCGCGATTTCCTGGAGCAGTTCCGCGCGGTGAGCGTGGTGGAGGTAGATCTGTAATGCAGGCAATCGGCAACAGGGAACAGGGAAACATGTCCCGCCGCCTTCTGGCTGCGTCGGTGGCCTGTCTGAGCATGCTGGGTCTTGCCGGCTGCCGTCAGGATATGCACGACCAGCCGAAGTTCTTCCCGCAGCGCGGAACGTCGTTCTATGCGGACGGTCGTTCGGTGCGTCCGCAGGTGCTGGGCACCGTGGCACGCGGCCAGGAAGACGAAGGCTCTTACTACCGCACGGGCCTGATCAATGGTGCAGAGGGCGATGGCCTTCCGGTGCCGCTGACGGCAGAACTGATTGAGCGTGGCCAGGAGCGGTACAACATTTACTGCACGGCCTGCCACTCGCGTACCGGCAATGGTCGCGGCATGGTTGTGATGCGCGGATTCTTTCCCGCAGGCAATCTGCACACGGAACGTCTGCGTTCGGCTCCGCTGGGCCACTTCTTCAACGTGATCTCCAATGGTTATGGCGCGATGCCGGATTACCAGGGACAGGTCACGGTGGAAGACCGCTGGGCGATCGCGGCCTACATCCGCGCTCTGCAGCTCTCGCAGCACGCCACCACGGCGGATGCGGGCGGCGCAAAGATTGAGAAGATGGAAGATGTGGAGAAGGCAGAAGGCCTGTCCGCGAACTTCGTAAAGGATTGGGACCTGCCGGCAACGGCTGGCCAGATTCAGAAGTCGCAGGTGGTAGCTGCTCCTCTTCCGCAGCCCATGCCGCAGCCCGCTGCCGATGCAGCGAAGCCTGCGCAGGTGTCTGAAGCAAACCCTAAGTCGGCTCCCCTGGCATCTGCCCTGCCAGCTGGAGCCAAGCCGACCGCGGCTACCGCTGCGGCAGCCAAGACGGAAGCCAGTGCTTCGGTTCCGTCGGCCGCTGCTCCGCATGCCTCCGCGGGCGATGTAGCGAATGGGCAGAAGCTATATATGGCGAACTGCAGCGTGTGCCACCAGCCGACACGTCAGGGTATGCCGCCAATGATTCCGTCGCTTGTGGGCATTGTGGCCCGCGTAGGAGCGGCACATATTCACGCGCAGGTGGCCAACGGGTCACCGACATCGAAACCGCCGATGCCGGCGTTTCCGCAACTTTCCAACGAGAACGTGAACGATATCGTCGCGTTCCTGGCAGCAAGCAAGTAATCGAGTTCCCTGAAGGATAAGGCCGCAACGAATGGCACACGGACACGAACATTACGCACTGGAAGGAGCCGGCGATCCCGGCGCAGCGCATGGCGCGCTGCACGCCGATCACGGGCCGCGGGTGCTTCCTACCGATCTGAGCGCACCGCCGGCGGTTGCCGCGTGGAAGACGCGCAGCCTCATCGTCGCGGTGGTGGGCCTTGTGCTCTCCGGAATTCTGGGCTTTATCGACTTCAACCATGTTGCCCGTGCTTACCTGCAGGCCTTCATGCTGGTCTTCGGCCTGTGCGGCGGCGGCCTCTGCATGCTGATGGTGCAGTATGTTTCCGGCGGTAAGTGGGGCCTGGTCCTGCGTCGTCCGCTGGAAGCGATGGCCGGTACATGGTGGGTGGTTGCTGCACTCTGCCTCCCGTTCTTCCTGATCGGCAAGCGCCTGTGGCTGTGGGCAGCTTACCCGACCCACGAAGCGGTTGAGAACGCCCTGCACTCCGGTCTGCTGACCGAAGGCCAGGCACACTCCCTGGACTGGAAGCGCATCATGCTTTCGCCGGTTAGCGTGACTCTGCAGATTGCTCTTGTGTTTGCATTCATCGGCGTGTGGACAACGTTCCTGAACCGCTGGTCGCTGCTGCGCGATGCGGATCCGGCACGTGGCACGCAGGGTTCGTTTGAGTACTGGCGCATCAAGGCGGAGAACCTCTCCGGCATCGGCATCCTGCTGTACTCCGGAATCCTGACGCTGGTTGCCATCGACTTCGTTATGGCTCTGGACATCACCTGGTACTCGACGGTGTTTGGCCTGATCTTCCTGGTAGGCCAGGGCTATGCCGTGCTGGCGCTGGGTGTTCAAAGCATCATCCGCCTGAGCAGCTTCCAGCCGTTGGCTACCGCATTGCGCAAGACGGAACAGTATGACCTGGGTAAGTTCATGCTGGGCTTCGTGATGCTGAACATCTACCTCAGCTTCGCGCAGTTCCTGATCATCTGGTCTGCGAACTCGCCGGAAGAGATTCCGTGGTACCTGAACCGCATTGGCGGCGGATGGTGGGTGTTCACCTCGTTGAACTTCATCTTCCACTGGGTTGTGCCGTTCGTCTGCCTGCTGAGCCGCAGCTTCAAGTACGACAATCGCAAGATGATTGGCCTCACCATGTGGATGATGTTCGCTCGCTGCTTCGATCTGTTCTGGCTGATTGAGCCGAACTTCCCGGACGCAGCTCGGAACTTCCACCTGAGCCCTGGAATCTTCGCGTACATTACTGTGCCGGTCGCCATCGGCGGCATCTGGCTCTACTTCTACTTCACGAACCTCGCCTCGCGGCCGCTGATTGTTCTGAACGATCCGCACACCGCGGAGGTCCTGGAGCCCGAACATGCCCACTGAGTTCAACGAGCGCGATCACATCGAGAGCGTCAAGGGACCCTCGACCTCTCACGACGAACACGGTCTTCCGAAGCCGGAACCGCATCCTTCGCCGAAGTTTGACCCGGAACATCCGGGATACGAAGTTACGGACGTTAATACGAAGGGCGTGGCGGTGTTCATCGCTGGCCTGGTCGGATTCCTGATCGTGTTCTTCGGCCTGTGCTATGTGATGGGTAAGGCCATTAACTATGGCCTGCTGAAGCAGGATATCCAGGACGCGTCGAAGTCGCCTTATGCAGGCGGTAGCCCGGCGGCCGTTCAGCATCGCGGCGCCAGCCTGGCGAACAATCCGGAGCAGGAGCAGGCGGACGCTGCACGCATCGCGCAGAGCTTCCCCTCGCCCCGTATCCCGGTGGACGACGATGACCAGGAAACTGCGGACATGCATGCCCGCGAGGATCTGCTGCTGGAGCACTACACCTACGCTGATCCGGCGGAAGGTCCGGAGGGGACCATCCACATTCCGGTCGAGCAGGCAATGGCTCTGATTGTGAAGCGTGGTCTTCCGACTGCAGCTACCCCGGCTTCGTCTGTGCAGACGAAGATGGCAGGCGACAGGCAGTTCAAGGCAGTTGCGCCGCTGACCAATGGTTTTGCGCGCACGGGCTACGAGCTGGAGCAGATCGAGAGCCGCGAGCAGAAGATGGCCGTGGAAAAAGAAGCAGAAACCAACAAGTAAGTCAGTCGTTGATGGAGATGGGAATGAAGCTGCAGAAGACAATCCGGAGAAAGCGCATGGGCGGCCTGCTGGCTGTGCTCGCGCTGCTGTTCGGCCTGTTTTCTGTGGCTGCTTCCGCCCAGGTTTCGAGCATCGGGGATAAGACGACCGGGGAAAATTCCGGCAGCGAACTACCCTCTGTGTTGAAGGGCGCCGTCATCGACCAGCACCTGAATGTAACGCTTCCCAGCGTTCCTTTTGTGGATGAGACCGGGAAGCCGGTGAACACAGGCGACTACTTCGGCAAGGGTAAGCCTGCGGTTCTTGCCCTGGTGTACTTCAAGTGCCCCATGCTGTGCTCCGAAGAACTGGATGGTCTGGTTCAGGGCTTGGCAATGGTCCATCTTGATCCGGCCAAGGACTTCAATGTTCTGGTTGTGAGCATTGACCCGACCGATACGCCGATCGATGCACTGAAGGAAAAGAAGCTCTACACCAAGCGGTATGCACGTCCTGGTACGGAAGATGGATGGCACTTCCTGACCGGCAACCAGGCTTCGATCGACGCTGTGACCAAGGCTGTGGGCTTTGGTTATGTGAAGATTCCTAGCCCGGACGGTAAGACCACGCAGTTTGCGCATGCCAGCGCGATCCAGATTTTGACGCCCGAGGCAAAGATTGCGCAGTACTACCTCGGCGTTGAGTACGCCCCAAAGGATCTTCTTCTGGGGCTGGTGGAGGCGTCGGATCATAAGATCGGATCGCCGGTCGCCAACATTTTGACCTATTGCTATCACTACGATCCGCACCGCAACAAGCACAGTCTGATCGTCGCCCGCGTTGTTCAACTCGGCGGCATGATCACAGTGGCGGGGCTGGGCGGATTTATGTTTTTGATGTTTCGCCGCGACCTGAAGCTTGGCCGCGAGCACGCTTTGACCCGCAAGGACGACCGGACATAACGACCGGCGCACCAGCGTATTGAACTTTGCGGACAAGAGACCGCAGGACCCGAACGAGAGAACGGACAGGAAGAGATAAAGGCCAACGATGCAGATCAGTCCAGTGCTTTGGCAGTTCCTAACCAAATGGCTCACCAGCTCGGCGCTTTGGCCCGACCAGGCCTCCACGATTGCGCCCTGGGCGGACGCGCTTTACATCTTCCTTTGGCTGATGACAGTGGTGGGCGTGATCCTGGTGGGTGCGCTTGTGCTTACCTTCGCCATTCGCTACCGCAAGGAGCGTCATCCGGAGGCAGTGCAGATTGAAGGTTCCACGCTGCTGGAAGCCACGTGGACGATTATTCCACTGGGTATCTTCCTGTTTGTGTTCGTGTGGGGCGCTTGGTTGTACTTCCGCATCTACAACCCGCCTGCTGACGCGATGCAGGTCTACGTGGTGGGCAAGCAGTGGATGTGGAAGGCGGAACATCCGGGCGGCCAGCACGAGATCAACGCGCTGCACGTTCCCTCGGGACGTCCGGTGCAGCTGACCATGATTTCGCAGGACGTGTTCCACTCGTACTCGATCCCGGCCTTCCGCGTGAAGCGTGAAGTGATCCCTGGTCGTTACACCACGGTCTGGTTCAATGCGACCAAGCCGGGTACTTACCACCTGTTCTGCACGCAGTACTGCGGCACGCTGCACTCGGGCATGATCGGCGAGATTACGGTCATGGATCCGGCGGATTACCAGAAGTGGACGGAAGAGTCGACCAGCGGTATGAGCCTTGCGCAGAACGGCGAGCGTCTCTTTGCATCGCTTGGCTGCATCTCGTGCCACTCGGGCAATGCGACTGCCTCCGGTCCGAATCTGGCTGGTGTTTACGGGTCTAAAATCAAGATGGACGATGGCACGGAGCAGGTGGCCACGGATGGCTTCCTCCGCGATGTGATCCTGAATCCTTCGCAGCACGTTCCCTACGGTTACAAGCCGATCATGCCGACATACCAGGGGCAGATCAGCGAAGAAGGCCTGATCGACCTGGTGGAATATATCAAGGGTTTGAAGACCAACTATCGTGTGCAGCAGACGCTGGACACGTCCAAGTCCGATGACGCGGCGCCCATCACACCCGTGGCTTCGCAGAAGGTGACGCAATGAGTACCATCATCTCGCTCCCCGATCAGAGCACGGCTACGCTGCCGAAGAAGAACTACATCAACGCCGAGCATGGCCTGCTGAGCTGGCTGCTGACCGCGGATCACAAGCGGATCGCACTGCTGTATCTCTTCAGCATCACGTTCTTCTTCTTCATTGGTGGTTTCTTCGCGGGCATGGTCCGCCTGGAACTGCTGACCCCGGCCGGCGATCTGATGGCCGCTGACACCTATAACAAGATGTTCACGATGCACGGCATTGTGATGATCTTCCTGTTCCTGGTGCCGTCGGTTCCGGCAACGCTGGGCAACTTCTTCCTGCCGATCATGATCGGTGCGAAGGACCTTGCGTTCCCGAAGATCAACCTGCTGAGCTGGTACCTGTACATGGTGGCTGGCGTGTTCGTTATCACCACGTTGGTGCTGGGTGGTGTGGACACGGGTTGGACGTTTACGACGCCACTCTCCACGCATTACCTGAACACGCACGTTGCGACGACTGCGACCGGTATCTTCATCGCTGGCTTCTCGTCGATCTTCACCGGCCTGAACTTCATCGTGACTGTGCACCGTATGCGTGCGCCGGGCATGACGTGGTTCCGTCTGCCGCTGTTCGTGTGGTCGAACTATGCAGCTTCGGTGCTGATGGTTCTGGGTACGCCGGTTCTGGCGATTGCGATTGTTCTGGTGGCTCTGGAGCGCACGATTGGTATCGGCGTGTTCGACCCGACCAAGGGTGGCGATCCGCTGCTGTTCCAGCACTTGTTCTGGTTCTACTCGCACCCCGCCGTGTACATCATGATTCTGCCCGGCTTTGGTGTGATCTCGGAAGTGGTCTCCACTTTCACCCGTAAGCGCGTCTTCGGCTACACGGCTGTGGCGTTCTCCTCGGTGGCGATTGCGGTGTTTGGCTTCTTCGTATGGGCTCACCACATGTTCATCATGGGTGTGTCGAACTACTCCGCGCTGGTCTTCTCACTGCTGACCATGCTCGTTGCGGTTCCTTCGGCTATCAAGATTTTCAACTGGGCGTTCACCATGCAGAAGGGTTCCATCACGTTTGAGACCCCCATGCTGTACGTGTTCGGCTTCATCGGTCTGTTCACCATCGGTGGTCTGACGGGCGTGTTCCTTGGCTCGCTGGGTATGGACGTGATGCTGACGGAAACCTACTTCGTTGTGGCGCATTTCCACTTCGTGATGGTGGGCGGCATGCTGATGGCGTTCCTGGCGGGTATCCACTTCTGGTGGCCCAAGATGACCGGCCGCATGTATCCGGAAGGTGTTTCGAAGTTCGCCGCAGTGGTGACCTTCATCGGATTCATCCTGACGTTCTTCCCGCAGTTCGTGGTTGGCTACCTTGGTATGCCGCGCCGCTATGCAGCGTATCCGCCTGAGTACCAGGTGCTGAATGTGCTGTCGACTGCAGGTGCTACGGTTCTGGGTGTTGGCTATATGCTGCCGCTGTTCTACCTGGCGTGGTCGCTGAAGTATGGCGCGATCGCAGGTTCGAACCCCTGGCAGGCTACCGGCCTCGAGTGGCAGATTCAGTCGCCGCCGCTGACGGAGAACTTTACCGAAACTCCGATCGTGACGCAGGAAGCTTACGACTACGAGTGGCTGGCGAAGAAGCAGGAACGCGAACTGCAGCACGTTGGCTAAACAGAGTTTGATCCATCGGGCTGCAGCGTAAAAACTCAGCCCGGGCAACACAAGATTTACGCAGTACGAGAGGGTATTCGATGTCGATCGCTTCGACCATTACGCATCCGCCGGAGCCGGAGATCCATCCGTCGCATGACGTGCATGAGCACCCGTTCTATCAGAAGCACCACTTCGAGACGGCGGAACAGCAGCGTGAAGCTGCCAGCTTTGGCATGTGGCTGTTCCTGCTGACGGAAATCATGTTCTTCGGCGGTCTGTTCTTCGCGTACCTGCTGTATCGCAACTGGTACTACGAAGCATTCGTTTCCGCTTCCAACTCTCTGAACATGCCGTTGGGTCTGCTCAACACGATCGTGCTGATCTCGTCTTCGTTCACCATGGCGATGGCGGTGCATTCCTCAGAAATTCGTGATCTGAAGAAGCTTAAGCTCTTCCTGTGGCTCACGATCCTGCTGGGATTTGTCTTCCTCGGCATCAAGACCGTTGAGTACCACGACAAGTTTGTGGAGCACCACGTTCCGGGCGCTTCGTTTGACATCAAGGACTTTGTGAACCCGCCCAAGGGCAGCCTGGATAAGCCGCTGACCGTGGACATGGCGAACAAGACGCAGATTTACTTCTCGCTGTACTTCGCTATGACGGGTGTTCACGCCCTGCACATGATCATTGGTATCGCCATCCTGTTCGTTCTGGTTTGGAAGGCTCGTACCGGACTGTACACATCAGGGTATGTCCAACCCATTGAGAACTTCGGATTGTATTGGCACTTTGTCGATATTGTCTGGATCTTCCTATTCCCGTTCCTCTATCTGATTAACCGACACTGAGTTCGGCTAAATAATGGATAAGGGCAGACGGTATGTCTGCCCAGTAACACCGAAGAGATTGCAGTAAAAGGAAGCGCATGAGCGACCACCAGGCAACATCGCAGAACCTGACGCCCGTCGACGCACAGCACCATAACCTGGATGTGCACGACCCGGACAACGTTACGAACCCGGAGCACGTTGCTCATCACATTGTGAGCCCGGCCGTCTACGGCATGATCTTTGGCGTGCTGATGCTGGGCACGCTGCTGACCGTGGGCGCGTCCATGGTGAACCTTGGACCGTTCAACGCCCCCATCGCCATTGGCATCGCTGTGACGAAGGCTGTGTTCGTGGTTCTGTTCTTCATGCACGTGAAGTACAGCTCGCGACTGGTGAAGCTGACGGTTGCGGCCGGCTTCTTCACGTTCCTGATTCTTGTGTTCATGAGCCTGCTGGACTACGTCTCGCGTGCATGGGGTCAGTGGTAAGACCCAGCGTTTAGACTCCGGACTACATAAAGACACATGGCTTGCCATGTGTCTTTTGCTTTTGGTGTTCATGAAGAGATGGCTTGATTCGCGCTGAGAGAAGGTTTCTGACTGCGCGTTCCTTTCGGTAGCTGGTGCAACTAAAGCTGCGCCCATGCAATACGTTTCACTATCGGAATTTCGATTTATACATCGGCTGTATCGTCGTCGGCTGTATCGCATATTCGACGTGAGGCGAGGAAAGGGGAGCATGAGCTCCCCTTTCCAATTTCAAATCGAAGTCTGTCGATACTGCTGAGGCGTTCTCAGGGTTGTTGGGTCAGCAGACCCCAATTGAATGCGAAGGTCTTTGATCCAGACAAGACAGTTGGGATGGTTTTGCCAACCGGGTTGTAGGGAAGGACGTTTGTGGCGGTGGTTGTGGGAGCGCCTGTTACACCGAAGGACGCGTATGCATGGCAGGAGATGCAGGACGACGCAGCCACAGTGCCGTTGCCCACGATGCCTTCAATCACCGAATTGCCCAACGCGTAGGGGGTGCCGTCTGCTGCAGTGAAATCGACTTCGGTCGATTTGAGGCAATAGTTATCCCAGACTGGTGACAGGTTTGCCTTTTGCATCATGGCCTTCAACGCCGGGGTCTTCTCGCAGGCTCCATATCCAGCATTGAACGTGGTGCGATTGGGCATCACGGTGGGTTTCACTGCGCCAAAGGTGTCGAAGCAGCCCATGTAATCGCATCTGCCAGGATTCATCTGATGCTCGAACGATCCCCATACCCAGTCAGGGTTCTGTCGGCTTGCTACGTGGATTGAGAGCAGCGCGTATTCCGTCTTGCCTGACGTTGTGGTGTAGTACTGCTTCCGAATATTGTCGAGGCTTCCCAGTGAAGGAATCCACTGGAGGAGCGTAGGTAGTGGAACCCAGTCGCCCTTGATGGCCATGGCATTCGGTTCCATCTCAACATCCCTGCCCGCCTTATAGGCCGCAGCTCGTCCGGCCTGCGTGTTGAGATTGTTGTTCACGATGTCGTTGTAATTTGTGCGGTTGCGGGATACCTGTTCTGCAATGCACGGTGTTGGCGTTCCGGTGGTGGGAAAGCCGCCCGTCCCAGCGCCCGGAGGAGGTGTGGGCGGATTTCCGCCGCATGGCACATCGATGAAGGCTGTTGAAAGTGCGTGCGGTACCAGAGCTGCTTCGCCGCGTTTGGCCAGTTGCAGAACGCTGGTATGGAAACGCATTGGCTCTACTGTGGTGGGCCAGTGCGGATGCGATGTGAAGGTGTCCGCATCGGAAGCCCAGGTTTCAAACTCGACAGGCGATGCGCTGCCGGGAGATGCAGGAGCGGTGAACTGCGTGAACAGTTCCCAGATGAAGGCGTCAGAATTCTCTGTTTTCCCCTGGACCGCACCAGCCTGTGCGGGCACTGCAACTGCAGGCAGCGTGGCTTTAACGATAGGGGGCTGATGGTTTGTTGTTTCCGTCTTGCAGCCGGTCAGGACGAGGGGGACGCACGCTGCGGCCACCATGAGGATGTTTCGATTGAGCATGGTCTTGTTCTCCACGGATCATCAGGCAAATGAAATGGAATCCGGGAAAAGAACGGCAGCAATCTCCCCATCAGGGAAGCAAGGAAATTAGTACAAGACATTCGTCATTGCAGCCAGCCCATGTGTCTTGAGCTGACTGCAACTTTGTATTCCTAACGATAAAGAAGTCGATAGCGCTTTATGGAACAGAGGCAAAGAAATGTACGTGCTCCGGTTCCATATAGGGAATGACGCAGGTGTCATGCTGGCAATCGCTGAGAGCGATGCGTTCCATCGCCTCTTGCTTATTTCGGTGGATACGAGAGCGTCGCGATGCCAAAGGCTTGCCCTTCGCGGTGATTCGTCATACTTTGCGTGCCATGACGGCGTCGTGATGCGTGGTGCTACCCACGGTGAAGAAGCGTTCGCCGATTTGTGTGAAGCCTGCTTTTTCATAGAAGCGGATGGCGGCGTGGTTCTTGCCGTAGACGCCGAGCAGCAGGCGCTTGCGACCGAGTTCGCGGGTGTATTCGATGGCGCGGTCCATCAGTGCCTTGCCAATGCCGAGTCCCTGGAAGCGGTGTAGAAGGTAGATGCGGCGGAGTTCGTAATCGTCTGAGCGCGTTTCGATGGGGAAGTCCGGCTCGCAACAGATGATGTAACCCACGGGCGCATTGCCCGGCGGCACTTCTGCGATGGCGACGCGGCCAGTGGGCATGGCCATGTACTTGGCGTACATCTCCGGCGAGTGGTTTTTGTGGAAGTGGGCAAGGATGTCGTTGGCATCCAGCACGTCGGCAAAGGCTTCCAGAAAGCTGGCGCCACCGACCAGTGAAAGAAGTTGTTCGTCGCCGGGGCCGCACTGACGCAGGGTGAACGAAGTCTCACTCATCTGTTAAGGATATCGTTTCCACGACCTATTGTTTCTTTGTTGGTTCGTTTGCCGCTGCTGGTTCTGGTGAAGATGCTCCGAGCGCTTTACCAACCGCATGAAACGAGCGTGACAACGCGTGACCTGTTGCATGAGTGGCCGTGCCCAAGGCGCTGCCTGTGTGGTTTCCTGCAATCGCGATGGCTGTGTCTGTGGAGCGGGCGCCTGTGAGTGCGCCGTCGATTGCGGCATTGCCGCCAAGAATGGCTCCCTGCGCGGGGCGCTTTTCAGGATTGGCCCATGCCACATCCGTTGCGGGGAGTCGCAACAGGCGTTGCAGTCGGGTATCGGTGAAGTCGGTGCGACTTACCTTATCCATGAGTGGCCATTGTGTTGAGGTCATCCAGATAGCGCCATTCGTCACAGCGCCCGGCTCACCCAGATTCACCACAGGGAGGCGTGGCGCCGCGTAGCTGTTGCGGCAGACATCGCCTCCACAGCCGCGATTGCAGAGTTCGGCGTTGAGGAAGGATGCGTGTTTGCCGTCGGACACCCATATCAGCGCGCCATCGTGTTCTGCGTGCAGCGTGGAGGCGCGGATCACCTGGCTGGCATCGCAGACTGTGTCTTCATGCGCAGCCGCGTACCAGAACTTCGCCTTCCATGTTGTCGGATCATCGTGCTGTTTGCCTTCGGGCAGTAACAGTGCTGCCACGTGTTCCGTATCGAGTGCGTGTCCCAGGCGCCCACAATCCCTGCGCCACAGATGGTAGAAGTGCAATTCAATGGCGTTTTGGCCATGGACGCGCCGTGGTGTGGCCTGCCCGTAGAGTGTGCCGTTATCGACCTCCGGGATCGGAATTGCGATGCCGGGTATGAATCGAGCGGGGAGTACGGAGCAGTCTCCTGTGCTGACCATTAGGGTTGGTGCGAATTGCTGCAGGAGTGCTGTTTCCAAGGTGTCCGACAAGCCGTCATGATCACTGTCGATGGCTTGCGCGTGTGACGACAGGAATATTGCCAGCGAAGCGCAGGCGAGGAGAAGTGATCGCAAGATGGGGAGCCTCGTTCGGGGGATCGTGGCGCGGCAGCATGGATGCCTGGGACCTCTTGATGATATCCCTTACCCATAGGTGGTATGTGCGCGTGCGTGGCGGGTTATGACGTATGCCGCTGAGGATTCCCGCAGGCTGCTTTTGGTGAATGGCGAGTGGTGTTTGTTTGGCGTGATTCTCATCTTGTCAGAGAGGGCAGCCCTCTCAGGAAGTGAGAAACCGTTATGCATGATCTGATTGTTGCCGTCGCGTTTATCTCCATGATGATGATTCCGTGTGCTGTCGCTACTTTCTCTGGTAAGGCAGAGGTTTAATCGCGACAGTACGGCTGTTGCTTGCGGTGATCCTTCGTTGTATTCCAACCCTGGAACGTTCTTTCATCACCTGTCTTTGGCCGTCCCTCTTTACGGCCCAATTGAAGCAAAGGCGTAGCTCCTCCCTCAGAAAGACCCGTGCAGTTTGCGAGTCTTTGTCATGTGTCCTTTCTTGTAGACTTCCGGCATGCGCATTCCCGCCGTTCTCTTAGCTTGTTCGATTGCCGTTTCCGCTGTTGCTCAGAAGCCTTCTACTGCACCTCCGACGGTTGCAGAGGCGAAGGCGTTTCTGGATCGTGCGAATGCCGCGCTGTTTAAAGCTGCGACGGATGGCAGCCATGCGGAGTGGCTGGCAGAGACGTACATCAATGAAGACAGTGAGGCGACGACGGCGCTGCTGAATGAGCAGTCGTCGAAGCTGTCGCTGGATCTGATTGCGGAGAGTCATCGCTTTGACAAGCTGACGCTGCCTGCGGAGATGCGTCGGCAGATGATGCTGTTGCAGGTGGGAGCGCCTGCTGCGCCGCATGATCCGAAGCTGCTGGCGGAGGAGACAAAGCTGGCGGCATCGCTTACGGGCGCGTATGGCAAGGGCAAGTACTGCGATGCCGCGGGTAAGTGCATGGGCGTGGATGACGTAGATACCTTCATGGCGAAGACACGCGATGCCGATGCACTGACAAAGGTTTGGGTGGGATGGCATAACGTCGGCACGCCCATGCGTAAGGACTACGAACGCTTTATCGAGTTGCAGAACATTGGCGCGAAGGAGCAGGGATACAAGGACACCGGTGATCTGTGGCGTGCCGGTTATGACATGACGCCTGCGCAGTTTTCGGCGGAGGTGAATCGCGCGTGGGCACAGTTGGAGCCGCTTTACCGCGAGCTACATACGTACGTGCGGCATCGGCTGATTGCGAAGTATGGTGCAGCGGCGGATCGCAAGGATGGCATGATTCCCGCGCAGTTGCTGGGGAATACCTGGGCGCAGGAGTGGGGCAATATTTATGACGTTGTTGCGCCGACGGATCCGAAGCTGTCGCAGTTTAAGCCGGTGAATCTCGAGGCTGCGCTGACGCGGCAGATTACGGCGAATGATCCTTCAGCAAAGCTGTATCTGCAATGTCTTGCTGAGAGCACGGATGCTGCGTGTGCGAAGGGAGCGGACGCGGTGCAGGCATCGCATCTGGCTGCTTCCAAGGACATGGTGAAGTATGGCGAGAGCTTCTTCACTTCGCTTGGCTTTCAGCCGTTGCCGAAGACGTTCTGGGAGAGGTCGCAGTTTGTGCATCCGCGAGATCGTGATGTGGTGTGTCATGCGAGTGCGTGGGATGTGGATCAGGTGGATGATCTGCGCGTGAAGATGTGCATCGAGGTGAATGACGACTACTTCACCACGGTGCATCATGAGCTGGGGCACAACTTCTATCAGCGTGCATATAACCAGCAGCCGATGATCTTTCGCGGTGGTGCGAACGATGGTTTTCATGAGGCCATTGGCGATGCCATTGCTCTGAGCATTACGCCGTCGTATCTGAAGCAGATTGGTCTTGCAGAGAGCGAGCCGCCTGCGGAAGCGGACATCCCGTTGCAGCTTCGCACGGCGTTGGACAAGATTGCGTTCCTGCCCTTTGCGCTGGCGCTGGATACGTGGCGTTGGCAGGTGTTCAGCGGCGAGATCAAGCCAGCGGATTACAACAAGGCGTGGTGGCAGTTGCGTGAGAAGTACCAGGGTGTGGCGCCGCCGGTGGAACGTAGTGAAGCAGACTTCGATCCGGGTGCGAAGATGCACGTGCCGGCGAATGTGCCGTATGTGCGTTACTTCCTGGCTCGCATCTACCAGTTCCAGTTCTACAAGGCGATGTGTGATGCCAGTGGTTATAAGGGGCCGCTGAATCGCTGCTCGTTCTATGGATCGAAGGCTGCGGGCGATAAGCTGAACGCGATGTTGATGGCTGGGCAGTCGCAGCCGTGGCAACAGACGTTGAAGACGATGACGGGAAGCGATCACCTGGATGCCGGGCCGATGATGGAGTACTTCGCACCGCTATACAACTGGCTGAAGCAGCAGAACGCCGCAGCGAAGTAAACGCTTACTTCTCAGGATGCGGACCTTTGGCAGTCGGATGCTGCACCTTGGCGGAGCATCCGACTGCTTTTTGCTTGCGTCTGATCTATTTATCAGCGGATAATCCCCGGCACGGCACCTGCTGCTTTTCACCCCTTGATTTCTTCATGTTTCCTTTGGGGCCAGCGATGCCGGGAAAGCAAAGGTTGCTGTTATGAGTGGTCAGGCATGCACCATCGGAGTTGTTCTTTCCAAGCGCATCATCGCCGGTCTTCTGGGGCCGGATGGGACGCTGGATCGTATTCATTCCTACCCGGAAGATGAGTTGTATGAAGACGCACTGGTAGAGATGCCACGCGAGCATCTGATTGCGGCGTTGTGCGACCAGGTTCTTGCCGTGATCAAGGCGAATCCGCATGCGCAGTTCACGGGCATTGGGGTTGCGCTGCCGGGACTGGTGCGACATGGTGTGGTGGAGGACTCGCCGAACCTGCCGCAGATGAAGGGCGCGCGGATTGTGGCGGAGATCTGCCATTTGCTGAAGGAGCATGGCATCGATCTTCCAGTCACTGCCGTGAATGATGCTGACGCCGTGGCTGCGGGGTTGGCGCATCAGCAGGGCAAGCTGGACACGATGATTCGCGTGTGGACGATTGGCACGGGTATTGGTTTCGGTCGTTATCCGCTGGTTGAGGGTGTCGGCGAAGGCGGCCACACGGTGGTGACGCTGGATGATCGCGAAACCTATTGCGGGTGCGGCGGGCGCGGCCACATGGAAGGCATCATGGGCCACCGGGCGATGCGTCTGCGGTTTCTGGACATGGAGCCGGAGGATGTTTTTGAAGCGGCCGACAAGGGCGACTTGCGCTGCATTGAGTTTAAGAAGCTGTGGCATAAGGCTTTGGCAGCGGGAACGGCCAGTTCCATCCATGTGAGTGGTGCGGGCAAGTTCTATCTGACGGGGTACAACGTTCGGTTTGTGGAGCTGCCGCTGTTGAACCATTACATCCAGCAGATGGTGCGTTTGAGCCCCCTACAGGCGTTCTCTGTGGAGATCCATCCGCACAACCCGGAGACTGTGGTGACGGGTGCGGCTGTGATTGGGCGGACGGCTTCGCTGGTGCCGACGGCAGCGGCGTAATCCGACGGATTGACCGCGAAGGAACAGTGCGGGATATAATCGGTGCATTGCGCGCGACCTCCCGGACGCCCCGTTTTGGTGCGTCTTCGGGAACCACGGCCACCGCGGCAAGGGCTAACGGCGACCGCTTCCACGGCGTCGGGCCTTCGACGGACTTTCAAGTGTCCCAAGGAGCTTTACCAGATCTCATGAACCGTGTCTCGAAGTTTGCGACGCTCGCCGTCGGCCTCATCACTCTTGTGTCCTCTCCCGCTGTTTTCGCGCAGGCCTCGCCCGCACCGGCAGCGCCGGCTGCAGTGAAGCCCGAAGCCATTCCGGCAAAGGTCGGCTTGATCGCCTTTGAACAGGCTGTCTTTGCCACTAACGAAGGCCAGCAGGCAATTGCCGCCCTGGGCAAGAAGTACGAGCCCCAGAAGAGCAAGATTCAGGCAGAGCAGACGGAAGTGGAAAGCCTGCAGAAGCAGCTCCAGGCCGCAACCACCCTCTCTGACGAGGACCGTCAGAGCCGCGTGCGCACCATCGACGCGAAGCAGAAGCAACTGCAGCGCGACGGTGAGGATGCCCAGGCTTCCTACCAGAACGATCTGCAGGAAGCCTATGGCCGCATTGCCGGCAAGGTAAACGCCGTGATGCAGAAGTATGTTTCTGACAATGGCTTCACCCTGCTGCTGGATGTCAGCGGACAGCAGAGCAACGTTCTGTGGGCCGCCGAGAAGACCGACGTTACCCGCGCAGTAATCGAAGCGTACAACGCTCAGGCTGGCGTTGCTGCTCCGGCAGTACAGTCCACCCCGGCTTCGGCAGCGCCTCGCTCGTCGACTCCGCGTCCGGCTACCAAGACACCCGCGAAGTAATCGCGAAGCAATCTCTACCGACGGGGAGCAGAACGAGGGTTCTGCTCCCCGTTTTTGCTGCCCGAAAGCGTGCTGCAAATTATTCGTATAGAGGCATTTTCCCTGTGGAAAAAACTGTGGAAGACGAGCGGCAGGATAAGTCACTTTTGCACGCCGAGCCGTTACTCCTGTTCACCACCAGTCAGAATTTGCGTGGAAGCTGCACGTAACAGATGGTTTATACGGGATGCTGAAATTGCATCCGATCTGTGGCAAAAGTTACAGTTCTGTGAGTACGAGGAACGCTTTCCACAGATCACCCACAGGCTTCCTCAGGAGTCTTCGTGCAATTTTCGCTTGTCATTCTGATTTTTGTGGAGTTATTTGCGGTTGCTAATGGACTGGCGCAAGAGCCGTCCGAATTGTCGGTTGGGCAGCGTTTGGCGGCAGATCTGACCTGGACGCAGGAGCAGCGCGACGATCGTTTTGCGCACATGGATCGCATCTTTCCGGTGCACCGGGTGGTGCGGGGAGCGGTCGTCCGACCGCTGCCGGTTGGCAAATTGCTGCTGTCGGATTCTCAGGTTGGCGACCTGATGCGGACGGAGCATCTGGCTGGGGTGCTGGTGTTGCAGGATGGGCGCGTCCGGAATGAGCGTTATGGTCTTGGGTTGACCAGAGCGGGGCACTGGACCAGTTTTTCCATGACGAAGGCTGTTACGGACACGCTGGTGGGTGTGGCGTTGCGGCAGGGCAAGCTGCGCTCGCTGGATGACCGGGTGACGGCGTATCTGGCGGAGATGAAGGGCAGCGCCTATGACGGCGTGACGGTCAGGCAGTTGATGACCATGACCAGTGGCGTTCGCTGGAATGAGAACTACACCTCGGCGGATGCGGATAATGTCCGCCTGTACACGACGGCTGTGACTCCGGGTAAAGACACGACGGTGGAATACATGCGGACGTTGCCGCGTGCATTCGCGCCGGGGACAGTCTGGCACTACAACACGGGCGAGACGGACCTGCTGGGGGTGCTGTTGCGTCGCGCAACGGGCAAGACGCTTGCCGCGCAGTTGTCCGGCGCCATCTGGAGCCATGCGGGGATGGAGCAGGATGCTACATGGATTGCGAGTGATGCGGGCCCGGCTGGCGCGGAGTTTGGCGGATCAGGGCTGTCGGCTTCGCTACGTGATTTCGGTCGGTTGGGATTGTGGGTGCTGGACGGTGGCGGAGTGCAGGTCCCCGAGGGCTGGTTTGCGGAGGCGACGAAGCCGCAGGTGAAGGCTGGCGGGGCAGCATATGGCTATGGTTGGTGGCCACAGCCCGACGGCAGTTTTGCGGCGCTGGGAATCTTTGGGCAATCGATCCTGATTGATCCACAGCGCAAACTGGTGGTGGTGATGCTGGGAGATTGGGACCAGGCCACCGGTAGCGAGCGCAGCAAGGTCCGCGCTGCCTTCTGGCATACGGTGCAGCAGGCAGTGGACGCGGAACGTTAGCTTACGGGCAATTTCCAGATGTCACGGCAGTACTCGCGGATGGTGCGGTCTGAGGAGAACTTGCCGGAGCGTGCTGTGTTCAGCAAGGACATGCGGCCCCAGGCCTTTGCGTCGCGATAGACGTCGCTTGTTTGTGCATGAACGGTGTCGTAGCTTTCGAAGTCAGCCAGCACGAAAAATGGATCCCAGGTCAGCAGGTTATCCACCAGCGGTGCGAAGAGTGCGCGGTCACCCTTGGAGAAACGGCCTGAGGAAAGGCCATCCAACACTTCTTTCAGGAGCGGATTGCTCTCGTAGTATGCGCGCGGGTGGTAGCCGGTTTGCAGTGTCTCCGCAATCTGTGGAGCTGTGAGTCCGAAGAGGAAGAAGTTGTTTTCGCCCGCTTCCTGGCGGATTTCAATGTTTGCGCCATCGAGCGTACCCAGAGTGACAGCGCCGTTCATCATCATCTTCATGCAGCCTGTGCCGCTGGCTTCCTTGCCTGCGGTGGAGATCTGTTCCGAGAGATCGGCAGCGGGATAGATGTGTTGGCCGAGCGATACCGAATAGTTTGGTAAGAAAACTACCTTCATTACGTCGCGCGACACGGGATCGTTGTTCACAATATCCGCGACGCTGCACACCAGCTTGATCATGAGTTTTGCCATGGTGTAGCTGGGGGCAGCTTTGCCGCCGAAGAGATACGTGGTGGGCGTGGGATTCTTCAGCGTTCCGGCTTTGAGCTGACAGTAGAGCGATAGGATGTGCAGCGCCTTCAGATGCTGGCGCTTGTACTCGTGAATGCGTTTGACGTGCACGTCAAACATGGATGCAGGATCAATCGCGATGCTGAGATTCTGCGAGATGTATTTTGCGAGTCGGCTCTTGCAGCCCTCCTGCGCCTGACGCCAGCGAATGAGGAAGTTGTTATCGTCTGCGAAATGCTCCAGCCCACGCAGGCCATACAGGTCCTTGTGCCACCGCGTGCCGATGGTTTCGTTGATGAGTGCCACCAGATCTGGGTTGATGAGCATGAGCCAACGACGCGGAGTGACACCGTTCGTTTTGTTGCTGAATCTTTCCGGAAATGTCTCGTAGTAATCGTGCAGTGTGTCCTGTTCCAGCAGTTGCGTGTGCAACTCCGCGACACCGTTGATGGCTTTACTGCCTATGACGGCGAGCTTTGCCATCTGCACGCTGCGTTCGCCTTCTTCACCAATGATGCTCATGCGGCGCATTCGCGCGTCGTCGTTGGGATAACGCAGGCGCATGTCAGCAAGGAATCGTGCGTTGATCTCGTAGATGATTTCGAGATGGCGCGGTAGCAGGTTGCCGAAAAGCTCAAGCGGCCAACGCTCTAAAGCTTCTGGCAGCAGCGTGTGATTCGTATAGCCGAATGTCTTTTGCGTGATATTCCATGCGTCTTCCCAGGGGAATCTGTGATCGTCCATGAGGAGGCGCATCAGTTCTGGAATGCCGATGGAAGGGTGTGTGTCGTTAAGCTGGATGGTCCACTTCTCGTGGAAGGTGTTCAGCTGTTCGCCACGCAGGAGGTGTAGACGCAACATGTCCTGCAGTGAGCATGAGGTGAAGAAGTATTGCTGCATCAGGCGGAGACGCTTGCCCTGGATCTGTTCGTCGGGTGGGTACAGTACCTTGCTGATGGTTTCGGATTCCATCTTCTGGCGCACGGCACCCATGTAGTCGCCGCTGTTGAACATGCCAAGGTCGAAGCTGTCCACGGCTTCAGCTTTCCATAAGCGCAGGCGGTTGACGGTACGTGTTTGATAGCCGGGGATGGGCGTGTCGTACGGGACGCCTTTTACTGTCTGCTCGGGCACCCAGCGATGGCGCAGCAGGCCGTGTTCGTCGTTGTAGGTTTCGGTGTGGCCGAAGAAGCAAACTTCATAGCTGGTGGATGCGGCAATCTCCCACGGGTTACCGTATTGCAACCACTTGTCGGATTTTTCTACCTGCCAGCCGTCGACGATCTTCTGACGGAAGATGCCGAATTCATAACGCAGACCATAGCCAAGAACAGGGATGTCCAGAGTGGAGAGCGAATCCATGAAACATGCGGCCAGACGACCGAGGCCACCGTTACCCAAACCGGGTTCAGGCTCCTCCGCGGCGATGGTCGCAAGGTCAAGCCCGACGTTCTTGAGCGCCTCTTCCATTTGAGGTCTCAGTTCGAGATTCATTAGCGCATTTTCAAGATGCGGGCCAAGGAGATATTCCGCGCTGAGATAGCCGAGCACGCGGACGTTGCGCTGTTTGTAGCTCTCAATCGTTTCCAGCCATTGATCCATCATGCGGTCACGTACGACGGCGGACAGCGCATGGTACTGGTCAAGTACGCTGCTGTTTTCCAGCGGACGGCCCACGGTGTGGGTCATATGATTGCGGAAGGAAATTTCCAGATCTTTCGCAGAGGTCCCGGCGCGGTTTTCGTTGGGATGCGTCTGCGCCTGCTGCTCCGGCTGGTACTGCTGTGGGCGCGGCGCTTCCTGATCCTGAAATGACATGGGTAAGGCTCTCCTGCACGAGGGTCTGTCTTATGTGGGATGCACGGAACGCGAGAAGGTCACCGGAAAGCGTGCGCAACGGCTCATAATCGACGTATCGTGAAAGTCATGTTGCGATATGCGATTACAGACAGACAGATGTTTCCAGGCGATGAACGATCGCGCGAGGACGCGCTGATTACGCAAGTGGCGCGCCTGGCAAGCGAGGGCGTGGACTATATCCAGATGCGCGAGAAGGACCTGGGAGAGGCGGCGCAGGCGGATCTGGCGCGGTCCTTGATGCAGGCTATTCGCGATGGCGGTGGAGAGACGAAACTACTGCTCAACGGAACCGCAGCGCTGGCACAGTGGGCCGGAGCGGATGGTGTGCATTTGTCTTCCACGACGTTTTCGCAGAATCTGCAGTCGCATCATGGGTTGATTGTTAGCGTTTCATGCCACACCATCAGTGATGTTCGCCGCGCTGCGGAGTTTGCAGACCTAATCCTGTTTGCGCCTGTGTTTGAGAAGCGTTTGCGTGGGGAAGTGGTGACAGAAGGTGTTGGGCTGGATGCACTGCGCGAGGCGTGTGGGGCTGCTGCGGGTATTCCGGTGCTGGCGTTGGGTGGCGTGACGAAGGAGAACACGCAGGCGTGCTTAGATGCTGGCGCTGCGGGTGTGGCCGGGATTCGCTTGTTTGCCTGATCTACTTCTGGCAGTGTTTGCAGAAGTGGGTTGACCTTCCGCCTACGACAATTTTCTCGATGGGTTTGCCGCAATCTTTGCATGGTTCGCCGGTGCGGCTGTAGACGCGGTGTTCCAGTTGGAAGAAGCCGCGGACGCCGTCGGCGTCGACGTAGTCGCTGACGGAGGAGCCGCCGAGTTTGATTGCGTGGTTCAACACGGCTTGCAGTGAGGCGTGCAGCTTGTCGAGTTCTGCGCGTTTGATCTTGCCTGCGTGGCGTGTGGGGCGGATGCCTGCGCGGAAGAGGCTTTCGTCCGCGTAGATATTGCCCACGCCGTGTAGTAGCGATTGATTTAACAGCGCAGCTTTGATGGCTGTTTTGCGGCCTGCGAATAGTGCGGCGAAGTCGTCTGCGGAGATAGTTAGCGGCTCTTTGCCGGGGCCTTCGTAGGTGGTTCCTTCGTCGACGATGCCTACGCGTCCGAAGCGTCGGGGATCGACGAAGCGCAGATCGCGGCCGTCGTGCAGATGCAGATTTACGTGCGTGTGCGGTGGCACGGGAACATCGCGTTGCGAGACGAGCAGGCGGCCGGTCATACCGAGGTGGATGGTGGCTTGCGCGGGCTTGCGATTGCGTTGTTTTACGTCCATCACGATGGTCTTGCCCACGCGGCGGACGTGCTCGATTTTGGCGCCGGTGAGCGTTTCCTCGATGTGCGAGGGCGTGGACTTCAGCGGTTCCTTGTGCGGGCCGATGGTGACGGCATCAATGCGCGCGCCGCGCACACGTTCGTTTACGCCATTGGCAACGGTTTCGACTTCGGGTAATTCGGGCATACCAGACCATTAGACGCCAGCAGGAGAATCTTCGCTTCCGCTATGCTGGATATGGCTTTTAAGCATTTGGGAGATAAGCAATATGGCAGGACTGATCGAGGCCATCGACGTAAAGCGCAAGATGTATTTCGAGCTGGAGGGCGTGCCCTATCACTGTCTCGATAAGGAAATTTCCACGCCTACCGCGCGTGGTGGACAGACGCTGGTGCGTTTGAAGATGCGCAATCTGCTGACGCGCGCAGTCTTTGATAAGACTTTCAAGGCCGACGACAAGTTTAAGGAACCTGACCTGGAAGATGTGGAGGCGACTTTCCTCTACAGCGATAACGATGGCGCTTACTTCCTGGATCAGACCAGCTTCGAGACGCTGCAGTTGAACAACGAAACCCTGGGCGATGCGCTGGACTGGCTGCTGGAAGGCTTCGCGGTACAGATTGAGAAGTTCGAGGGCAATCCCATTGGTATCCAGTTGCCGGTTCATGTGGAGCTTGTCGTGACAGAAACGGAGCCGGGCTTCAAGGGCGATACTGCGACGGGTACCACTTACAAACCTGCGAAGCTGGAGACCGGTGTGACGGTGCAGGTGCCCGCGTTTGTGAAAGAGGGCGACAAGATTAAGGTGGCACCGGAATCGAAGGAGTTTGCGGGCCGCGTTTAGGTTTGTTGCTATTTGCAGTTTCAGGGAAGGCGTACGGAGCATTGCTCTGTGCGCCTTTCTTTTTGGGGCTGCGCTCATGGCAACAATTGACGCGTAAGAGATCGCGCCATTGTGTAATCCCTTGTTAGCTGGTGGCGAGGTGCTGCGTCACAACGTGCGGACTTCATGATGCGGGCGTTGTCGACGCGTCGTGATGTCTTCATCTGAAATCGACGTGGCAAGGCAAACTGCGGGAACGCTTACCCCGCGGTAACGAACTCGTATGTTTGCGAGGGTGTTTTCCTGCTCGTCAACAGGACGTTCTTCGATGAAGTGTGCCATGTGGTTGCTCTGCCTATGTGTTGGCGCGTCTCTTCTAACTGGTTGTGGAGCGAACTGTCACACAATGGGTGCCGTTACGCATTCCACGACTGTGGCTGTCACAGACAATCCACAGGTGGCGCGCTACACCTATAACGCGCCTTCTGCCGGAACGGTTGCTGTGCAGTTTGGTACGGACACAAGTTATGGCCGCAGCACTTCTGCCGTGACGACTTCAGGTGGTGCGGTAACGATTCTGGTGGCGGGGATGCTGGCGCAAACCACGTATCACATGCAGGCCGTATTTACCGGGACCAGCGGCCAGATGAAGGACGCGGATCAGACCTTCACCACAGGATGCGTGCCTTGCAAATTCACGGGCGCCATCACTACGCAGACGGCCTCTGGAGCAACACCGCAACCCGGCATTGAGATGCTGGATGGCATCAACGATGGTGGTATTCCTGCGCCTGTTGCTACGGACCTAGCGGGGAACATTATCTGGACATATATGTATCCCGATCAGGAAGAGGGAGTTACTGCGTTTCCCATACGGCAGTTGAGCAATGGTGACTTGCTCATGTTGCTGGCGCATAACTCCAGCACACTACTTACCAATAGCACCGGTGTGGATAGCGTATCGGAACTGCGGGAGATCAACCTTGCAGGTGATGTGGTGCGCAGCCTTACGATTGGTGATTTGAACAGCCGGCTTGCTGCGAAAGGTTCTACGTTGACGCTGGGCGCGTTCTCCCATGAGGTGTCGCCACTAGGCAATGGACACTTCATCGTGGATGCAACGACGGAGGAGTCCATTGTGCTCTCTGGAACAACGTCCGCAACCACCGTGCTTGGCGATGTGATTGTGGATCTGGATACGAACCTGCAGCCTGTCTGGCTTTGGAACACCTTCGATCATCTTGATGTGAATCGTCAGCCTTTTGGCTTTCCAGACTGGACACATGCCAACTCGCTTTCGTATGTGCCTGCGGATGGATCGCTGTTGTATTCCTTGCGCCATCAGAACTGGGTGTTGAAGATCAACTACGCCGACGGCAATGGCAATGGAGCAATCCAGTGGAAGCTGGGGCCGGGTGGTGATTTCACATTGCTCAACTCTGACGGCAGCCCGGATACAGCACCTGAGGATTGGTTTTATTCGCAGCATGCTGCGGAGTATCTCTCCACGGATGCGCAGAACAACATGCAGATTGCATTGATGGACAATGGCGATGATCGACAGTTTGCATCTGGTGCAAGTTGTCCTGTGACTGCTGGCAACTATTGCTACACGGCCATTCCCATTGTGCAGATCAATCCGGATAAGCTGACTGCGCAATATGTGTTTCGGCAGGTGCTTGATCCTTCGTTGTATTCCTCGTGGGGCGGTAATACCACGGTGCTGAGCAATGGGAATGTGCACTATGATCTGGCGGGCCTGACAGGAACGAACGCTGCTGTGTTTGAGGTGACGAATCAGCAGTCGCCACAGACGGTCTGGTCTATGTCGATCACGAATGGATGGATCTATCGGGGAGAACGATGGCCTAGTTTGTATCCCGGCGTACAGTGGTGAGAGCCGCACGCGAAGTGTGTGGCAACGCCTGAACGAAGAGAGACATGATGGCAGATTCGCCGCACGATGATCCGGGCATCTACCTGGCCGCGGAACGTACGTTTCTTGCGTGGATACGTACGGGCCTTTCGATGATGGGCGTCGGCTTTGCGATTGCACGCTTTGCGCTGTTTCTGCGGCAGATGCGCGGTGATGAGCGGACAGGTCCTTCCGTTTACGTCGGTGATGCGGTGGTTGTGTTGGGCGTGCTGGTACTGGTGGTATCCATCGCACAGCACATCCAGCTTATTCGCCAGTTGCGCGAAGGATCATGGAAGCCAGTTGTATCGCGTACGGCGATTGTCGTTGCGACACTGCTGGCTCTCATTGGGACCGTCATGTCGGTTTATCTTCTGGTGTCGCGCTGAGCGGCTACAGAACTTCGTAGTCGGGACGGAAGTCGTTTTTGCCTGGAAACGCGACGCCAATGGAGCGTGCGACTGTTCCGTGTCGCGCCATCCGCACGGCGCGTACGCCGAGCAGGAGAGGGAGTGGTGGCTTGCCGCCTTCCCATAGCTCGCTCATGGGGCGCATGACACCTTCGCGGTCTTTGTGAAAGGCGCGCTCATCCCAGCGCTGCCATCCCGGCATGAAATCGGGATAGTCAGTGACCGCATCGAGCGTGGATGCGAGAATGCGACGCTTCCAGGGCTGCGCGTATTGCGGCATGAACAGCACGTGGCTGCGACGTTCCACGCGAATCTCGTGCACGAATTCATGGAAGTTCTGCGCGTGGGTCAGGTTGATGTTTGCGTTCGGCTCCAGACCGTGGCGGTCGCCACCGCTGATGAGCAGATGGCCGGTGGAGCGTGCCAACGCGCTCACCTGACGATTTTCACTGGCGTGGCGCAGGCCGTTGAGTTCGATGGCGTGCATGCAGTCGCCCACTGCGGCCAAAAAGCGATGCACCTCAGCCATATGGACTTCGTTGCCTACGGAGTAGAGATCCCACAGAGGATGATTGAAGATGAGGAGCACCTGCGGAATGGCATGCAGATCACGCAGGATGGATTCCACCTCGGATTCGTCTGTGCCAGCGGTGGCGGCGGCCAGGCGATCCATCCATGCGCGTGCATCCGCAGTGGGCAGGTTGTGAATGCCCAGGTGGAAGCAGGTGCGTCCCCACGGCGCGGTCCATTCCACGGAGACGGGTACGGTGCGGGCGTGCGGCACCATGCGGATTTGCATGGGCGCGTCGATGTTGTCGTGATCACTGATGGAGACCAGCGGCTTCAGCCCCAGCTCGGTGATCTGGTTCTCTTCCAGGTCATACGCCATCAGGGGGCGTAGCGGCGGACGCCAGTGCGCGCTTTGAAAGTCGAGTATGAAGCCGTGCTGGTCGCGGCACTTGGCGGTGTAGTGATCGAACAGTCTTTTAACCAGCGGTAAACCCTGGCTCATATCGTGAATGAAGGAGAGGCTTTCCTCCGACATGCTGGTGTGGCTGTGAAGGGAGACACCCGTGGTGTATGCAGAGGGTGCTCCCTCGTTCTTCCAGAGGCACGAGATGGTCGTGTGCGTCGCTTTCATGGTGTGCTCCCGCCGAGGCGCTGTCTGCCCTCAGCTTGGGCGCAGTGTGCGAATGGAAGGTCATCAGAAAGCGAATGCTTGCACAAAACACGGTGCAAGGGATGTAACGGGAGGATGGACGCACGATGAATGCGCTTGGTTTGCCGATTTTCAGAGAGGTGCTTTGTTAGCGACCGCTCTCGTGTTCGAGAAGACGCAGGACGGCTTCGGCCTCTTCCAGCGTGAGACCCAGCATGACTTCGACGTTTTCCCCGGCGAGCGTCATCGCCTGCCGGCAGGCGGTTGCCAGCAACTTCTTGTTTTCTTTCGGCAGGGCGTGGAGGCGGGTGAGCATTTCGTCGGGCGGGAAGTCCTTCAGGTCCTCATCGAGCCGCATCAGGTGCTCCCGCACGGCGGCATTGGCAAAGGCATCTGCGGCGACGCCTCGCAGCAGGAGGTTAAGGGCATTACCGGTAAGAACCCAGGCGTGAAAGCTGGTTTCGGGTGTCTCCATGATTACGATCTCCTGCGGTACAGGCGGCCAGTATAAAATGAGGCAGGCGGCAGTTCGTCCCCGTTCGCCTGTCGAACGCATCCAATTGACATTGCGCGAAAGTCCTCGGCGGCGCTGTAGCAGGCCGGTTCAGTGGTGTGTGCGTGTGGAGATTTTTTAGATGGCTATGAAGAAGACAGCAGTGGTTCTGGGCGCGCAATGGGGCGATGAGGGCAAGGGAAAGATCGTCGACGTCCTCAGCGAGCGTTACAAAGTAGTTGCGCGCTATGCAGGCGGCCACAACGCGGGCCACACGGTCATCATTGATGGCAAGAAGTTTGTTCTGCATCTGATCCCCTGCGGCGTGCTGCGTGAAGGCTGCCTGGGCGTCATCGGCAACGGCGTGGTGGTGGATCCGGCGGCTCTTCTGAACGAGATCAAGATGCTGAAGGGACAGGGCCTTCCGGTCGACGGACAGTTGTTCGTATCGAACCGCGCGCAGGTCATCCTGCCGTACCACCGCATGATCGAACTGGCTGCAGAGAACGCACCGGGACGCACGAAGATTGGCACCACATCGCGCGGCATTGGACCGGCGTACGAAGACAAGATGCACCGCAACGGTCTGCGCATTGTGGACCTGCTGAACACGCAGCTTCTGCGCACGCACATTACGAATGCCTGCAATGAGAAGAACCAGATTGCGCATGCGCTGTTCGGCACGGAGCCGTTGAATCCGCTGAAGATTTACGAAGAGTACGCAGCCTACGCGGAACAGATTGCCCCGTACGTCACGGACACGGCTGTTCTGCTGAACAAGGCCATCAAGGACGGCGAGAGCGTGATGTTTGAGGGCGCACAGGGCGCTCTGCTGGATATCGACCACGGGACGTATCCGTTTGTCACATCGTCCAGCGCAACTGCGGGTGGTGCGGTGATTGGCACGGGTGTGGGGCCGACGACGATTGGCACTGTGATTGGCGTGACCAAGGCGTATGTCACACGCGTGGGCGAAGGTCCTTTCCCGACCGAAGATTTCACTGCAGTGGGCGACGAACTGCGTGCACGTGGCCAGGAATACGGTGCTACGACGGGACGTCCGCGTCGCTGCGGATGGCTGGATCTGCCGTTGTTGCGCTACAGCAACATGGTGAACGGTACGGAGTGGCTGGTGGTGACCAAGCTGGATGTGCTGGATTCGCTGAAGGAGATTCCGGTCTGCACGCACTACCGCATTGACGGTGTCGAGACGGACGTTATCCCGGCGGATGTTCGCAGCTATGCGCACATCGAGCCTGTGTACAAGAATCTGCCCGGCTGGCAGATGTCGACGGTGGGTGCCAAGAACTTTGAGTCGCTGCCGGCGAATGCTCAGAAGTACCTGCGCTTCCTGGAAGAGAACAGCGGCGCTCGCATTGGTATGGTCAGCACTGGTCCGGATCGTAACGAGACCTTCTCTGTGCCGGAGTTTGACGCAGCAACGAATGTGGAGGCGGGACTGTGATCTCGTTTACCGTTCGCATGCGCTTTGCGCCGGAAGATCGCGCGGAAATCCGCTCCATCCTGCAGAATCTTGGATCGGCTTCGCGCCAGGAGCCGGGCTGCGTGAACTACGTAGCTCATTCTGTGGAAACTGATCCTGACGTCATCGTGATCTACGAGCAGTATCGGGACGCCGAGGCACTGGAGGCGCACCGTTCGTCGGGGCACTTTGATCAGTACGCCACAAACGGCCTGTATCGCAAGATGCGCGAGCGTACACTCGAAACGCTGCAGGAGATCGTCTAACTCACTGCGGATTGCGCCGAGCGTCCCTGCGAAAAGCATGGACTTGACGTTCGATTTGCGGCAGGATGACGATACGCACTTATCTGTGAGGTTTGGGAAACGGCTGGCCGAATTTGCCGGTCAGCCTTTGTTCCACGCAGTTCCGTGCAACTGTTTTGACGAAACCAGAATCCTCCGAGTAGGATGCGATTCTCAATGCACTGGCGCATGGACATCCCGTTTCGCTACACCCGCGCAGTCGCCGCGGTTCTGTGTCTGCTCCTGTGCGGCAGCGTCGTACTGAATGCCTGCGCTGACAAGCCTGCCAAACCGAAGAAGGAAAACCGTCGAGCCGAGTCGCACCAGATTGAATTGCTGGAGCAAAGCTGGCTGCAGGCGCTGACGAAATCGGATACGACTGTGCTCGAAAAGCTGATGTCAGACGACTTTCTGGCTATCTCCGCGAATGGAACGCTTTCGGACAAGCAACAGTATCTGCAACGGGTGACTTCCGGCATTAACAGCTTTCGATCCATTGACGTAATGGACATTAAGGTGCGGATGCAGCCGTCCGCTGCGGTGGTGGTGTCGCAGGTGCGCGTACTGGGCCAGCTGGATAGCCACCCGGTGAATGCCGTCTTCCGCTATACCAAGGTGTATGGACGTGCCGCGAATGGACAGTGGCGTGTGTTGAACCTGGAGGCGACGCGTGTCTCCGGCCCGGATGAGATGGGCATGCACCGCGGAACTCCGTTGAGCATGCGGCCGAACCAAGAACATTGATCGCCTGCGCTATCCGATTTGAAGACAAGAAAAGCCCCGCACATTTACGGGGCTTTTATGTACCCTGGGGAGGACTGGGCCCGTCTATGCCACTTTCAGAGTCGTAGTGGGCTGGGATGAGGCTGAAGCGACGGGCTTGAGGTTGAGGGCCAGCAGACGGCGATCGAGGGAGCGCGTCATACCGGTCAGTTGTGCATCTTCAGGTTCAGACATGGCGATGGCAGAACGGCGTCCCGGAAGGGAAGCAGCCATCTCGGAGGAGTCCGACCGGCGAAGAGTGGAGCCGGGTCGGATGCCTGCATCGGTGCGCCAGGAACGTTGAGTCCCGATCATAAAAATCTCCCGAATGTCAGAGTTGGAGCAGCACGCGCCCATGCAGATTGGGATGGAGAAAGCTGCGATCGAGTTGCCCTTCTACTCAAGAGCCGACGGCGTGTCGTTAAATGCCATACGCAAGAGCATGTCGTGTTACTTCCATCGCAATGCGCTGGAAAGCTAATTTCACTTTGAAACGGTGATAATTAACTCTGTGAAGCCTGTTTTATTTCTTCTTCTTCCAGCTTGTTTACTTATTGGCACGAACCTCAACGCGGTTGCTCAAGCAAATCAGCCTACGGCGATCCGCACACTTGTTCCTTCGGCCTTTGTGATGGTCGGCGGGACCTCCACAGGGGTAGGTAGTTACTCGCGGTCATCGTTCTCGAATGGCGGCAAGAACCTGACGCTTACAGCCGGCGTGGATGTTGGGTTTCACTCGTTTGGAAATTACATGCTTGCCGCGGAAGTGCGTGGCAGCTACCCGTTGAACAGCGGCAATATCGTCGCTGAGAAGGACATCCTTGGCGGCGCGCGATTGTCCTACGAGTCTGGGCGCCTGATACGACCCTATGTAGACGGCCTGTTTGGGCGAGGGCAGATGACCTATCAGAATGGTGGCTATGCCGTCGGAAACCTGCTGTATGCGCAGACCGCTTCGAACATTTATGGTGCAGGCGGCGGTGTGGAACTGGATATTGCAACCCGCATTTCATTGAAAGCAGACGTTCAGGCGCAGCATTGGAATACGCCGGTGTTGGACAGCGGTTCCACCTGGAGCGGTCGTGTATCTGTTGGTGCAGCGTATCGGTTTGGTGCGGGGCAAGGGCCGCGGTAGACGTCTATTCGTCCTGTTTGCGCCGGCGCAAGAATGCGAAGCCGCGAATGCCACAGGATGTGCACAGGATCGCAATGGCTACCAGTGTTCCCACAGCAATCAATAGCACTGGAAGCAGGTGCGACAGGATGGCGACAGCCAGAGCAGCAATCGCTGCCGCCATGGCATGAATCAGATACGTGATGATGCGAAAGATGGCCACTTGCAGTCGTACCCTGTGCTGCATGGGATGCAGATCGGTGATTTTGGGTCTCTTGCATGGCTGCGGAAAGATGAGACATCACCGCTGGTTATACTGCGGTGATGGATAGGCTTTGGACTCCGTGGCGCTACGCGTACATCACCGGCGATAAGAAGAGGTTGCGGCAGGGCGTTCCCGCGGAACTGGATGGCTATCCGGAGGATCACCGCTCCGTCTTCCTGAACATGATTGGTTCTGTGCAGTGGGCCATTCGGGAAGGCGTAATGCCTGCGCCACAAGCAGAGAAAGCCGCCGGTGTTCTTCTGCAGGCAGAGCATAATTTCATCTGCCTCAATGCTTTTCCTTACACATCCGGTCATGTGATGGTGGTGCCTTATCAGCATTTGGATTCGCTTGCGAAGCTTCCATCAGAAGCGGCGATAGAGATGATGGCGCTGTCGCAGCGGATGGAGACAGCATTGCGTGCTACCTATCGCCCGGACGGGATCAACCTGGGCATGAATCTTGGAGAAGCGGCAGGGGCGGGTGTTGCAGAACATCTTCATCTCCATGTGTTGCCGCGCTGGTTTGGCGACAGTAATTTCATGACGGCGACGGCAGAGACGCGTGTGCTGCCGGAGTCGCTCGACATCACTTGGGAACGTTTGCGCGTTGCGCTTGATTTGCCCACAGCGTAGTGCATTTGCGCGCTGCATACGGCGGAGTGGGCAATTTGTGCATCCATCGCAGCAATGGATTTCCGACGTTGGCGGGTATTTGCTGCTATAGGTCTGCTTGTCTTGCTGGCGCTTGCCTTTTGGCTGGGGCGCAGGACAAAGCGCACAGTGAATGTGACCCAAACCGTTACAGAGCCAGCGGGACCAGCTCCTGCGACACCCGATAACCAGCAGACTCGCCTGTGGGCCCATAACGTGTTGCTGCGCAAAGGGGCGCATTTCCGTGTCTATGTGCGATGGATTCGCGGCCGCATGGTGCGTACACAAGCTGATCGTGTGCCAGACCTGGATATACCGGAATCCTTTGTGCTGGAGATTGAGAAGGGCATGGTGGATGCCAAACTTTCAGACATTGCAGAATTTCTGAACTCCGGGCAGAGGGGTGATCCGCCGCTGAAAAATCTCCAGGTGGAAAATCATGACGGCGAAGTGCAGATCAAGGGAATCGCTCACAAGGGAGTCCCGGTTCGATTGGATGCAGAGCTAACGCCGCTTCCAGACGGACGGTTGAAACTTCATGTGAAGAAGTTGAATGTGTTGAAGATTCCGATGAAGGGTTTGTTTGGTCTGTTCCATCTGAAACTGAATGACCTGATGCCAAACACGACGGTACCTGGACTGCAGGCTTCCGGTGACGATATCTACTTGGATACGCAGATGCTGCTGCCGCCGCCGCACATTCACGGCCACATCACATCAGTGCAACTGATGAATGACAGAGCAAGAGTGATCTATGGCAATGCGACCGAAAGTGCGGAGCAGTTGGCTCAGTGGCATAATTTTCTGCGTCTCTCCGGCGGAACTGTTTCGTTTGGAAAGCTAACCATGAAGCAGGCCGACCTAACTCTCGTGGATGCTACCAATGATGCCTGGTTCGATCTGGACCTGGTGAATTATCAAACACAGCTCATCTATGGCACCATGCGCACCACTGCTCAAGCTGGTGTTGAGATTTACATGCCTGACCTCGATCATTTGCCAGCCGGTGCAGCAGAGAAGGCGCAAGGGGTTTCGCTGCAATGGCTGCAGAATCGCAGCACTGCTCCGCCATTGGAAGTAGCGCACACAAAACGATGAGTTGCGGTTTACTCGTAGCGCAGGGCAACCATGGGGTCGATGGAGGCAGCGCGTCGTGAAGGCAGCCAAGTAGACACGATTGTGACGATGGCGATGCCAATCGTTGCGGCGGCAAACACGACGGGATCAAACGGACTCATCTGATAAAGCTGTGAGCGCAGAAAGCGCGCGACTATCAGAGTAGCCGGAAGGCCGATGGCCAAGCCAATCGCCAGCAACCAGAGTGATTCGCGAAGTACCATCCACTGCACACCGCTATTGCTAGCCCCCAGAGCCATGCGAATGCCGATTTCGTTGGTTCTGCGCGCGACATTGAAACTCATCACACCGTATAGACCAATCGCTGAGAGCAACACCGCAAGGATGGCAAATGTGCTGGTCAGGCGTGAGATCAACGTCTCGCTGCTGGTGAACGTGTCCAGGTGCTCCTGCATCGTGCGGATGTTCAAGATGGGCAGGTTCGGATCGACGGAATGCAATGCGCCACGCACAGCACGCGTGGTCATCGTAGGATCGCCTACAGTACGCACCAGGATGATATTCGCGAAGCTATCATGAGCGCCTGAGAGTTGCACGATGGGGAGATAGATCAGAGGCTCTTGCTTTGCGCCGCGAAGGTCAAGCGCGCGCGTATCCTTCGCGATGCCGACGATGTTCCATGGGCCGTTGGTGTCGAGATCCACGCCGATTGTGCGTCCGATGGCATCACCGTGGGGGTAATACTTATTCGCCAGCGTCTGGTTCACCACCACAACCTTCGTCGCAGTGGATGTATCCGACGGGGCGAGGCCTCGGCCTGACACAATCTCAACCCCCGTCGTTTCAAAGTAGCGGCCAGAGACGCGCCTCAGTAGTGCGCCCATCTCCTCGTTTTGTCCTGGGGTATAGCCGGTGGGGTGCATGCTGGATCGCCATGCGCCGCTGCTGATGGGAGGCGTATCCGCCAGAGATGCGGAACGCACGCCAGGAATCGCAGAGAGAGACTCCAGCATGCGCTGGTTCAGGACGGGTACGTTCTCCGGTGTGTATCCGGCGATGTCTGGCTTGATCTCCGCAATGAGCAGATGTGTACGCTCAAAGCCGAGGCTCTGGTCCTGCAAGTTGCGTAGCGTACGCAGGAAGAGTCCTGCAACCACCAATAGCAGTAGCGCAAGCACGACCTGCGAGGTGATGAGTGCCTTGGGCCAGAAGCGTCCACTACTGTTGGCTGTGCTGCGCGTGGACGGTGACAACGTGGTTGGACCCGCGGCTGAGCGTGCGAACTGCAGTGCCGGTGCAAGGCCGAAGAGCAGGCCTGCAACTACGGAGATGGCGAAGGTGAAGGACAATACAACACCATCGGGATGTGCACTGAGAACGGTATCGGGTGATCCACGCATTACGAAGGCAATGAGCGCACGTGTGATGACGAAGGCAAAGCCAAGTCCCAGCAATCCACCCGTGAGTGAAAGGGTGAGTGCTTCGAGGATGCTTTGGCCCAGGATGCGTGCGCGGCTGGAACCGAGCGCAAGTCGCGTAGACACTTCGCGCTGACGTGCAATCGCGCGTGCCAGTAGAAAGTTCGCAAGGTTCGCGCAGGCAATCAACAGAACGACCGCAACGATCACACTCAGAATCAAAAGCGAATCGCCATATTGATTGCGCAGGGAGGACAGTCCACGCGCCGCAGAGGTGAGGGGGGTGGTGATGTGGTCGATCTCCTGTTGGCGGGCGGGGGATAGGGTGGCACCGGCGGCTGCACGAGCGTAGTTGCGCATCTGGCTGTCAAGCCAGTGCTGATCCGCGGTGAGGGAATGCGTGAGGTTGCGGCGCGCCACCATGTCCAGAAAGTAGTGGTCGCGTTCCAGGATGTTGTCCTGCACCATGACGGACGGCGCCATGGTGAGTGGGAACCAGAAGTCCGTGGGGCGAACACCATACTTCAGGTCGTGGAAGGCTTCCGGCATGACGCCGAGGATGGTGAAGGGGATGGAGTTGATGGTGATAGTCTTGCCCACCACGGTTGGGTCCGCGGACATGGATTGCAGCCAGAAGTGGTAGCTGATGACAGTGACGGGGTTGCCGTTCTTCACCGTGTCGTCGGATGGTTGGAGGGTGCGGCCTAATAGCGGCGATGCCTGTAGCACCTGGAAGAAGTTCCCCGTCACCAGCTTGCCGGGGGCCTGAATGGCCTCTGCCGAGCCGGGGATGCGGATGTTCACCATGGGGGCGAAGCTACTGTATGCGGCTGTGCTCTGGAACGGGCCGGGTTGCTGCTGGAGCTGGCGGGCGAAGTCGTATGGGAACAGTTCGACGGTGCCAATATCCACGCCTCCGAGCATTCCACCTGCACCGGCTGCGCCGAAGGAGTACAACTCCTGCGGGTTCTGTACCGGGAGCTGCTTCATGACCACCTGGCGGATGAGGGTGAAGATGGCGGTGTTCGCGCCGATGCCGAGTGCAAGTGAGAGGACGGCGACTGCGGTGAATCCCGGGCTGCGGAGCAGTGTGCGGATGGTGTAGCGAATGTCTTGCAGCAGGTTCTCCATGCGTGTCTCCCAGCCCACAGAACGTATGTGGTGCTTCACAGTGTTGGTACTGCCCATTTCCACGCGGGCGAGGTGTTCGGCCTGCTGCGGCGAGTAGCCGCTGCGCTGCTTATCGGCCATGGACTCGTCAAGGAACCCCTGTAACTCGTCGTCCAGATCGCGCTCAACGTTGGCCGAACGCAACAGGCTCTTCATTCCGCGGATCAGGTTGGTGAGCATTGGCATGATGGCCTCAGGTTGGGATCAGGCTTCCGAAGTGGCCTTTGCGCTGGCCTGCATGATGCGGGCGATCGCGGAGACCTGGCGATTCCACGTCTCTTCCTCGGCGGCGAGCGCCTTGCGGCCGCGCGCGGTCAGCTTGTAGTACTTGGCGCGACGGTTGTTCTCGCTGGTGCGCCATTCGCTCTTCACACTTCCGGCCTGTTCCATGCGCGCCAGAGCGGGCAGCAGTGAGCCGGGATTGACGCGGAAGACGCCCTGACTGACTTGCTCAATGCGTGTGGCGACGCCGTAACCGTGTGTCGGTTCCAAGGCCAGAGTCTTCAGGATGAGCATTTCCAGCGTGCCCTGAACCACGTCGTGTTGACCCATGCGCGACTTCCTCTCGATCGACAAGAGGAGTCTCCTCTTGATGGTCAAAGGGTCGCAGAGTTCCTCTTGATGGTCAAGAGGTAGGAGAGAGTTTTTCTTTTGCCGCTTTTCGTCGGGAGGGTAACCCTCCCCCCTCCCCCCTGATTTTGCAAAATCGTCTTTCTATTGGGGTTACGGCGCGAGTGTCTGTAAAATCGTCTGCCCATTGGGTTTAGGGGCAAAATCGTCTTTTCAAAGGACTTAAAGCGATGCAAGGATCGCCCCCGTCTATGGCCGTGGCGTTCGAACAGAGCCCTGCTTTTATTGTAGTGAGTCTGGAAGGGAAACATGCCAGCTCTATTTGTATTGGAATGAGTCTTTTAGATGGTTCAGGGGCTTGACAGAATTTCCACGAGCAAAAGAAATCTTTGATTCTTAATAAATACGTACCAGTAGGTATGTATATTGTGTTCATGAGCGAATTTATCCAGCGTCTTAAAACGAGTTTTATAGCGATCGGTAGCCGGTTCCTTCCTGCGTTCCTGCTGCTGCTCTGTGCCGTCTTAGTGTCTGCGCAACGCGTTGAGACTTTGGCAGCAGCTCCGCCAGCCGCCGCAGCAGTGGAGTGGCAGGCCACGAGTGCGCAGCATGCGTATGGCTTTCCTGAGGTGAAGCCGAGCAAGAAGGGAACGCTGACGCTGGATGCGACAGGGTTGACCTTCACGGGTAAAACATTCAACACAACATTGCCGCGGAACTCCATTACCGCAGTGAGCGCGGGAAATGATCGTGTGGAGTTGTGGGGGACGGGAGGACGACTGCTGCGGATGGCGATTCCGCAGGGCGGTGGATTGGCGGCGGCTGCAGTGATGCATCATCGGGTGGATATGTTGACGGTGGAGTTCCGGGATACGCATGGCGGTATGCACTCCGCGGTGTTCTATCTGCCGGCAATGCAGGCAGACAAGGCGTTGGCACACTTCAAGGTTGAGCCGGTTGCGGTTGCGCCAGTGGCGACGGAGGGATGCGGCACGAACCCGGTGGATCCACGCAGTGTGTTGGTGAAACGGCCGGAGTGGAAAAGCGTGGAAGTGCCTGCTGCCTATCGTGCGCTGGTGTATGAGCACATGATCGATCGTTTGAAGGCGGTGAAGGATGTTGGTTCGGTTTACCGCGAAGGCGAGATCGTGCATGGCATGGCGTGCCCGCACTACACCATTGCTGTGGCCATTGAGGGGTACAAAAAGGGCAACCAGGTGGTGCGTGCGGCGACAGGGCCAATTGGAATGTTCACCAGCGCGACGCAGATGCGGTTTGCTGTGACCTATACCGATGCGATGGCAGCTTCCGTGAAGACGGAAGAGATTAAGGCAGCGGTGCGTACGGAATCAGAGAGTACTGGTGTTGCCGATGTTGTGGCCAAGAAGCTGGCGAAACAATACGGCAAGCTGCTGAAAGAACAGGCGAAGGCAACGACAGCCGCAGCGAGGCCCGATGCTCGCTGAAGTTGTAGAGGTGCCCATGAACGACAGGTCGCGTTCATCCACTAGGATGGAATGCGACCTGATGGCACCGACGAAACTGAACCGACACGAACAGAAGACCAAAGAGACACGCGAACAGTTGCTGCGCGCGGCTGAGATCGTGTTTGTGCGCGATGGCTATGAGAGGGCCGACCTGCTGGAGATTGCGAAGCTGGCGGGCCGGACCAAGGGTGCGATTTATGCCCAGTTCTCAAGCAAGGAAGAGGTTTTTCTTGCCCTGGTGGAGCAGAATGCACACAAGCGGCGGGCACAGATGCGGGAGCGACTGGCGGAGTCAACGTCAGTGGAAGGCAACCTGGCTGCTCTGCGTGCGTATTATCTTGCGCTTGCGGACGATGATCCTTTCGGAATGCTGATGCTGGAGTTTCGGCTGTACACGATTCGGCATCCTGAGGCGCGGGAACGGTTGGCAGAGTTGTATCGGTCCATCATCCCGGCGAACGAGGAAGAGGTTTACGTTTCCATGCTGGGTTCTGCGGGAGCCGGCGAAGATACGATTCCTCGGGCTGTGGCCGTCCACGCCGCGTTCATGATGCAGGTTGCATTACATGTGCAGATGAAGTTTGAACCGAAGATGTTTGACGCGAACCTGCATACGGTAATTGCAGGGCGGGTTTTTGATGCCCTGTTTGATGTTGCCAAGTAGAGCGAACGTATGCGCTGCCTAGTCGCGGAAGAGTTCGCGCCATGTGCGATCCAACTGCACCCAGCGAGCGTTTTCAAACCAGCTTGTTCTCCATTCGGGCTGGTGTAACAAGCCGTGTCCCTGATCGCACATTTCTTCAGTTGCGTTGGCATGGAGGAGGGTCCACGACGGAACGCCCATGTGGGCCGGGTTTCGTAGTGAACGCATGCAGGTGGGGCAGCGCTGCCGCTGATCGGTAAAGACCCACGTCATGGTGATGGCATTGAACACCAAGCCACATGCGATGGTTAGCCCTCCTTCCAGCGGTTTCAAAACGGGTGGCAACAGCAATATCACCTGGACAGCCAGAAGGTAGCCGCAGAGAACGGCCAGCACAAACTTTGTGATGAGGAATCGCCACCGGGCAATGCGTTGCCAGGCTGACGCAGCGTCGCCACGGTAGGCTTCGCAGGCGCCATAGCCGGAAACCACCACCGTTGACGGCACCGCAAAGACGGCCAGAGTAACGAAGGTTCCGAATGTCCATATGCCCCAGATGGAAGAAAGCAAATGGCGGACGTGCGGCTGAACGAAATTTACGGCGGACAAAACGACGAGGCAGCCGATGAGAAATCGTATGCAGCGTGCGGGATCTCGCCAGTCGATGCTTGCCCAGCGATGTTGCACATCGAGCAGGCGGAGACTCATCGCGTCTGGCAGAAGGCCTTGTGCAAGACTCTCGGCCGCTGCCGGATCTTCCGCGTAAACGTACCGGATTTCTGCGACCCATTCTGCTTGCCACAGGCTGCGCTGGCCTTTCGGCACGATAGCGCCCGCAATGTGCAGGATGCGATGAAGGCGATGCAACTGCTGATGCGGGCTCATGCCTTGGCCACCTTTGGGCGTGCGAACTGCGCGATCAGTGGGTACTTCTTTTCCGCTTCTGCAAGAGCCTGATTGCCCGCACGAGACACCTTGTAATAGCGACGTGGCGGACGATCTTCACGCAGAGCTTTCTGTTCGCTTTCCCAGGAACCCTCGATCAACTCCGCGGCTTCCATGCGGCGTAGCGCTGGGTACACGGTACCGCTGGGTAGACCTGTGACCTCCATGATGTCGAAGCCATAGGCGAAGCCCTCTTTGAGGGCTTTCAGGATGAGCGCGGCGGTGTGGGAGAGGCGGGCGGGATCGGGCACGGGACTGAGCCTCCGAAGGATCTATGTAGAAATCTACTTGACCGCAGTGAATCGTCAATAGTAAGAAGTATGCTACATAGGGTGTGACGATGCTGGAGTTGAGACAGGTTACGAAACGCTACCGGGGAATACCGGCTGTGGATGACGTCAGCTTCCGGCTGGAGGCGGGGACGGTGCTGGGATACCTGGGGCCGAATGGGGCGGGGAAATCGACCACGGTGAAGGTGATTACCGGGATGATTGAGCCGACGCATGGGCAGGTGCTGTTTCGCGGGCGGAGTATCTATGACGATCTGCCTGGGTATCGGGCTCGACTGGGGTATGTGCCCGAGGAGGCGCAGGTGTACACGCACCTGAGCGGGTTGGAGTACCTGCAACTGGTGGGGCGGTTGCGGGCGATGCCAGAGGACGCCATTACACGGAAGGCACACGGCATGTTGGAGTTGTTTGGCTTGGCGCATGCCGCGGAGTCGCCGATCAGCGATTACAGCAAGGGCATGAAGCAGAGGGTGTTGCTGAGCGCGTCGTTGATGCATAACCCAGACCTGATCATCTTCGATGAGCCGTTGAGTGGGCTGGATGCTGTGACTGCGAGGCTGTTCAAGGACCTGCTGCTGGTGCTGAAGCGCGAGGGGAAGGCAGTGCTGTACATCTCGCATGTGCTGGAGGTGGTGGAGCAGGTTTGCGATCAGGTGATCATTCTTGCGGGTGGCAAAGTGCTGGCGAATGCTGCGCCACAGGAGCTTACGCAGCTTACAGCGCAGCCTACGCTGGAGCGTGTGTTTGCGCAGATGGTGCAGCAGACAAATACTGTTGCGGCTGCTGAGGATCTGGTGAGGTTGATGCATGCGTGATCGTCGCGTACCGACGCCGTCGCAAGCGCTGTCGCGGCATTTCTTCTGGCGGTTCTTTCAAACGGAGAATGCGGGGGCGGGGGATGCCTCGGAGACGCCGGTCGTCAGGGCATTGGCTACGGTTGCTGTGCCTATGTTGATGGCGGCGTTCTGGATTGTGACGCTGGCGGGGCGTATGCCGGGCTGGAATGCGGCGGGGGTACACACACTGTTCGTTATGTATGCGTTCTGCTCCATGGGCTGTATTACTGCGTTGCAGTGGGACAAGCTGTTTCCGGAGCGTATCGACTTCCTGATCCTGTTGCCCATGCCGCTGAAGCCGCGTGTGTTGTTTGTGGCTAAGCTGCGGGCTGTGGCTTTGTTCCTGTCGCTGTTCGTTGTTGCCGGGAGTGTCTTTGGGACGCTGCTGCTGCCTGCGCTTGCTGGGCGGCACATCTTCTGGGCGATGTTTGTGCATGGAACTGCGGTGATGTTCGCGGGCTGTGCGGCGAGTCTTGCTGTGCTGGCGTTTGAGGCGGTAGTGATTGTTGTTACGCCCGATCGATGGTTTCGGCATGTTGCGCCTGTGGTTCAGGCGATTTTGGTGGTTTTGTTTTTGTTGTCGTTTCTGCGGGTGGGGACGGTGGGGGGCCGACTGCCGGAGTTGCTGGGGGGCTCGGTGCGGGGGGCGGGGTGGTTTCCGCCGCTGTGGTTTGAGTCGGTGTATGAGGTGATGATGGGCAGTGTTGCCGCGACGGCGTTTGCGCATGTGCTGGCGATGCGGGCGGTGTATTGTTTGCCGTGGCTATGTGCGGCGGTGGTGGTGACGTATCCGTTGGCGTGGGCTAAGCGGCGGAGGGCTGCGCTGGAGGGGGTTAGCGGTCGGCGGTTGCGGGGCGGTATCTGGACTGGTGTTGCGCATCGCGTGCTGCTGCGGCGAGCGGACCAGCGCGCTGTGTTCCACTTCATCCGGCAGACGCTGTCGCGGTTGAGTCAGTATCACGTGTTGCTGGCTGCTTACTGCGGTGCGGGATTGGCGTTGGGTATTGCGTTTGCCGTTGGGGTTGACTCGGTTGCGGGGCATCTTCGCGTGTCGCTTTGGAGGACTGGTGTGCAAGGTGCGGTGCCGCTGCTGCTGTTCTGGGCGATTGCGGGTTTGCGTGTGGCTTTCCTGCTGCCGACGGACCTTGGTGCGCGATGGATCTTCCGGCTTGCGCCGTTGCATACGGGACGCGTTGTGAGTACGACGAAGCTGATTGTGTTCGGTGTTGCGGTGGTTGTGCTTGCCTGTATTGTTGCGGTGCTTGCGCTGTTTGGGTGGAGCGCTGGCGACCTGGCTTTGCAGGTTGTCTTTGGGGTGATCTATGCGTTGCTGCTGACGGATTTGTTCTTCTACGCTCAGTCGCACGTGCCGTTTACGCGGCCTCGACTTCCAGGGCGCAGCAGCTTACCGATGACGGTGGCAGTGTTTATCTTTGGCGTGCCGCTTTGTATGTCGCTGGCCGTCATCCTGGAGCGATGGGTTCGCTACTCGCCGGTTCGCCTGGTGGAGACGTGCGTTGCGGTGTTTGTGTTTCATGCTGCTCAGCGTTGGCTGCGCGGTCAGCCGACTCACTCGGTTTCTGATGATCCTTTTCTCGGGGAAATGGATCAGGATGTTCAGACTCTGGGCTTAAGTGGTTGACGCCCGGGGGCGACCCCCCTCCCCCCCTCCCCCTGTTTTGCAAAATCGTCTTTTGATTGGACTTACGGCGCTAGTGGCTGCAAAATCCTCTGCCCATTGGGGTTAGGGGCAAAATCGTCTTTCTAAAGGGGTTAGGAGCAGGCAGTCGGCGAGCCAGCAGGTTAGCGAGTCAGCCCCTGTTTCTATTGTAGTGAGGCTGGAGGGGAAACATGCCAACTGTATTTCTATTGGAATGTGTTGGTTAGGTGGTTTGGGGGCTTGACAGGATTCTTTCATCGTGGATGCTGATCGCCTCTTGATGGCGGTCGCTTCGAGCGATTCATGGATTGCACCGAAGACTCTGCGGGTAGGAACCATTGTTCTGAGACGGCACATACCCCGAGTTCTCTTCTATGCCAGCCGCGGGCTGCTGTGGGGCGCGGCGCGTTAGGGTTTGCTCCTGTGTGCGTTGTGGGCCGCGCTTGTTTTGGGGGGAATTTCACGGCACGGCTGAAGCCGTGCCCTTCCGAAAGAAGTTCGCGCTTCCGCGCGAAGGGAGCGGCATCCGGCGAGTCGGCAGGTCAGCGAGTCAGCCTCTGTTTCTATTGTAGTGAGGCTGGAGGGAAGCATGCTAGCTGTATTTCTTTTGGAATGAGTGGTTTAGGTTGTTTGGGGGCTTGACAAGGTTTATACACATCTAGAGTCAGGCAGAGTGATTCCCGTCACCGTGAACGACCATCGCGCTTAGCGAAGGGATACCCAGAAACTTCAATTGCTTTCGGATGTTGCGTCCCCGGAGCTGGATTCCAGATGTGTTGAGATACCGGATGACTTCTACTTTTATGTAGGCGTCAAGGTCTCGGTACAGCTCCGTGACTTTCATCTCTTGGTATCCTCTTCCCCAACCAACGATTAGATTGGACAATCCTTGGAAAATTCTCGGGAGTGTCTTTTCCTGAGAAGAGTGAAGTGATGCGCTCACCTTCTCTTTGAACCGTTTAACAACCTTGGTGTCCGGATAAACATTCTTGCCTTCAAATCTGACTCCAAGAAACGCGAGACCATCCTTGCGGAAGTTTCCCAATCTGGTCTTGCTGGCAGGCAGCTCTATATCGTGAATGCTAAGGCCGAGCTTCTTTAGCTCATTCCGGCAAAAGATGTGGGCGGCCCGGGCTTCTTCTGCTGTCTTGCACATGACGACGAAGTCGTCCGCATAACGAACTAGCTGAAACCCTTTGCTAGTTACACGTTTGTCGAACTGATGTAGGTAGAAGTTTGCGAGAAGCGGGGACAAGACGCCGCCTTGAGGAATTCCTTCTGTCGCCCCAAGGAATATTTCTTGATGCTCAACTTGGTAGCTCTGCAAATCATCAAGCTCAAGATTGAAGCACTTCTCCAGCATCGGTAGAAGGCTCTTCTCTCTGATTCTCGCTGAAAACATCTTCCATAACTTCTTACGATCTACTGATCCAAAAAAGTTAATAATGTCGGCCTCAAAATAGTAGATATAGCCTGCATCATTGAGTTTCTGGATTTCGGCAATCGCTGCCTTGACCCCTCGGTCGCGGCCTTTGATGAATGCGAAACTACATGGAAGATCGAACTTGGCGAAGCTGGGCTGAATGTGACGTGCCAACGCCTTCATGACAACTCGATCGCGAATAGCTGGAATCTGTATTGGGCGAAACTTGTTTGTGCCAGCTTTTTTCACTACGGCAGGTCGCAGCTGCTGAAATTGGTAGGTTCCTTTGCTTAACGACTTGCTGATTTCGATAAGGTTCGCTCCAAGATCGGATGCAAATGCTTTGAGCGTGACCCTGTCGGCGCCATAGGAATGCTTGTTTTTCCTCGACATGGACTTCCATGCCTTTTGAAGGGAATCGACGGTGGAGATTTGTTTGATCGCTGGAAGTTTTTTCAAGGAAGTTTCGCTGCCTGCGGGAAGAACTTCGAAACAGGCAGCGCATTCGTGAGCCTTGGGTGAGAGTGACCACACATCATCGTGCACTCTGTACCAACGCCTTCGCTTCGTGTTGAAGCGACGCCTCCACCAATACTCCGTCCCTCTGGCGTTCGGCAAAACCGAAGACCAGGAAACGAAATGGTGAGCACCAATGAGGCGATTATACGGCGAAAATACCCGGAAATAGCCAAATAAAACCCTATAAAACCCGAGGAAATCTCGGTACGAAATCCGACATCGACCGGCTTCTTAAAACTCAGAATTGGACTAGGTATTCAACGGCTAAAACGGACAGTCTGTCTCAGAGTGGGGTGAAATATGAAGTTCGATTTCTGTCAAAATAAACAGCCAAAATGCCAGTGCTTCTGACATAAGACCGGCGGCATCAATTGGTAGAGAGTAGCCCGAAGCTAAGGCGGCTTTCTTCTCGAGATACAGAGTCTTATCGTCTGGTGCCCACGGCTTGATGCAACCATCGGCCGAGAAGCGAAGGATCGCTTCATCTGCTTCTTCAAAGTCACTTACAGATAAGAGGTATTCCTTGAGTACTCGATCCCGTTCGGGCTTGATGAAGTCCCAATAGATCTTATGAAGACTCTTGTGTTTTTCTATGTCATTCCAAAGCATCTGGAGCTTGGCCCGAACGAGAAGATTCGTTGTAGCGTCGACATTCATCAAGACGTGGCCAACTGCTCGAAGTAATGTGACAGTCGCTACATAATCAACTCGCCAAATTTCGGGCTTGCTTGCCGATTCAAGGCGTTCGATCGATGCTTGGCAGTCCTGAAAGGGCTGCCAAGCTTTTAGAGTTTGACCGTGATACATGTTCTTACCAGTTCTTGGTCCAGACTTCGGCTATGGGGTATTTGTTTACTGCTGAGGGTTGGTAGTTGCTGCGTTCGATCCACCATTTGAGGCGGGCGTCGGGGTCGTTGGCGAAGGTTGGGTCGCTGTCTACTTTGGATTGGAATTCTTTCCAGAGTTCGGGGTGGTCGGCGGCTTCCTTGTTGGCGATGGGGACGGACAGGTATTCTGCTGCGCCGATGCGGCCCATGCGTTCGAAGATGTTGTCGAAGAAGCCCCAGCGGACTAATGCGTCTGGCGCTTCGGGGTGGAGCATGGCCATGATGATGCGGGCGCGGGGCTGGTTCATGGGGATGTAGTAGCTGCCCGCGGGCATGTGCATCTTTTCCTTGACGGGCGTGAGTGTGTAGTCGGTGAAGGTGCGGCCCTCAAAGGGGAAGTTCTGCTTCTTCACGTCGGTGAAGCGCCAGGAGTCAAAGGTCTGGTCGGAGAGATCCTTTGGGGTGGTTTCCATGGTGACGCCCTGGAGTGCGAGCTCGTCTGCGATGGACTTCCATGCGATGGGGATGAGGAAGCCGAGGGGGACGGGTGCGGCGGCGGTGGTGTCGACGCCGTCGTGCATGTTGACGGTGAAGTCGTCCTTCTCTGCGGTGAAGTGCTGGACGGGTTTGCCGGTGATGGGGCTGACCTCCGATCCGCGCTTGAGGGAGTGGTAGGTGATGGGGTGCGACTCGGCGCTGGTTTTGCCGCCGAGGAACATCTTCTCGTTCTTGTTGCCAGCCATGGTTGCGTCTGCGGCGTCGCTGTCACGCACGGCTTTGCGGAGGGCCTGCGGGTCTTCTGTGACGATGTCGATGGAGTGAACCATGATGTCGTAGTTGGACCATGCGCGTGTCTTTGGAAGTTTGAGCGAGTGCGTTTCAACCAATAGGCATGGGCGATTGCGAGCGCCGGACCAGTAGTGGGAGTAGCGCGGGGAGAAGACTTCTACGTTGAAGTCGCGCTGGCCGTTCTTTGATGGTGGCGCCTGGCGTGCGGCGCGATCGTCGCCACCGGGGGCTGGTGGGGCGTTGTTCTGGCCGCGTGCTCCGGCTACGGGAGGTGCGAGCGGGCTGCCGCCGCCACCGGCGAATCCCATGCCGTCTCCTCTTAAAGCGCCGTAGGGTGAGACGAGATGGCCGTCGGCTTCCATGCGTTTGTTGAGTTGCGGGATGAAGCGGGAGTTGACCCAGTCGCGTGAGCCGGGGCCGATGTCGTCGTGGTGGGTCATGTCCCAGGTGACGTCGTACTGGTAGTCGGCGCCGTCGGTGACGTGGTTGTCGAACATGAAGTCAGGCAGCCATGTGTTGTAGAGCTTGAGGAAGGCGCGGGTTTCGGGGGCGTCGGCCTTGATGTAGTCGCGGTTGAGGTTGAGCTGCTGCTCTTGCGGGCGGGTGCCGGTGACGTCAGGGCCGTTCTGGTTGGCGCGGTTGTAGGGGCTGCGGTCTTCGTGGCCGTCGATCTCGTAGACGGGGATGACGACGAAGATGGCTTTGTCGAGCCATGCGGCTTGCCTGGGGTGGTTGGTGACGGCCATGTCGCGCATGAGCATCATGGCTGTGTCTTTGCCTTCGATTTCGCCGGAGTGGATGCCACTCTGAATGAGGATCACGGCCTTGTCAGTTTTGTGTGCGGCTTCGGGTGTGAAGGCCTTGTCCTTGCTGATGATGGCGGCGTACATGGTGCGGCCTTCGGGCGTGGTGCCGAAGGGGATGACCTTAATGAACTTGCTGCGCTTCTCGTAGAGACGCATGAGCGCGACGGTTTCGTCGTAGCGGCCGGTCTTCTCCCAGTTGGTTTTTTCGCCGGTGGTGAGTTCGTCCTGCGGGACTCCTGCCGTTGAGTTGGCGAGGGATTTGGCAGCGGCTGCGGCGGGTGGCTCGTACATGCTGTGCGGTCGGAGCTGCGTGGTCTGCGCGAGAGCGGCGATGGGCATGAGCAGAACGGCGGTGCGGGCGAGCGAGGTGACGCGAAGCATGCGGATTTCCTTCCGTGGTGCGAGAGAACGTAAACGCAGGCCGTGGCTGCGGCCGTGCGGCGGTGCGCGCTTATCGGTGCGGCTTATGGGTGCTGCTTTTCTGCGGTATGACGAAGATGCTACAAACAGTTCACCCCAAAATGGAAGCGTCAAAGTCTGTTGTGATTCGAATTCAGTTGAGTTTTGTGTTGGCTGCGTCGCTGCTGTGCGTTGGTGCGCGGGCGCAGGAGGGTGCGGTGTCGCATACTGAGGCGACGCACCAGGCTGCTCCGTTTGGCGTGGTGGCGTATCCGGATCGACCGGAACAGCCGAAGGAAGTGTTGGATCGCGGCAAGGCTGCGTATAGCGTGAACTGCAGCTTCTGCCACGGGGCGGATGCGGCTGGTGGTTCCGTGGGGCCGAACCTGTTGCGCAGCGAGGTGGTGTTGCGCGATGTGCATGGCGAGTTGATTCTGCCGATTGTGCATGGGGCGCGACTGGCGCAGGGGATGCCAAAGCTTGATCTGCCGGACTTGACTGTCGCGGATATTGCGGCTTGGCTGCACAGCTTGAAGACGGGCGGGAATATGACGCCGACGGAAGAGATCAACATTGTGACGGGCAATGCTACTGCGGGAAAGATGGCGTTTGATCGTCGGTGTGGGACTTGTCATTCAGTGAGTGGTGATCTGAAGGGATTTGCTGCGAAGTTTGCGCAGCCGATGCAGATGCAGCAGACGTGGATTTCGCCCGGCGTGATGAAGGGGCCGGGGATGCCGGAACTGCATGTGCCACCGGTGACGGCTACGGTTTTGGTGAAGGGTAAGAAGATCACAGGGAAGCTTGGCGCTTATGACGACTTCTCTGTGGTGATTACGACTGCGGATGGTGTGGTGCATACTGTGCCGCTGGATAACGGTGTGCCGCGTGTGGTGGTGCATGATCCGTTGAAGCCGCACCGGGAGATGTTGCCTACGTTGACGGATGCAGAGATTCATAACATCACGGCGTATCTGGAGTCGTTGCGATGATGCGTGTTGCTGGTGTGTTGATGGCGTTGGTGGTTGGTTCTGCTTCGGCGCAGTCGCTTGATCCTTCTTCGATTGTTCATAGAGATGTGAAGGCGTGGCCTACTTACTCGGGTGATTACACGGGGCAGCGGTATAGTCCGATTGCGCAGATCAACACGAGTAATGTGAAGGCGCTTGTGCAGGCGTGGTCTGCTAAGTTGCCGGGTGAGGTGACGCATAGCGGTGGCGTGGGGACGACCGTTGCGCCGTTGGGGCGTGTGTCGGGATCGATTGTGCAGGTGGATGGTGTTTTGTTTGTCACTACGCCGGACAATGTGTGGTCGATGGACGCAGCGACGGGTAAGGTGAACTGGCACTATCAGTGGAAGACGCGTGGCGGTACGCACATTGGAAATCGTGGTGTGGGTGTTTGGCATGACCGCGTGTTCTTTGAGACGCCGGATAACTATCTTGTTGCGCTAAGTGCGAAGACCGGCGAAGAGATATGGCATAAGGAGATTGCTTCGTTTGATCTGCAATATTTTTCGACGATGGCTCCGCATGTTATTGGCGACCACTTATTAGTTGGTACGGGCAATGACCTGGATGAGCCGGGTATGTTGCAGAGTTTTAATCCGCAGACAGGCGATGTGGAATGGACCTGGTACGCCACGCCGATGAAGAAGGGCGATGCGGGGTTGGAGACATGGGCCAGCGTGGATGCGGCTTCGCATGGCGGCGGCAATGTGTGGGTGAATGGATCGTATGATCCGGAGACGCACTTATATATCTTTGGTACGGGCAATCCCAGTGCGGCGTTTACTTCGCAACTGCGCGGGCCGGGAGCGAACCTGTACACATGTTCGACGGTTGCAGTGAATGTGGATACGGGCAAGCTGGCGTGGTATTACCAGACCTCTCCGCATGACACGCATGATTATGATTCGGCGCAGACACAGGTGCTGGTGGATGGCACGTGGCAGGGTAAGCCGCGAAAGTTAGTGATGACGATGGCGCGCAATGGTTATTTCTTTGTGCTGGATCGCGTGACGGGTGAGCACTTACTTACTTCGAAGATGTTTGCTTCTACGAACTGGGCTGAAGAGGCGCTGGATAGTAAGGGTGCTCCGGTGCGTATTCCAGCGAAGGATTTTGATTTTGCAGGTGCATTGGTATCGCCTTCGACGCAAGGCATTGTGAACTGGCAGCCGCCTGCTTATAGCCCGCAGACGGGGTTGTTCTATGTGAATACCTCAGAGACGTGGGAGATGTTTTACCTGGCGACGACTGATCCGCGCGGAGCGATGGGATTGGGTGGCGAGCAGTTGATGAATCTGCCGTCGAATGGTGGGTGGTTGCTGGCGATTGATTACACGACGGGTAAGCCACGGTGGAAGCATCGCTATCCCGGAGTGACTGGCGCGCTGGCTGCCGGTGTGATGACGACGGCTGGGCACCTTCTGTTTGCACCGGATATTCATGGAAACCTGATCGCGTATAACGCGGCTACGGGGCGGCAGTTGTGGCATCAGCATATAAGTGCATCGAATGCGCCGGAGACCTTCGTCTTGCATGGTAAGCAGTATGTTCTGGCGGCTGGCGGCGATACGTTGTATGCGTTTGCACTGAAGTAGCGCATCAGTGGATTGAGTTCGCTTCCCCTGTAGATCGTAGTTGGGGAGAGGAATGCAGGTCCTTCAGCTCCGCTTCACCTCGTTCAGGATGACGGTCTTCGACCGTACGAGCTTCGCTTAGCGAAGCTGGCTTTGAGTTTGTGGCCGGAAAGTGCCAGCGGCATCGTTAGGATGAGAGCCGTTGGGATTCTTCGCTGCGCTCAGAATGACGGTCTTACGATTGATCCCTCCAGAAAAATAATCGGTACTGACTCTATTGTTGCGGCTTAGTCGCGTATCCGTTCGTATTTTGGACAGCGACTTTTCTTCTGTAGGAAGAAGGTGCTACAAACAGTGCGCATAAAAAAGAAAGCCTGAAAGCAGGGTTTATGCGGTTTCCTTTGAGACGTCTTTGCAAGGGTGCTGTATCCAGTGCCTTTGTTGGAGTGGGAGTTCTGGTGTTGGGGTATGCGGTGCGGCCGTCGATGGCGGTGCATGCGCAACAACAGCAGCCACGCGGAGGTCGTCCCGGAGGATCGGAACGTCCTGGCGGCGGTGCAGCAGCAGGCCCCGGTGAGGGAGCGCAGGCGCAGTCGGCGGATCAAACGCATGGCGCCGCGGTACAGCAGGCCCCACCGTTTGGCATTGTGGCTTACCCGGATCGTCCCACGGCACCCAAAGAAGTGTTGGATCGTGGCAAGACAGCGTTCAGTGTGAACTGCGCTTTCTGCCATGGATCAGATGCCGGTGGCGGATCAGTGGGCCCGAACCTGTTGCGCAGTGAAGTTGTGCTGCAGGATGCTGCAGGCGAGAAGATTATGCCGATTGTGCATGGCGCGCGCGCGGAACAGGGGATGCCGAAGATTGATATCCCTGACAGCAGCGTGGTGGACATTGCGGCGTGGCTGCACAGCCTGAAGACGGGCGGCAATATGCGGTCGACCGAGAAGATCAACATTGTGGTGGGTAAGGCGGATGAAGGCAAAGCGGCGTTTGGTCGGCTTTGCGCTTCCTGCCACTCTGTCGACGGTGATCTGAAGGGATTTGCAGCGAAGTATGAAGATCCGCGCAGCATGCAGCAGGCGTGGCTGTTGCCCGGAGTGGTGGCGTTTGGACGTCGCGGTGGTGGTGGGCCACCTCCGCCGCAGCTTCATGTGCCGCCGACAACGGCGACGGTGATGTTGGCCAGCGGCAAAAAGGTGACTGGGCGACTGGGCGTGCTGGATGACTTCTATGCGGAGATCATCACGGACGACGGTGTGACGCATCGCTTCGCGTTGAACAACGGCGTGCCGAAGGTGGAGATACACGATCCGCTGAAGGCGCATCGCGCGATGTTCCGCACGATTACCGATAAAGACATCCACGACATCACGGCGTACCTCGAGTCGCTGAAGTAAAGGACAGCCACATGCGTATTGTTCGCAAGATTCAATGTGCCGCTGCTCTGTGCGCGGCGATGACGATGATGACCACAGCGCTGCAGGCGCAGTGGCTTGACCCGAAAGACATTCTGAAACCGAAGCCGGATAGCTGGCCTTCGTATTCAGGCGACTATAGCGGACGTCGCTATAGTCCATTGACTGAGATCAATTCGCTGAACGTTAAGGGACTGACGCTGGCGTGGGCGCAGCGTTTGACCGGTGGTGAAGGTGGTCCCGGTGGCGGAGGGCCTCCGGGATTTGGAGCGGCCGCGGTGCCGACGAATGTTGGTGGTGTGGGAACCGCGGTTGCGCCGATGGGTACGATTAAGGGCTCGATTCTGCAGGTGGATGGATACCTGTATGTCAGCACGCCGGATAACGTGTGGGCGATGGATGCAATGGATGGTCATGTGCTGTGGCACTTCCTATGGAAGACGCGCGGCGGCACACACATTGGCAATCGCGGTGTGGCGATGTGGCATGATCGCTTGTTCCTGGAGACGCCGGACGATTACCTGGTTGCCATTGATGCGAAGACAGGCAAGGAAATCTGGCACAAGGAGATTGCGTCGTTCGATCTGCAGTACTTCTCGACGATGGCCCCGGTGGTGATTGGCGATCACTTGCTTGTAGGTACTGGCAACGATCTGGATGAGCCGGGTATGTTGCAGAGCTTCAACCCGCAGACGGGCGATGTGGAGTGGAAGTGGTTTGCTGTGCCGATGAAGAAGGATGATCCGGGCATTGAGACATGGCGCAACCTGGATGCAGCTTCACATGGTGGTGGCAATGTGTGGGTGAACGGATCGTATGATCCGGAGACACATCTTTACATTCTTGGCACGGGCAATCCGACTGCGGCGTACACGTCGCAGATGCGTGGGCCGGGGGCGAACCTGTACACATGCGCGACGGTAGCCATCAATGTCGATACCGGCAAAATGGCTTGGTATTACCAGACGTCGCCGCATGATACGCATGACTTTGATTCGGCACAGACGCAAGTCCTGGTCGATGGCATGTTCAAGGGCAAGCCTCGCAAGATGGTGATGACGGCTGCGCGTAACGGCTACTTCTTTGTGCTGGATCGCACGACGGGCGAGCATCTGTTGACGAGCAAGCTGGTGGATTCGCCGAACTGGGCAGAGGACAAGCTGGATAAGAACGGTGCTCCTGTTCGTATTCCGGCGAAGGATTTTGATTACGGTGGTGCGCTGGTTTCGCCTGCGAATGGCGGCGTTGTGAACTGGCCTCCTCCAGCGTTCAGTCCGCAGACGGGCTTGTTCTATGTGAATGCGAATGAGAGCTATGCCATGTATTACCTGGCCACGACGGACCCGCGCGGTGCGATGGGGTTGGGTGGCAAGGATGAGGTTGGCCTTGGCACGCTGGGCACGTATCTCATCGGCATGGATTACAAGACAGGCAAGCCGGCGTGGAAACATCGCTATCCCGGTGTTGGCGGTGGTTCGCTGATTGGTGTGATGGCGACTGCGGGACATCTACTGTTCAGCGGTGATCAGCATGGCAACCTGGTTGCGTATGAATCGGCTACGGGTAAGCAGTTGTGGCATGCACGCATTGGTGTGAGCAACGCTCCGGAGACGTACATGCTGGATGGTCATCAGTATGTACTGGCCGGTGCGGGAGATATGGTGTACGCGTTTCGTCTACAGTAGTTGCGAGGCTGGGAGGCGCAATGTCAGCAGGATTGAGTGGTGAAGAACTACTTGCATGGAACGACACCACCTTTGTCCGATGGATGGAGTTGGTGAAGCGACATCCTGAGATCTTGCGCCTGTCGTGCGATGTGTATGGCGTTGGGGATATCAATGGGCTGCTGCACCATATCGTTGCTGCGGAGCTGCGTTATGCGCAGCGGCTTTTCGGTGAGGTAGAGACTGCGTATGAGGACATTCCCGCGGACGTGGCGGGGATGGAAGCAGCGCATGTAGGAATGTTGAAGCGGGTCCGTGAACTTTTTGCGGATGCCACGTTCGATTGGGAACAGGCTGTTTCATTCCAGACGCGAAGTATGGGGTCGCTGCGGGCTTCGCGGCGCACCGTGCTGAATCACACTTTGCTGCATGGAATCCGGCACTATGCGCAGATGGCTATGCTGGTTCGGCAGGGTGGTATTGCTCCGGGGTGGCCCATGGATTATCTCTTCATGGGAGTTATGGGAAGGGAATAGGGAATCCTGCGGAGCACAGATGTTGACAAGCTACGCGTGTGAAGAATTTCCTATACTCTCGATCGACCTACGAAGCGTTCCGCGGAGGATATGCCATGTTGGTTACGAAGAATCGTTCTCTCAATGCCTGGCCCTCGCTGTCTTATCCCGATTTCGCGGCTACGCAACATCTTCTTCATATGTGCCTGCAGGTTCTGGGCAAGCTGAAGTTGAGCGAGCCATTTCAACCGCAATGGGCAGAGTTGCCGCTATGGCTTTCTGCACGAGGATTGACTACTGGGCCGATCGCGTATGGTGATGGCGCTTACGAGATCAAGGTTGACCTGTTGTCGCACGCGGTGGAGGGTGTGACGAGTTGGGGTTCCTCGGGACAGGTTTCACTACGGTCGATGTCGGTGGCGCAATTTACGGAGCAAATCTTTGACGTGCTTCGTAAAGCAGGCGTTGAGGTTTCCATAAACCTTAAACCGCAGGAAGTGCCCAATCCCATTCCCTTTGACCTGGATACAGAACAACGCCCGTATGAGTCGTCGCTGGTGACTGATTGGTGGCGGATTCTTTTGAGCACGCAACGCGTGATGCAGATTTTTCAAGGGCGGTTCAAAGGCAAGACACAGCCCATTGGCCTGATGTGGGGGACGCTCGATATTCGCGATGTGCGCTATAACGGTAAGCCTGCGTCGCCGGGAGCGAAAGCCGACTACATCCGAAGAAACGCGATGAATGAAGAGTTAGTTGAAGTGGGTTGGTGGTCTGGCAGCGCTGCTTATCCTAAGCCGGCGTTCTATTCGTTTACATATCCGCAGCCCGAGGGAATTGAAAACGTAAGCGTCAGTTCATCAAGCGCTCGATGGGATGCATCGATGGGCGAGTTCCTATTGGACTATGACGATCTACGCAACTCTGAGGATCCCGACGGTGACCTGCTGGCGTTTTTCGAAACAACCTACAGTGCTGGTGCACAGCGTGCAGGCTGGCCTTCAAACCTTGTTGGGACGGGTAGACCTGAGTAGCTATTCAGATTGCTTCTGACCGTACGGTCTGCCTACTGTGACTGATGGCGAGATTGTCGAGTTCCATATCAACTCATGGTGATTTACCTTCTCTTCATCTGAATGCTCCATGGTGGACATGCTATGAATTTTCGACTGCTTCCCGCTGCTGTTTTTCTTTTTGCTACTGCGCCGCTTGTCGCGCAGCAGGCTGCATCTACTTCTGATATGCAGAATCCGTGGATCGTGTTGATGACGAAGGCTGCCGCGCATGCGAAGCAGCATGGCGGACGTACACCGCTGCTGTCGCCGTTGGATCGCACGGTTGTACGCTCTGCTGGATTGCCTGCGGATATGCCGTTGGTACCTGTGAAGCAATTGCAGGCGATGGGCATTCATGTGGTGCCGTGGACGACGAATGATCCGGAACAGATGCGTGCAGTGATTCGCACGGGAGTGGATGGATTGATCAGCGATCGTCCGGATTTGTTGCAGCAGGTGTTGAAGGAAGAGCGCGCGGCGAACCCTAACAATGAAACGCTGAAGCGGTTTGTTGTTAGCGCCCATCGTGGTGGACGTGGGCTGCGTCCGGAAAATACGTTGCCGAGTTTTGAGAGCGGTTTGGATCAGCTTGCAACGGAGCTGGAGACAGACACTGGTGTTTCTACGGACGGTATCTCTACCATCTGGCATGACCAGTTCTATAACCCGCAGGCATGCCGCAAGGTGGATGGTTCGGAGTACACGATGGAGAATCGCATTTATCTGCGCGATATCTCGTCGACCGATGCGGCGAAGACACTGATCTGCGACAAGATTCATTTTGGCGATATGCAGAAGAATGATGCTTCGCTGTCGCCGGTGACGGTGGCGTTTGCGAAGAAGGATGGTATGCCGTCGATCTATGCACCGACGAATGTGCCGCAGTTGTTCCGCTTTGTGAAGTTCTATGTGGAGTACTACACGACGGGCGCAGGGAAGAGTGATCCGCATGCGAAGGAGCGTGCTGCAAATGCGCGTACGGTTCACTTCAACATTGAGACGAAGATTGTTCCTGATGTAAGCATGAGCAGCCAGGGGCGTCCGGTGCCGAAGGGCATGGAGAATCACACGAAGCCGCCACAGGCGTTTGTGGATGCGCTTGCCGGAACGATTGCCAAGGAGCACATGGAAGGTCGCGCAGCGATTCAGAGCTTTGATTTCCGGACGCTGCAACTGGTCGAGGAGCAGTATCCGAAGATTCAGACGTTCTATCTCACGGAGAATCCGAAGACGCTGAGCAGCGAGTTTGTTCCTGCGCCATTGCGCGTACAGTAACCGTTTTGCTTTGACAGCGTGTTTTGTTGGGCCTAGATTGGCTGGCGATATGAAGACACGCGTGTTTATGGCTTTAGTTGCCGGTATGGTTTGGTCGTTTCTGCTGCCTGCCAGTGCGCAGCAGAAACGGCCAGCGATTACCGGCATTGCTTTTGCTCGGTTCTATGCTTCGGATCCGAATGCGTCGCAACACTTTTATGGCGATACGGTGGGCCTACGGCGGATGACAGAAGGGGGACGCTCTGTTTATCCGGTGAATGCGTCGCAGTGGGTGGAATGGGTGCCACTGACGGACCCGTCGTTGCACTCGCGCATGGCCGCGATTGGATTTACGACGCGAGATGCGAAGGCGCTGCAGCATTACCTGACTGAGCATCATGTTGCGATAGCCGAACCGCTGAAAGACGGGATGTTTGCGGTGCACGATCCTGACGGGTACCTGGTGTATTTTGTGCAGGCGGGATCGAACCGCGCTGTGGCCAAGGCTGCGCCTTCTGCGAAGGCGACGTCTTCGCGGATTATCCATGTGGGCCATGTCGTACGGGATCAAGCCGCAGAAGATGCGTTTTATCGTGAGATTCTTGGCTTCAAGCCGTACTGGCATGGCGGACGCAAACCGGCGGAGCGCGACGACTGGGTGAGCCTGCAGGTACCGGATGGTACCGACTGGATTGAGTACATGCTGCACATTCCGGCTGAAGCGAGTTTGAAGTCAGTGGGCGTTCAGGACCACTTTTCGTTGGGCACGGAAACCATGGACACGGTGCTGGCGAAGTTGAAGGCCAACGGTTGTACCGATGCGGTATGCAGCAAGACGCAGATTGGATTGGATGGAAAGATGCAGTTGAATCTGTATGACCCAGATCTAAGCCGGCTGGAGTATATGGAGTTCTCCCCACGCCAGAAGCCTTGTTGCTCTGACTTTACCGGGCCGCAACCAACAGCGATTGAAAACAAGTAAGTGATAGTGAAGGCGCGAATCGCCCCGGTTTGTAACGTGGTATTGACAGTGGTTTCGCTGTCCTTTTATGGTTCGCGCCTAAGTTGAGGGTTATATGCGTAATCGTGTAGTCTCCTCGCTGGTCCTTGCGGCCGTGTGTGTGTCCGCGCCTGCTGTTTCCCTTGCGCAGTATGAGAACGGTAGCTTGCTGGGCACGATTCGTGATGCTTCCGGCGCTGCGGTTCCCAATGCTGACGTTACCGTTGTTAATACAGCAACGGGCATTACCAGCCATGTAAAGACGGATGCGGACGGCAACTATGATGTGCCGCAGATTCGTGTTGGCGTTTACACCATCACGGCGACTGCGCCGGGCTTCTCAAAGGCTGTGGCCGAAAAGATTGCGGTTGCCGTGGGCAATCGTCAGCGCATTGACCTGAGCCTGAAAGTGGGCGGCGACGAGACTGTGGTTCAGGTAACGGACGTTGCGGTGCAGGTGGAGACAGAATCCACGCAGCGCGACCAGACGATTACGAACTACCAGACAGCTGCACTGCCGTTGGTGAGCCGTAACTACTCCGACTTTATGGGGCTTGTTACGGGTGTGCGCCAGGCTCCAAGTGCCGCGACAACGTCGAGCAATGGCAACGCGCTGGTTCGCCTGGGTGCGTACAACGTGAACGGCCAGCGTTCTGTGCAGAATAACTTCCTGCTCGACGGTATGGATAACAACGCCTATGGCGAGAGCAACCAGGGTTTTGATAACCAGATCATCTCGGTGCCGCCGGACAGTGTTGCGCAGTTCAGTGTGGTGACGAACAACCAGAGCGCGGAGTATGGCCGCGGTTCTGGCGCGACTATCAACGTGGCATCGCAGTCAGGCGGCAACCAGTTCCATGGCTTGCTGTATGACTTCCTCCGCAACACGAGCCTGAATGCTGCTGGCTTCTTCAAGCCGCCGACAGGCAATGTGCCGTTCCGTAAGCCGACGACGAACCGCAATCAATTTGGCGGCAACATTGGCGGACCGATCTTCAAGGATAAGTTCTTCTTCTTCCTGGATTACGAGGGGCTGCGCTCAATCACGAAGCCGTTGTTCGTGCTGACGCTGCCTACACAGAACGAACTGAACGGTATCTTTGTGACGCCGGTTCGTAATCCGTTGAACCCTTCCGTGGTGTATCCCGCAGGCACGCCGATTCCGACCGGTGCGATGAATCCGCTTGCAGTGCAGATTGCGAATGCTTTCAAAAGCATCTCCGGACTTCCGGTTTCGGGTTCTCCTGCGACGGGACAGGCTGCCGCGAATTATGCCGTGCTGGTTCCGTTCAAAGACTATGGCGACAAGGGTGACCTTCGCCTGGACTATGCGCCGAATGCTTCATCACGTTACTTTGTTCGTGTAAGCCAGCGTAAGGAAACGGGCACCAATAACCCCACCATTCCTGAGCCGTTGGATGGACAGGCGTCTGGACCGCAGCGCATCCTGAATCAGCAGATTGCGATTGGTTACACAGGTATCTTTGGACCGAACCGCGTGTTGGACGTTCGTCTGGGGATTTCGAAGACGAAGGCTGGTAAGACGCCGCTCAGCATCGGGTCGCAGAACTTCAATATTCCTGGCTTGCCCACAGCGGCAAACATTGCGGGCGGTCTGCCAGCGATTGGCATCTCTGGTGGCTTTACCGGATTTGGACGTCAGACAACGAATCCACAGTTTCAGAACCCGTCGTTGCTTGATCCGAAGATCAACTACACGTGGGTGAAGGGATCGCACTCATTGAAGTTTGGATATGAGTGGGAAAAGATCTGGATGGGCGTGCTGGATAACAACCCACTGTATGGCCAGTTTGCATTTGGTGGCGGATACAGCGCATGCCCTGCAGGCACGGTGATTCCGGGAACTTCAACCACGTGCTCTTCTGCAGCGAACGCTCCGGTGGCGCAGTCCAGCGCGAAGATTGCGGATACCTACTTTGCAGACTTCCTGTTTGGTTTGACCAGCAGCTTTGCGCAGTCGAACTACTTTGAGGCACATCTGCGGCAGACGATGCAGAGCGTGTATGCGCAGGATGACTGGAAGGTGGCGAATAACTTCACGCTGAGCCTTGGCCTGCGTTGGGAGTATGGCTCGCCTTATTCGGAAAAGGATAACTACATCTCAAACTGGGATCCGACCTCGCAGACGGTGCTGACGCTGTCTCCTGGAGCGGTTGCGGGCAACGGTATTACACCCGTGAGTAATCTGGGCGGAACGTATGGCAAGACGCTGGTGAATCCTGACCTGAATGACTTTGCACCGCGTGTTGGATTTGCGTATGCGGCGACTCCGAATACGGCGATTCGTGGTGGCTTTGGCATTGGCTATGTGCACTACACGCGTGCGGGCTCGGGTGACATTATCGCCATCAACGCACCGCAGGCACAGTTTGCTTCGGTGACGCAGATTACGCCGAGTGCGACGAATCACTGCTCGACACCGCTGCCAGCAAACATGGTGCCGATTGGTGCTACGACGCCTACGTGCTACGCGACGATGGAGCAAGGTTTCCCGACGGGATTGACCACAAACTTCAATCCTGCAACGGACAACATCACGTGGCGCCCGAAGAACACGCGCGATAGCTACGTACAGAGCTGGTACCTTGCGGTTCAGCGTCAGTTGTTCAAGAACAGCCTTGTGGACATTGCGTATGTGGGCAACCACGGCGTGAAGCTGGAAGGCATTCTGAATGGCAACCAGCGTACGGTGCTGGGTGGCACGCTGGCGGCGCCGCTGTATTCGCGTCCGTTCAGCAACTGGAGCTCCGATATTACGGAAGCGCTGAACCAGTCGATGAGTAACTACAACGCGCTGCAGGTTCGTTATGAGCAGCGTATGGTTGCGGGGCTTACCTTGCTGAACAGCTTTACATGGTCGCGCTCACTGGATAATGCGAGCGCATCGCTGGAAGGCAATACGCCTTCGCCGCAGGATGCGAGCAACCTGTCACGTGAATATGCACAGAGCGACTACAACACGCCTGTGATTAACGTCACCAGCCTGGTGTATGAGCTGCCGTTTGGTCGTGGTCGCAAGTTCGGCGGCAACATGAACGCTGTCGAGAATTTCATCCTTGGCGACTGGCAGATCAGCGGCGTAAATACGGCACAGGGTGGTACGCCGTTCAACATCACGTATTCGCCAAACGCTGCGCAGCTTGCTTCGACTCAGATTACGGCGAGCTATCGTGGTGTGAACCTGTATCGTCCGAACCGTGTGGCGGGTGTGCCTTTGACGCAGGGTCGCAGTGTGAAGCAGCCCACGACGGGCTATATCCAATACATCAACTACAACGCACTGACACTGCCTTCGATCACGAATGCGGCTGGTACGCTGCAGTCGCCGTTTGGCAACCTGTCGCGTAATGCGGGGCGCTCGCCTGCGCTGTATCAGACGGACATGAGCGTGAGCAAGAAGTTCGTCACGCCGATTGAGAGCCTGAAGGTTGAGTTCCGGTCAGAGTTGTACAACGTGTTCAATCACACCAACCTTTATCTGCCCTCAAGCCCGACAGGTACGCAGGGCGCAGCGCCTAACGCTGGTGGCATTATCACCAGCACGTTTACGCCGCGCGTGATCCAGTTCGCATTGAAGGCAATGTTCTAAGTGCAAGAAGGAATAAACGCGCTACATGCGCAAAGGCCGCGATGAGTTTTCATCGCGGCCTTTTTGTTTCGTAGTTTCTTACTTTGTCATGGAGTACGGGGCAGTGTGGTTCTTCATGGACCATGAGGCTTTTTCTTTGGCGCTCATGACGAAGTGGAGTTCGCCACCGTTCATCAGTTCATCGTTTGTGAGGAAGCTGCGATCGAGTGGTTTGCCGTTGAGCGTGATGCTTTGCACGAAGGCGTTGGTGTCGCTCAGATTTTCAGCGGTGATGGTAAAGCTCTTACCGTTGGGAAGGTGCATGGTTGCTTGATCGACGAAGGGTTTGCCGATGACGTATTCATTGCTGGCGGGTGCCACGGGATAGAAGCCGAGCGATGTGAAGAGTAGCCATGCGGACATTTGTCCGAGGTCGTCGTTGCCGACGAGGCCGTCGGGTGCGGGTTTGTATTGCGAATCGACGATCTGTTTGAGGCGCGCCTGTGTGCGCCAGGGTTGACCGGCGTACATGTAGAGATAGGGAAGATGATGGCTGGGTTCGTTGCCGTGGATGTACTGGCCGATCATGCCGGAGATATCTTCCACGTCGGCGTACTTTGCGGGATCGACTTTCTGGTCGAACATTTCGTCGAGCTTTGCGACTAACTTGTCAGGGCCGCCGAGTAACTTGATGAGACCGAGTTCATCCTGCGGTTGATACCAGGAGTATTGCCATGCGTTGCCTTCGGTGAAGCCGCTGTTTGCGCCGGCTTTCGTGGGATCGAAGGGCGTGCGGTAGTCGCCGTTGGCAAGGCGTGGTTCAACGAATCCATCTTTGGTGTTGAAGTTGTTGCGCCAGTACTGTGCGCGTTTGTAGAACTCGGCGGCTATATCTTTGCGGCCGAGTTTCTCTGCGGTCCTGGCGATGGTCCAGTCGTCGAAGGCGTATTCGACTGTCTTTGATGCGGCTTCCTGATCGTTGTCGACGGGGACGTAACCGAGCTTCATGTATGCACCGAGGTTGCCGTAGGGTGCGTACTTTGCGGATGCGACCATGGCGTCGAGTGCGGCGTTCTTATCGAAGCCGGGGATGTCTTTTGCAATGGCATCGGCGAGGACGGGCACGGCGTGATAGCCGATCATGCACCATGTTTCAATGCCCTGGAATTGCCACACGGGAAGGATGCCGAAGGGGCTTTCCTTTTGCGAGGCGAGCATCGATTGCGCGAGGTCAGCGGTGCGCGATGCAGGTTGCAGCAGCGTCATCAGCGGCTGTTCTGCGCGATAGGTGTCCCATAGCGAGAGGCTGCTGACGAAGTTGAAGCCCTGTGCTTTGTGGACTTGATTGTCGGGGCCGCGATAGCTTCCGTCGACGTCCATGCTGACGGAGGGCGCGAGGAGTGTGTGATACAGCGCGGTGTAGAGGCTCTTGCGTGTGGCTTCGGGGGCGGTGATTTCCAACGCGCCGAGTGCTTTCTCCCACTGTGCTGTAGCTGCGCGATGCGCGGCTTCGAAGTCGAATGCGGGAACTTCTGCGTCCATGTTGGCGATGGCGTTGTCTTCGCTTACTGGCGAGATGGCGACTTTGACAACTAATGGTTTGGGAGAAGAGGCGAAGTCTAAGACGCCGATGAGACCGCGGCCTTCTTTGCTCTGCGTGTCTTCCGGTGTGTTGCCGGGAGTTTTGAAGCCGTTGTAGAGGATGGGCTGCGACTCGCGGTTGTAGAGATGGTGCGCGGTGAGTGGCTGCGAGAAGCGGATAGCGAAGTAGAGTTGGCGTCCAGGCGCCCAGCCTCGTGTTTCACGCATGCCGGTGATGGTGCCGTCGTTGCGTACGCGGATGCGTGACCACAGAACTTTGCCGGGATAGTTGTAGATGCTGGAGCGCAGGTCGATGAGGATGTGACGCCTGCCGGAAGGGAAGGCATAGCGATGCACGCCAACGCGCGTGGTGGCGGTGAGTTCTGCGCGGATGCCGTAGTCTTCAAGCGTTACAGCGTAGTAGCCGGGCGAGGCTTTTTCTGATGTGTGGCTGAACTTCGAGCGATAGCCGGGATGATCTGCATCGCCGGGTTCGAGGTTTACATTATCGCCGCTGATGGGTTGCAGAAGGATGTCGCCCAAGTCAGAGTGGCCTGCGCCGGAGAAGTGTGTGTGCGAGAAGCCGAGGATGGTGGTGTCTTCATAGCGATAGCCTGCGGCCCACTTGTAGCTTTGCTTGAAGGGGCGGATCTGTGTGTCGGGCGAGAGCTGCACCATGCCAAAGGGGACGGCTGCGCCGGGGAAGGTGTGGCCTTCTGGGCCGGTACCGATGAAAGGATCGACAGCAGCAACGGGTGATTGCTGTGCGTTGGCCGCAGCCAATAGGAACAGGCTGCAGGCGACGAATGTGCGAAGAGATGGAAAACGCATGCCGCTACAGGGTAAACCCGCGCGACGGATCGATAGGAATTCTGTCAGGCACTCTTTGCCGTTTCCACGGCATCCAACTCCGCATCAGGGGTAAATCATGCAATTTGATCGAAAGCGTTTTTTGCCTGCCGTTGCGCTTGCAGCCGCAGTGATGACTACGGGTTATGTGAGCGCGCAGCCGGGGCAGGGTGGTCCTCCGCCAGGGCAGCAAGGACCGGGGAACCAGCAGCGTCCACCGCAGCAAGGAAACCAGCGTCCGCCACAGAACGGACAACGTCCTCCGCAGCAGGGAAATCAACGCCCTCCTCAGAACGGCCAGCGTCCACCGCAGCAGGGGAATCAGCGTCCTCCTCAGAACAATCAACGGCCGCCTCAAAACAATCAGCGTCCACCGCAGGGCAATGCGGGACGGCCTAATTTCCAGTTCGACCAGAACTATCGCAATCAGGTTGCGCAGCACTATCGCTCGGATGCGATGCGTTACCGGAATCGCAAGCGTCCTGCGTTCGCACCGGGATACACGATTCCTCGCAATTACTCGATTCGTCCGGTGCCTTCGTCGTACTGGCGCGGGATGCCGCCACCGCCCGCGGGCTATCAGTATGGCTACTATGACGGCTACATGGTTGCCTATAATCCGACCACACGCATCATTGCTGACGTGATGGATCTGGTGACGGCGTTCGCGCACTAAGAGGACGTTTGTTGCAAATGTTTTGGGCTGCCTTTCGAGGCAGCCCATTCTTATTCAGGAGTGGCGAGTGTGACGGCGAACCAACGTTGCTCGTCAGTCCATTGCTCTACGGGTGCATAGCTTGCGCTGTGCAGCAGTGATGCAATGGATGAGCCGGTGAACTTATAGCTGTTTTCCGTGTGGATGGTTTCGCCTTTTGCGAATTGGAACGAGGCATTCAGCGCAGGGATGCGCACGATCTGATCGCGCAGGGATTGCAGGTGCATTTCAATGCGCGACCGTTCTTCATTCCAGACCGCCATGTGTCGATAGCGTGCGAGATCAAAGTTGGCGCGGAGATCGCGATTGATGCGGCGTAGCAGATTCAGATTGAAGGCTTCGGTTACGCCGTCGTGATCGTTGTATGCTGCTTCGAGTTTGCGGCGATCTTTCACCATGTCTGTGCCGAGCAACAGCGTGTCGCCTGGCTGCAACTGTCTGCGTAGATTGCCGAGGATGGTGGCTGCTTCTTCAGGATCGAAGTTGCCGATACTGCTGCCGATGTAGAGCGCCATGGTGGGGCCGTCGTGCTGCGGGATTTCCAATGCGTCGGTGACGTAGTTGGCAACCTGTGGCGAGACGATGACTCCGCTTTGTACGCGTTCCATGGAGGCGCATGCTTCGGCCATCGCGGACTCGGATACGTCGATGGGGAGATATTCCGTTTGACCCTGTCGGCGCACTGCGGCGTCAAGCAGGATGCCTGTCTTGGTGGCGGTTCCTGCGCCGAGTTCCAGGATGCGGAGTCGGCCACTGCGACCGGGATGTGTCTGTTGCCATGTACGTATGGCGGTGTCGATGATGCCGTCCGCGTAGCCCGCGAAGATGGCACGCTCGGTGCGCGTGGGGTAGTACTCCGGCAGTGTGGTGATGCGTTCGAAGAGTCGTGAACCTTCCGCATCGTAAAACAGCCACGCGGGCAGCCACTTTGGCGTGCAGGACAAGCCTTCACGCACGGCTGTGGCCACCGCATCCTGTACGGGATTGGCGAGAGGCGGCGTGAGAAGCTCAGGGGAGGAAAAAGATGTGCTCACCAGTGGTCCTATTCGTTGTGAGAAAAAGCCCGTGCCAGACGGATGCCGGAAAACTGCCAGCGTGTGCCCGGCGTGAAGAAGTTGCGATAGGCGGCGCGGATGTGAGTTGCCGGAGTTGCGACGGAGCCTCCGCGAAGCACCATCTGGCTGGACATGAATTTGCCGTTGTATTCACCGAGCGCGCCGGGTAGCGGGACGTAGCCGGGATAGCCGGTATAGGCTGATGCGGTCCACTCCCATGCGTAGCCCAGCATTTGTGTGAGGCCGTCGGAGGCGGCGGCAGAGGGATGGAGTCTGCCTTGTTCTAACAGGCCGGTTGTTTCCGTTGGTGCTTCGCTTGCTGCATGTTCCCATTCCGCTTCGGTTGGGAGTCGACAACCACGCCAGCGTGCGTAGGCGTCGGCTTCGAAGAGACTTACGTGGCATACCGGTGTGGCCAGCATGGTGGAGAGGCCACGCCATCCGGCGAGTGTGAAGATGCGCCAGCCTGTGCTGTCATCCGTACATCGCTGCCAGTAGAGAGGCGCTTCCCAGTGCTCGTGTTCGATGGTGTCAATGCCTTCACTGAGCCACAGTTCGGCGCGCGTGTAGGCGTTGTCATTCATGAAGGCGAGGTATTCGCCGCAGGTGACGAGCCGATTCTCCAAGGCGTAGGGCTGGAGATAGACGGTGTGGCGCGGGGTTTCGTTGTCAAAACAGAAGTCGAGCGGGTCTGCATCGTTGAGGGCGTATCCGATTTCCTGCAGGCCGCCCTGGAATTCGATCCAGCGCGCGGGTGTTCCTTCTGCGTCTGTGGCAGTCTGCGTTTCGCGATAGATGGGATGCAACGGATTGGTGAAGAAGGCGTGCTTGATGTCGGTCAGCAGCAGTTCGAGGTGTTGCTGCTCATGCTGGATGCCGAGCACGATGCGACGCAGTGCGTCGTCGGGCACGGAGTCCTGTTGCAGTAGCAGCTCGATGTGTCGGTTTACATGCGCGCGGAAGGCGACGATGGTTTCCAGAGAGGGGCGCGAGAAGGATGCGCGGAGTTTTTTCTCGGGAATCTCATTGCCCAGGCTGCGGTAGTAGCTGTTGAAGAGCCAATGGAAATCCGGGTGGAAGGGCTGATAGCCGCGGAGAAACTGCGTCAGCACAAAAGTCTCAAAGAACCAGCTTGTATGTGCCTGATGCCACTTGGTGGGGCTGGCTTCCGGGCAGGACTGCACCATCTGATCCTCAGTTGTCAGCGTGCGGCAGGCATCTTCCGTGGCCTGTCGTGCGGCCAGAAATCGTTGCAACAGCGTGGCTTGCACGGGATGCAGGACATTTGAAGCAACAGTGGTGGCCATTTCGCATGAACCTCAGGGAAGGGGATGGATAACCGCACGCATTGGGTAGAGAGGAAGATGTTGCCGCAGGTGGATTGGATGCAGAATTGACGCACTATGTTCTGCTTTCTTAGGGGCGGTGCGCCAGAAAAAAGTTCCACGATTTGATGGGGCTGCAGGTCATGGCGGAATCTTTTTGGATTCTTGGCCGGGTGGCTCTTTCGCCGGAGGCGCAAAGCGGCATATACTGCGGTCAAATACATCCCCATGCCGTTCTGGGCCGGGAATTGCAAGGCTATTTCAGGGCTTCGCAGGGGATAATGCCAGCGAGGTGCGTCTTCCATAAGACGTTGTACGCAGGTGGTGAATCCGAAGTGACAATGGCAGTAGAGAGTACTTCCTGCGCCATGGATTTCGTCTCGCCTCGTTCGCTGTTCCGCTCCGCTCTCCATTCAGCTACTGCTTTTCTTGCACCTGCACGGTGTCGGCTGTGCCGGGTTCATCCACTGACCGACGGACGGCTGGTGCCGCTGTGCGATGGGTGCATGGCGGCTGTTGAAAGCTTCCGTCTGGGTGTCTGCTGCCATCATTGCGCCGAGCCGTTGGGGTATGAACCGTCGTACCGGGAGTTCGGCGAGCGGATTCTTTGCAGCGAATGCAGATTGACTGCGCCTGCGTTTGTACGCGCTACGGCCTTTGGCTCTTATGAGTTAATGCGGCATGCGCTGCGGCTGTTCAAGTTTGGCAATGTACGCTCGCTGGCGCGGCCTATGGGGGCGATGTTGGCGGAGGCTGTCCTGACGCAGGCAGAGGGCATGCCGGAGTCGCTGCTGGTGATTCCAGTGCCGCTCTTCAGGCGTCGTCGTTTGTATAACCAGAGCCACCTGCTGGCGCATGCTGCGATACGTGTCGTTCGGCGACACTATCCGCACTGGAAGATGGAGCTGGCTCCGCAGCGAATGAAGCGCGTTCATCACAAGGAATCACAGTATCGTTTGTCGCCCGAGGAACGCCGCGAGAATGTGCGTGGCGCGTTTCGTGTGCGAGGCTCCGTTGGCGGACGCCACGTCCTACTGGTGGATGATGTGTATACCACCGGCGCCACTGTCACGGAATGCACGGAAGTGTTGTTGGCTGCAGGAGCAGAGAGTGTGCGTGTGGTCACGCTTGCTCGTGCTGGAAGTCAGATCCCTGTTTTGTGGACCGCACCGATGGATAGCACGGAGTATCCGTCGCCCAACCGATTTGGAACTTCGATTTACCCGCACCCGGTCCAGTAGTCGATCGCCAGGTGCAAAGAGAGACGTAAAGAACGACAGGCAAGCACGAACAGATCGAAATCACCCTTCGCAAGGAGCAGTGCTCGAGATGCATTCCGCCAAAGCCCGTAAGCAGAAGTCGCTCGCTAAGTGCCACACCCTCACTCCACCCGGTGAGGATCCACGTCCGCGTCGTGGAGGAACCACGTTGCAGACGCCGGTGCTGGTATTGAACGCTTCCTATGAACCCATCAACATCTGTGGTGCGCGTCGTGCGCTGGTGCTGGTGCTGAAAGGCGTGGCCCGTACGGAAGAAGAGCAGGGACACACGCTGCACGCAGCCTGCATCCGCATGCCCATGCCGTCAGTGATTCGTCTGCTGGAGTATCGTCGCATTCCGCATCAGACACGCGCGCTTTCACGTAAGAACATTCTTCTGCGCGATCGGAATACGTGCCAGTACTGTGGCTGTGTTCTGACCACTAGCGAACTTACGCTGGATCATGTTCTGCCGCGTTCGCGTGGAGGCACTTCGACATGGGAGAACCTGGTAGCTTGCTGCCATGATTGCAATCGTCGCAAGGGCAACCAGCTTTTACATGAGCTGCAGGATATGAAGCTGATGCGTGAGCCACGCCCATTTTCACTGCATACTTCGCGGCATATTATGCGGATGTTGGGCTCCGGCGATGCAGCCTGGCGAAAGTATTTGTACTTCGAAGCATAAAAAGTATCAGAACTGATACCACGCAGCGCTCTTTTTGTGGAGGAGCGCTGTTGTTTTTGGTAAGGTTCTTCTTAATATCTCCTAGTCTTAACTCAAAGACTTGCACAACACTGCCGATAAGAGCAGTTGCCTCCTTCCGACGTCCAACGGGTAGTGAGTGCCACCGGTGTGCACCGGTTCCCGAAAGGTTGTGGATGTGCGCAGGGATTCCTCTGACTACACGCATTCTTCTGTCCTAATCGCTTTCCCCCATGACATCTAAAATGACTTCAGTAACTGCGATTGTTGTAGGCATTGTTATGTCTTCGGAATGAATGGACGCGCTGTTATCGGTCACTTAGGGTAAGTCTTGCCCGGATGAATTTCCGGAAGAGTCTTGGAGGACTTCCCAAATGAAAAAGACCGTTGTTACCTCTGCCGTGATGTCGCTTCTGCTGATGCTGGGCGCTGCTTCTACCGGATCTGCAAACGCACAGACCAAAACCACGAAGAAGACCACCGCGACAGCGGCTTCGATCCCCCCGCCGTCGTGCCCCCCGAGCGATCCCAACGGCTGCGGTATCTACGACTAATTTTTATCGGGTCAGCCGACACGCTGCTCCTTGATATGCTCTTGCTCAAGGAGATTTCCGGTGTCCACGTTCCCGCTCTACAACACGCTCAGCGCGATCGAGATTGCGCTGAGCGTTGTTGCGTTGATCTTCCTCATTCGAGCGCGCGAATTGAAGACCTACTGGCCGATGCTGATTATCAGCAACTGGCAGACGATTCCCTTCTTTACCTTTGAATGGCTGCGTGCACATGGCAGGGAACATAACCTGACGGCTCGAACAGCCTATCAAATCTACTTCTATGCCTTCTATATCTGCTTCGCACTCCAGGCAATCTTTGCCGTACTTATGACTTACTTTGTGCTGCGCGAAGCCATGCGGCCTCTGAAGGGTCTACAGCAGCTTGGCAATATCGTGTATTGGTGGATCTTTGCCATTTCTGTCTTCCTAGCTTTGGATGCGGCACAGGCGACCAATGTTCAAGGCGGTGAAGTCATCGTGGGCCTTGTCACGGAGCTTCAGCGCATTAGCGGCACGCTCACCGTGAGCCTGGTGATCTTTGTTTGCCTGGCTATTCGCCCGATGGGACTGTCTCTGAAGAGTCGTGTCTTCGGCGTTAGCTTTGGTCTTGTCATTACTTCGCTGGTCACCACAATCCAGGCGCCCTCTCTGTTCAAACAGCGTTATCTCTACCGGCCATACGCTATTGTCCAGATTCTTGTTGGTTGGCTCGCGCAATTGATCTGGATCTGGTATTTCAGCAGGCCTGAGCCTAAGCGCAAGTTCGTGCTGCTTGCCACCACGTCGCCGTTCCATGCGTGGAACCGTATTGCGGAGCAGTTTGGTGCGGAGCCAGGGTATGTTGCCATTGGTGGCGTTCCGCCGGATGCCTTTGCCGCGGCTGAGATTGAGGTGTTTCATCGTGCTTCGGCAAAGATGAACCCAGCGGACGAGAAAGAAAAAGAAATTTAGGTCATTGGCCTGTTCCTCTTTCTATTGCAGCGAGCGGATATTCCTTCCCGCGGAATCGTTGTTCAGGAGAAGAATGCAGGTCCTTCGGCTTCGCTCAGGATGACGGCCTGCGACCGTACGAGCTTCGCTTACGCGAAGCTGGTTTGGATTTGTGGTGGAAGGGATGGGCGCTATAGGCGCGATGAAGAGTGTCGGGATTCTTCGCTTCGCTCAGAATGACGGTCTTCGAGCGTATGAGTCTGCTTCAATACAAGGATGCGGCCCTGCTTGACGGACTTCGAGTGTGTGAGCTTTGCTTCAATACAGGCAGCTCCTGCTGATACGCGATAGGAAGCAGAAAGGCCACCCTTGCGGGTGGCCCTTGCTTATGTTGCGCGAGGCGAGAGTTACTCGCGCTCTGAGCGCTTCCAGTTGATGAGGTCGCCCAGCGTGGTGCTGGAGGACGAGCTGGAGGAGCTGCTGGAGGAAGGTGTCTTGTAGCTCTCCACCTCTTCGCGGCTGGCTTCTTCGCCGATGCCACGGAGGCTGAGGCCGACCTTCTTCTCTTCGGGGCTCATCTTCACGATCTTGAACTCGTGCTCCGAACCCACCTGCAGTTCAGCCTGCTTGCCGGTCTCGTCAACAGCTTCAGAGACGTGGCACAGACCTTCCACACCCTCGGCGATCTCAACGAAGGCGCCGAACTGGGCGGTACGCAGAACCTTGCCCTTGACCACATCGCCCACCCGGTGCTGCGCGAAGAAGGTATCCCATACATCGGGCTCCAACTGCTTCACACCGAGGCTCAGGCGACGGTTCTCCGGCTCAACTCCGAGAACAACAGCCTTGACCTTCTCGCCCTTCTTCAGGACTTCCGAGGGGTGCTTGATGCGCTTCGTCCAGCTCAGGTTCGAAACGTGAACCAGGCCGTCGATGCCGTCTTCGATCTCGATGAACGCACCGAAGTCGGTCAGGTTGCGCACGCGACCTTCCACCGTTGCACCGGTGGGGTACTTGTTCTCCAACTGCTCCCACGGATTGTCCTGCAGCTGCTTCATGCCAAGCGAGATGCGGCGATCGTTCGGGTTGACCTGGAGGATGATGGTGTCGACTTCGTCGCCGGGCTTAACCATCTTCGACGGGTGCTTCATGCGCTTGGACCAGGTCATTTCCGAGACGTGGACCAGGCCTTCGATGCCCTGCTCCAACTCGACGAATGCGCCGTAGTCGGTCACGGACAGAACGCGGCCCTTTACCTGTGCTCCGATAGGGTAACGCTCAGTCGCGTCCAGCCACGGGTCAGGGGTGAGCTGCTTGAAGCCGAGGGAGACGCGGTGCTTATCCTTGTCGAACTTGAGAACCTTCACCTGGATCTCGTCGCCAACCTGAACCAGGTCCCGCGGATGCGTCAGGCGGCCCCAGCTCATGTCGGTGATGTGGAGCAGGCCATCCAGGCCGCCCAGCTCAACGAATGCGCCGTAGTCTGTCAGGTTCTTCACCACGCCGGTCAGCACGGTGCCCTCTTCGAGGGTCTCAAGCGTGACGGACTTCTTGGCGTTCTGCTCTTCCTCAAGGATTTCCTTGCGGGAGACAACCACGTTGCCGCGCTTCTTGTTCAGCTTGATGACGCGAACGTCCAGCTGCTGGCCCAGGTAGGTGTCCAGGTTGCGAACGGGGCGGATCTCCACCTGTGAGCCGGGGAGGAATGCCTTCACGCCGATATCAACGGTGAGGCCACCCTTGACGCGGGACAGAACCGTACCGGTCACCGGGGTCTTGTCTGCAGCGGCCTTCTCGAGCTGATCCCACAGGCGGTGACGCTGTGCCTTCTCGTAGGAAACCAGGTAGCCACCTTCCGGCTCCTCGCGCTCCACCACGACTTCCACTGCATCACCCACGGCCAGCTTCGGCTCGCCAGTGTGGTCAAGCACCTGCTCCTTCGGAATCAGGCCCTCGGACTTCAGTCCGATGTCTACGACCACATGCTTGTCGGTGATCTTCACCACGGTGCCGGTAACGACCTTGTCCTCTTCCATGGCGGAGGAGGCAGCGGCCTTTTCTTCGGCCTGCTCACGGTCAAAGCTTTCGAGCGCAGCAGCAAAGTCGGCTGCGTCGTAATCGATGTCGTCGTCGGCGGTGGTGGTTTCCGGTGCAGGCGTAACCAGGTGGTTGGCGCCTACGGTTTCTTCGTGCTGGTTGTCAGGAGTGGTGGTTTCGGTCGGCATGGTTTCCAGTTCGGTGGTCAGAGTTTTGCTCTCAGGTTCAGATTTAGCGGGGGGATGGCGACAGATACATGTGCATCCGGGCTGCCTCAGCTATTGACGCTCCGCAGTGCCCGAAGGATTCAGAGGGCCACTACCGGCAGTGCGCTGAAACGTGTTTCGACGTGTGAGCAGACGACGCACAGGCGCCGGCTGGTTGAAACCGCAAGAGCGAATTGTCCAAGGTAGCCCGCGCAAATTCTTAGGCGCCAGAGCTTAGTTTAAGTATAGGACTTAAAAAGGTCAGGGGTCAACGAAATCGGCCCTTCTAAGGCAAGCGCCAGAAGCTGCCAGCGGAGTGGAAGAATGTGCGCAGGATGAAATGAGCCAGGGAGAGCTTGTAACTTTCTCTCACCTGGCTCGCGCATGATTGGTTTTGAATTGTTGTTTATTCTCGCTGCAAGGCGCGCCAGCCGATGTCGCGGCGCATTTGCATGCCTTTGAAGGAGATAGTGGAGGCGGCGTCATAGGCCTTTCCGGCGGCGCGGCGCAGATTCTCTGCTTCGGCGGCGATGGCCAGGACACGACCGCCTGCTGTGACGACTTCACCTGCTTCATTGCGGGCGGTGCCGGCATGGAAGATCTCGACGCTGGCGGGGGGCGGGGTGTCCAGGCCGTGGATGACGACGCCTTTTTCCGCGCTGGCCGGATAGCCTGCGCTGGCAAGGATGACGCTAATGGCTGCGCCCGGCTTCAGGCGGATGTCCAGCTTGTCGGCCGTGCCGTCAACGGAGGCGTCGACGAGGTCGAGGAAGTCCGTTTCCAAGCGGAGAAGGATGGCTTCCGTTTCCGGGTCGCCCCAGCGGGTGTTGAATTCAAGGACTTTAGGTCCGTTTGGCGTCATCATCAGGCCGATGAACAGGATGCCGCGGAAGGGATAGCCCTCGGCCTTCATGCCGTCGACAGTGGGCTGTGCGACGTGCTGCAGCACCCATGTTTTGAGCTCGTCGGGGAGCAGGAGGTCTGTGGAGTATGCGCCCATGCCGCCGGTGTTGGGGCCAGTGTCGCCTTCGCCGATGCGTTTGTGGTCCTGCGCGGCGGCAATAATGGTGGCGTGCGTGCCGTCGCAGAGGGCGAAGACGCTGAGTTCGTCGCCGGTGAGGAACTCCTCGATGACGAGCGAGCCGTTCATGGGCAGCAGTTCCTGCACTGCGGCGTCGGCTTCGGCGTCGGTGGTGGCGATGATGACGCCCTTGCCTGCGGCCAGGCCGTCGGCCTTCAGCACCACGGGGAGGGAAAACTCCGGCAGTGCCGTCTGCGCTTCGTCCAGAGTTTGGACCGTGACGTAGCGGGCGGTGGGGATGTTGTGGCGCTGCAGGAAGTCCTTGGTGAAGGCTTTGCTGCTTTCCAGTTGCGCTGCAGCCTGGGTGGGGCCAAAGACGCGGATGCCGCGTTCCTGCAACGCATCCACAATGCCAGCGGCAAGCGGGACTTCTGGGCCAATGACGACCAGGTTGGGCTGTACGGCGTCTGTGACGCGCAGCATGTCTGCCACGTCGTCCTGCTTTACGGGCAGGCATTTTGCAATGGTTTCAATGCCCGCGTTGCCCGGTGCGCACACCAGTTCCTTCACGCGCGCGGACTTTCGCAGCGCCCAGCAGATGGCATGTTCACGGCCACCTGCGCCAATCACCAGAACCTTCATAGTTTCTAGTATCTCGCGGGATTTGCGTGGAAGGTGGCCCAGATGCTGCTATGCTCTATTTAGGTGAGCCTAAAGACTGCCATTTCGCAAGAGAAGGCTGAGCCGCGCATCACGCTGCGCGAGCTATGGACGTTCTTTGGTCCAGCGTTTGTTGCGTCTGTTGCTTATATCGATCCCGGCAATTTTGCTTCGAATATTGTGGGCGGCGCCAAGTATGGCTACACGTTGCTGTGGGTCTTGCTGTGGTCGAATGCGATGGCCATGCTGGTGCAATACCTGTCCGCGAAGCTGGGCATTGCGACGGGACATACGCTGCCAGAGTGTTGTCGCGAGCATTTTTCAAAGCCTGTGGTGTGGCTGCTTTGGGTGGGCGCAGAGATCAGCGCGATTGCCACGGACCTGGCGGAGTTTCTTGGCGCGGCGCTCGGCTTTTATTTGCTGGTGGGGCCGTATTTTCTGGCGCATGGCATGAGCCGCACCACCGTGATGTTTCTGGCTGCGCTGGCGACAACGGTGTTTGTGTTTTTGTTGCTGGCATTGAATCAACGCGGCTTCCGTCACTTTGAAGGCGTCATCATTGCGTTAGTCAGCGCGATTGGTTTCTGCTACGCGATTGAGATTTTCCTGGTGCATCCGGATTGGTCGCAGGCAGTGCGTGGCACGCTGGTGCCGCACCTGAATCACGAGACTCTATACATTGCCGTGGCCATGCTAGGTGCGACGGTGATGCCGCATGTGATCTATCTGCACTCGTCGCTGATGCAGCCGCGTCTGACGACATTTGTGGAACGCGGCATTAGCGGTGGTGCCAATCGCGCACAGGAAGCGAGCCGTTTGCGCGACTTCCGTCGGCGTTATCTTCGCTTTGAACGCATTGACATTATCTTTGCCATGAATGGCGCTTGGCTCATTAACTCTGCCATGTTGATTATGGCGGCAGCGGCGCTGAGTGGTGTGGGTGAAGCCGCTATCAGCAAGCTGGAAGGCGCGCATCAGACACTGGGACCGCTGCTGGGGCCGATGGCGCAGGTTGCATTTGCCGTGGCGCTGTTGTGCAGCGGCTTGTCTTCATCGACGATTGGTGTGCTGGCCGGGCAGGTGGTGATTGAAGGATTCCTGCATGTTAAGTTTCCTATCTATCTTCGGCGCCTGATCACGATCATCCCTGCGCTGGTGGTCATTGCCATGGGGCTGGATGAGTTGAAGGTATTACTGCTGTCGCAGGCGGTGTTGTCCTTCGGCATTCCGTTCGCGCTGGTGCCGCTGTTGTTGCTGACGGGCAAGAAGAATGTGATGGGTGAGTTCTGCAATAACCGCGCGACGGCCATTGCGGGATGGACTGTGGCCATGCTCATCATTGGGTTGAACTGCGTGCTTCTCTGGCAGATGTTTACGGCATAGCGACAAAAGAAGAGGCCGCCCCTTTTTTCCGGTGCGGCCTCTTTTTATATTTCAGATTTTCTATTTGGTTTAGTGGTGGTGTGGATCACCGCCGCCGTGAGGAGCCTGCGGTGGGGCGGCGTGTTGCACCTGCTGTTGCTGATGCTGCATTTGCTGTTGCATCTGATGTTGCTGCTGCACCTGGTGCTGCTGCTGTTGTTGCACCTGGCGTTGCTGCTCCTGCATCTGGCGCTGTTGCTGTTGCACCTGCTGGCGCTGTTGTTCCTGCACCTGGCGTTGTTGTTGTTGCTGCTGGCGCTGTTGTTCCTGCTGTACGCGCTGCTGCTGCTCCTGCGCCTGACGTTGTTGCTGCTGCTGACGCTGTTGCTCCTGCTGACGTTGCTGTTCCTGAGCACGCTGCTGGTTCTGCTGTTGTTCACGCTGCTGGTTCTGCATCTGCTGTTGGCGCTGTTGTTCCTGTTCGCGCTGCTGGTTCTGTTGATTTACCTGCTGGCGCTGCTGTTCCTGTTGCTGACGCTGCTGATTCTGCAGGTTCTGCTGCTGCTGGTGCTGTTGTTCCTGCTGCTGACGTTGCTGGTTCTGTTGATTCTGCTGTTGCGCGCGCTGCTGCTGTTCAAACTGCTGGCGTTGCTGCTGGTTCATGTTTTGTTGCATGCGCTGCTGGTTTTGCATGTTCTGCTGCTGCACACGCTGCTGTTGTTCGAACTGCTGGCGTTGCTGCGGGTTCATGTTCTGCTGTATGCGCTGCTGATTGTTGAACTGCTGGCGCTGCTGTTCAAACTGCTGACGCTGTTGCTGCGTTGCGTTGGCAGGCAGCGCACCATTGAACCCGTTCTGTCCGGGGTGCATGTTGTTGCCCTGCATGGGGGCTACCGTCCGCGGAGGAGCTACGATGCCGCGTTGTGCAGGCAGAGGTCGTGCTGTCGTGACCATCGTGGGGCGACCGCGATTCTGCTGGAAGAACTGCGCGCGATTCTGCATGGCCGCCTGCCGGTTTTGCACCTGCGACTGCATGGGAGGCACACGCTGTTCACGCACAGCCGCAAACTCCTGTGGCGAAGGCGCACGGCGCAGACCGCCGTTGCCGCCGAAGTAGGAGACGCGAGAGTTGTTGATGTACGTGTTGTTCACCACTTCTACGCGGCGGTTGTAAACGTAGTTGTTTACGATGCGCGGTTGTACGCGGTTCACTGCGGTGTTGTACCAGAAGTGATTGTTATTCCAGTAGCCACCCTGATATCCGTAGCCGATGTAGCCGAAGCCATAGTTGATACCGCCGTAGAAGCCGATGTGGTTTCCCCAATAGCCGTGGTGCCAACGGTAATGGCCGCCATACCAACCCCACCATCCGGGTGTCCACAGTGCACCGATAAACGGTGGCGCAACCCATGCTCCGGGGACGTAGTAGTAACCGGCGGTTGCGTAATCCCAGTAGCCGGGCGTCCACATGTAGTCCGGACCGGGCGCTACAGGCTGTTCATAATCCTGCGGCAATGGAGGAGGAGCTTCGGAGGCGGCAGGCACGTCGGGATCGAGCAGGGCGTTGTATTCGTCGTATTCCGCGGCGTTGGCAGCCTGCTGATCGGTGTATGGCTGTTGGTCGTTGACGGGTTGTTGCTGCTGGGAATTGTCGTAAACGGGTTGCTGCTGCTGCTGGTTGTTGCCCTGATAGGCAGGCGGCGCGGTGTTGTATTGCAGTGCTTCATTCTGCGTGTTGCGGCCGGACTGGGGTGCAGTCTGGGCTTGCGGCGCGTAGCTGGTGCCATTGCTTTGCGGCATGGCGGCGTAGCTTACACCGGCTACCTGTGTCGGCAGCATGTTCGCATTGGCAGGATCGGTCGCGGCAGCGTTGCCGTCCACGATTGGTGCGGGAGTGTTCGCCGCGTTGCTCCGGCATCCTGTCAGGACGAGCCCGAGCGAGGAAATGAGTACTGCAGACCGGTAGAGCGATACGTTCTTCATAAAAATCCTCAGAGATGGTCAGATGCTGCGAAGCTGTCTGCCGTTGATCCCATCCTGCACGAATCAAACCCGGTCTGGGGGAAAGGGTTGCGAGAAACTATTTCCCACTTCCCGACACTTTTGAAGTGCACCCATTCCGCGTTACCATAGACCCTATGGACCGCTCCCTGATGAGGTTGAAGCGTTTCCGCCGCGGCAGGCATGATCGCGGCCGCATCTCGCTGTAATTCTGTATCGCTCCCGTTTTGCTACTCTTGATTGCCACAGCCGCCCGGGCCAGGCTTCGCGTTGCGAAAGCCACATGGTCTGCGGCCAGACCTCGCGCCTTTGCACAGGCGCGATTGAGGACTGAACCATGAGCACTTCGTTGAATACTTTCGCAAGCCGCGCCACCCTTAACTCCGGCGGCAAGAGCTACACCTACTACCGTTTGGATTCGTTGGCAGAAAAGGGAGTCGAACTGGCTCGCCTGCCTTTCTCGCTACGCGTTCTGCTGGAGAACCTGCTGCGCCGCGAAGACGGTGTGACCGTTACTGCCGACGACATTGAGTTTCTGGCGAAGTGGCAGCCCAGCGCGGAACCTTCGCGCGAAATTGCCTACATGCCGGCGCGCGTGCTGATGCAGGACTTCACCGGTGTTCCGGCGATTGTGGACCTGGGCGCGATGCGTGATGCCATGAAGGCTCTTGGCGGCGATGCAGAGAAGATTAATCCGCTGATCCCTGCTGAGTTGGTCATCGACCACTCGGTTCAGGTGGATGAGTACGGTCTGAAGAATGCGTATGACATCAACTCGCTGCTGGAGTTCCAGCGTAATCGCGAACGTTACGCCTTCCTGAAGTGGGGACAGAGTGCGTTCAACAACTTCAGCGCGGTGCCGCCGGGAATGGGTATCTGCCACCAGGTGAACCTGGAGTATCTGGCGCGTGTGGTGTTTACGACGTCGAGTGGTGAAGCGTACCCCGACACGTGCGTTGGTACGGATTCGCACACGACGATGGTCAACGGCCTGGGTGTTCTGGGTTGGGGTGTGGGTGGTATTGAAGCCGAGGCTGCCATGCTGGGCCAGCCGGTTTCGATGCTGGTGCCGCAAGTTGTTGGCTTCCGTTTGACGGGCAAGCTGAAGCAGGGAACGACAGCTACTGATCTTGTTCTGACCGTGACCGAAATGCTGCGCAAGCATGGCGTGGTGGGCAAGTTTGTGGAGTTCTTTGGCAGCGGCATCAGCGAACTGCCTCTTGCAGATCGCGCGACGATTGCGAACATGGCTCCGGAGTATGGCGCGACATGCGGTATCTTCCCCGTGGATGCGGAGACGCTGGCTTATTTGCGACTGACCGGCCGCACGGATGAGCAGGTGAAGCTGGTTGAGGATTACTACCGCGCGCAGGGCATGTTCCACACTGCCGACGCGCCGGAAGCGCAGTACAGCAGCACGCTGGAACTGGATCTGGCAACGGTGGAGCCGAGCGTTGCCGGACCGAAGCGTCCGCAGGATCGCGTTGCTCTGTCGCAGACTGCGGCATCGTTCGCGAAGCAGTTGCCGTCGTTGTATGGCCCGAATGCAAACACCAAGGGCGATCGTCAGATTGCACGTTGGCAGGGTGAAGGCGGCCACGCATCGGTGGATGGCTCCGTGGAATCAACCGTGGGCGCACCGGAGCCGGGCAAAGATGGCGTGCTGGCAGAAGCCAGTGAGCCAATCCTGTCGATCAAGGATCGCTTTGGCATCGACGTGGATCCGTACCTGCATCATGGCAGCATTGTGATTGCGGCGATCACGTCCTGCACGAACACGTCGAACCCGTACGTGATGCTGGCCGCTGGCCTGCTGGCGAAGAAGGCTGTGGAGAAGGGCCTGAAAACGCCGCCGTGGGTGAAGACATCGCTCGCGCCGGGTTCGCGCGTGGTGACCGATTACTACAACAAGGCTGGTTTGCAGAAGTACCTGGACGCGTTGCGCTTCAACACCGTGGGCTATGGCTGCACCACCTGCATTGGTAACTCTGGTCCTTTGCCTACGGATGTCTCGAAGGCGATTGAAGAACACGGCCTTGTCGCAGTCAGCGTGCTTTCTGGCAACCGTAACTTTGAAGGTCGTATCAACTCGGATGTGCGTGCGAACTATCTGATGTCGCCGCCGTTGGTGGTGGCGTATGCGCTGGCTGGCCGTATTGATTTCGACTTCGATAACGAACCCATCGGCAAGGGCAAAGATGGCAGCGATGTGTTCCTGAAAGACATCTGGCCGACGCAGCAAGAAGTCAACAAGACCGTTAACGACAGCATTGATGCGGAGATGTTCCGCACGCAGTACAGCACTGTCTCTGACGGCGATCACAACTGGCAGGCGTTGAAGTTCCCGCTGGGCGATGTGTATGGATGGGAAGCTGATTCCACCTACATTCGCAAGGCGCCGTACTTTGACGGCATGCCTGCAACGCCCGCGCCGGTGACGGATATTCACGATGCGCGTGTGCTTGCAGTGCTGGGTGATTCGGTGACAACGGATCACATCTCGCCTGCTGGTTCCATCAAACTGAATGGTCCCGCGGGCAAGTACCTGACGGAGAACGGCGTGAAGCCTGCAGACTTCAATAGCTACGGCTCGCGTCGCGGCAACCATGAGGTGATGGTGCGTGGCACGTTTGCGAATGTGCGTCTGCGCAACAAGCTGGCACCCGGAACAGAAGGCGGCGTAACGCGGTTGCTACCGGAAGGCACAGGCATGAGCATCTACGATGCGTCCGTCGAGTACGCGAAGCGCAACACGCCGCTGGCGATTCTTGCCGGTAAGGAATACGGTTCCGGTTCGTCGCGCGACTGGGCTGCAAAGGGTCCGCGTTTGCTGGGCATTCGCTTTGTGCTTGCCGAGAGCTACGAGCGTATTCACCGCAGCAACCTGGTGGGCATGGGCATTCTGCCGTTGCAGTTTCAGGAAGGTGACAACGTGGAATCGCTGGGCCTGACCGGCGAAGAGGTGTACAGCGTGCCCGGCCTGAAGGACATGCTGGATGCGAAGTTCGCTAACGGCAAGCAGATCACAGTGGAAGCGAAGAAGGCTGATGGAACGGTGCTGCACATTCCGGCAACCGTCCGCATCGATACGCCGCAGGAGATCCTGTACTACCAGCACGGCGGCATTTTGCAGTACGTGCTGCGTCAGTTGGCTGGCAAGGCGTAAGCAGTTGCCGTAATAACAGAAGAGGCCCGGAGTGATCCGGGCCTCTTGCTATTGCTGGTTTTTTCGCGCCAAGTCGCTGCACATGGGAAGTGCGGGCGCTCCTGCTGAGGTTCCACTGATTGTGTAGCAAAGCTGTCCGGTTCGTGTATCCAATGCAAGCGCACCGCTGGGAATCTTGTCCGATATTCCGGTGGGATCGTTTACCAGCACGAATCGTTGGCCCGCAACGACACTGGTGGCACTGCATCCTGCCAAGAGCAGAAGCATGCATGGAGCTATCTGGAGAAGTAGGTTCTTCAAATTGCCGCCCTCCAGCAGGAAGTGTACTGAAGGCGGCGGTTTATTGCGCGGATTCGTTCTTTGCAGGGAGCGACTTAAGACGACTGATGAACTCTTTGATATGGGGCATCAATGGTTCGAAGAGGGGATCGTTGCGGTGGTGCAGCGCGACCTCTGCGAACATTTTGAAGCCAATGGCAAGTTGAGCGGCGGTGTCGTCGTCCCATAGGCCTTTCGCTTTCTGGCGTTCGAGGATGTTGAACAGATCGTCGTGGTTGTAGGCTTCGAAGGTGACTTTGTCGTCGGCGTTTCCACGCACTACGCCGTCTTTGCCTGCCACGCGTTCCAACGTCAGCTTGTAACGATACTGATCCATACCTCATTCGACGCAGGGAATGCTGCTGCGGATTCGGGTATGGTGTTTCTTGAACAACAGCATTGAAGGAGCCGCTAGCAAATGGAAGTGCACGTGCCAGAAGAACCAGTGATGACCTGGCGACAGTTCTTTATTCACATGGGCATTGTTGTGTTGGGACTGTTGATTGCCATTGCTCTGGAGCAAACTGCGGAGTGGCTGCACCGTGGGCATCAGCGGCATGAGGTGCGTGAAGGCATGCAGCGCGATCTGGAGATTATTGCGACGAATGCGGAAGGCGCGCAGCGGTATTACGAGGCGATGGTTTCGCGCGATGCTCGCGTGATTCGACAGACGCAGGATGCGTTTCTGCATCACACTGCAATTCCTGCATTGCCTGAGGTTCCGGGAGTAGCTGACTGGGATCAGCCGAACGATCCTTCCTATCAGGCGGCTAAGGCTAGCGGACGGTTGGCATTGTTGTCTGAGGATGAGATCCGTGTCTTTTCAGAAGTGGATGGTCCTATCCAGAATCTGACTGCGTCGTTCAACGTGCTGGATGAGGCAGGTAGCGGTCTGAATGAGTTCATGGCTCGCTTCGGCGTGCCGGGAACGGCTGCGAACACATGGAAGGACGCGACACCGGACGATGTGCGTCGTTACATGGCCGCGCTGGCGGCACAGCAGAATCAGGCCCGCAGCATTGCGCTGAACTTTGCCACGATTCACGCAATTGCCGAGCAGGCTGCGCATGGAGAGCGTGATCTGCAGACGATCTACAAAGCGGAAAATGAAGCGTACCTGAAGGCGATGCAGCGTATGCAGTAACATGCTTCCCATGTTGAACTGGACACGGACGTTCGTTGTTGCACCGCTTCTTATCGCTGGTATCGCTTCCCATGCGCAGCAGGCTCAGACCGCGGAACAGGTGATTGCTGCCATGCGTGCTGCGGCGCAGATTACGCCCGCGCCGAACACAGTGGACACCATCAAGGAAGGTGATCCGCAGACGGTGGTTACCGGGATTGCGACGACGATCTCGCCCACGATGGACGTGTTGCGCAAGGCTGTCGCTGCTGGTGACAACCTGATCGTCACACATGAGCCGAGCTTCTATAACCATCTGGATAAGACGGATCTGTATCCGAACGATCCCGTGCTCGCGGAGAAGATGAAGTACATTGCGGATCACAAACTGGTGATCTTCCGTTGGCATGATGGAGCGCACACACGGCGACCGGACTTCATCATGGAGGGCTGGAAGGCAAAGGTGGGTTGGGTTGATGCTCATCGTGACCCCGGTGGCCCTATGCTGTACACCGCGAAGCCTGTGACGGTAGCGGTGCTGGCAGAGCAGCTACGCAAAGCGACGGGCGCAACCATTGTGCGTGTGATTGGTGACCCGAAGTTAGTGGTAACGAAGATTGCGTATGCGCCCGGCGCGCCAGGTGCGGATCGCCAGATCAAGACACTGGAACGCGATGATGTCGAAGTGCTGGTGGGTGGCGAGATTCCGGAGTGGGAGACGATCTCGTATGTGTGGGATGCGAAGCAGCAGGGGCGACACAAGGCGCTGATCCTGATGGGGCATTACACCAGCGAGGAGCCCGGGATGAAGACCGTGGCTGATTGGCTGAAGACGACGTTGCCGGGCATGAAGGTGGACTTTATCCCTGCGGGAGAGCCGTACTGGCTGGCGCGTTAGGGCGGCGTTACTCGCCCTTGAGGGCTTCGTCGTAGGCCTTGTTCACATCGCGTGCGAGACCTGCGGTGGCGGAGAGGTGGGCAAGCGAGAGCTGAACCTGGGACATAGCAGTTTCAATCTGGGTAGGCGTCATCTTGTTGGGGTCAGAGATTCCCATAGCCGCGGCAATGCCGAGCAGCGGGCCGATGGCCTGATCCTGAAAACGTTCGAGCTTGGCCTGCAGCGTGTACGCAGAGGAGAAGCGCTGCACCTCTGCGTAGTCCATGAAACTGAGTGCACCGGTTGCCGATGCGGTGTTCCATGCGGCGCTTTGTGGTGTCATCTGAACGATGCCGGTTTGCAACTTGCCGTCGGGTAGGGGTTTCCCTTCCAGCCTGGTCTGTAATGCGGCCTGCATGTTGACCATGAGCTTCATCTCGCCAGGGAGGGCTTTAGTGACCTCTTGCAGGTCGTGCTGGTTGGCTCTCAGTTCAAGACGGATGTTCTCCTCGGCCTGATGCTTCAGGTGGACGTGGTGGCGCCACTCCGCCAGGTTTTCCAGGCCGAGCGCGATCAGCAGGCCCACCGTGATGGTGAACAGGTGGATGAGGAAGTCCCGTACCCCGAAGATGGGGTGTTCCGGTTCGTGTACATCGAGCATGGCAGCAGAGTAGCAGAGGTTCCGGTTATTGTTTGGTCTTTGCCGCGGATTCGCGCACGCTGGACATGCTGACTTGGACCGTGCCTAACTTATCTGTCATGGCGTCATGCACGGCAACGCGAACGTAGCCATCTCCCTTGTCTGGCAACGCAACCACCTGATGATAGCGCATGCCGCTTTTCAACATGGCCTGATAGCGTGCGTCATCCAACGCGAGCGTCGCCCGGTCACTGCGCGAATCCAGCACCTTGCCATTCTTGTCGTAGATCACAGTGGCAACATCCACCACGCCGTGCATCTTGCCATCGGCATCGGGTGAGAACTGCAGGGTGGAGAAGTCCACCAAAGCGTTCAATTGATACATGCCATGCGGCAACGCTTCAAAGATCGGCGCGCCGATGATCTTTGCGGCATTGGTTTCGCCGCTGGGCTTTGACACTTCAAGCTGAAACAACACTTCGCTGCTCTGCGGCGCCATTGCCTGCATACTGAACGAGGTCTTCTTGGAATTCAGATCAGCCAGTCCATTTGTCGTTGCTTCGGACGTGTAGTAGCCCTTGCGATAGCGAACACGCAGGCCCTTGCCTTGTACGTTGATTTCAACGTTGCGGAACTGTCCAGGCTTCGCATTTAAAGGTGGGGTGTACGTAAGTGTGTAGAACTGCGATCCATCCGCCTGCGCATCACGCAGTGCTCCGGCAATGTCGTTGCCGTTATAGAAGGCCTTGCCTCCAGTGGCATCGGCCAATTCGTTCATGGAACTGTGGCGTTGAAAGAGAGCGTTGTCGGCGGCCTTGTTTTGAGGTGTGAAACTACTGCTGCCATACATGCGTTGTTGTGCTGCCAGACTTGTGCTGGAGCTGTCGTTGGACACTTGGAAGGATGGAGGAACGGGTGTGCCACTCGGATCCACTGGATAAAGGGCTATCTGGCTGCTGGCCAGTGCATTCTTCGTCTGCCGCATCTCCGCATCCAGAACTTCATTTACCTGGAAGGGTTTTCCATTGCTTTCTGGATCCTGCTGGATATAGACAGGGAAAGAAGTGGATAACCACATCACATTCTTTCGTCCCGGTACACCGCTGAGATAACGCGCCACGTCACGAAGACAGCTCATAGTCAGCAAGGCCTGGTTGCGCTGAAGGAATGCCTGTTCCTTTGCGGTGAAGTCTGAAAGGGACTGCATCACCTGGCCTATCTGCGCTTGTAACGCAGCGGTTGAACCTTCGTAGAGACCTTCCATCGCCTGCATCTGCATGTCGGGGCCGGTCTGAATCTGGCCAGTGAACGCGGAGAACTTCGTGCCCATATGCTTCAATGCCATCTTCAGGATTTCCGGATCGGTGGTGAAGTCCTGCAGCAGATGAACAGAAGAGTTCATGGTGAAGATTGCGGTATGCGCTCCTGCAGGTTGCGAGATCACAAACTTGGCCAGTTGATCACGCATGAATGCCTGCAATTCCGGCGGCGTGTTGAGAAAATCGATCAGGAGTACATTGTTGGCACCGCCGCGCGCCACTGTCGCGTTGGTAAAAACGCCCGGTCTCGGTCGGTCATACGTGGTGGGGGCATTGCCAGCGTGTTCTTCGAAATTGCGAATTGCCTGCGGCTGTTTATTTTCTCGGACGGAGAAGTCGTCCGCCTTGAGTCCGTGTACAGGAACGCCCTTCTTATCAGTGACGATGACATCTACCGTTGTCAGGCGAACATCAGTCCTTAATGTGGGGACTGCGTTGCTCTGAGCCAGCGCAGTGGCAGAAAGAATCACAGAGGTAAGCAGGACAAGGCAGCGCACGATGTTGGCTCTCCTTTACGGCCACAAAAAAGTGGCTCGCATGGTGTGGGAAAGAGCCTATCACCGCAGATGCCTGCACGGCTAAAGAAAATGACTCAGCGGTCAGCGTCGGCGTTTACTGACCGTGATATTCCACGAACAGGTCAGGGTATTGCTTCTTGAGTGCGCTGATCTTCGGGCGATCGCATACCAGGATGTACGGATTGTCGGGGTTCTTCAGAGCATAGTCCTGGTGGTAGTCTTCTGCGCGATAGAAGCCTTTGAGCGGTGTTACTTCCGTGACGATCTTTGCCTTGAAGATGTGGGCTGCGTCCAGTTGTGCAATGTATGCCTGCGCAATCTGTTGCTGTTCCGGGGTCATGAAGAAGATGGCAGAACGATAGGATGTGCCAACGTCTGGGCCCTGGCGGTTCAACTGTGTCGGGTCATGCGCGACGGAGAAAAAGATGCGTAGCAGTTGGCCGTAAGTGATGACGGCAGGATCGTACTGCACCTCAACGCTCTCGGCGTGGCCTGTGGTTTCCGTTGTTACCTGATCGTAGGTCGCCGTGGATGCTTTGCCGCCAGCATAGCCCACAACCGTTTTCTTCACGCCCTTCACGCGCTCAAAGACGCTCTGTGTGCCCCAGAAACAGCCTCCTGCAAACACTGCGGTCTGCAACTTGCCGGGAGCTTTTGCTGCATCTACCTTGGGCACGGGGAATGTTCCGCGATCCACGGCAAAGCAGGCCATCGTGACAGACAGAAAAGCAGCGGCAAGGACAACACGGATGAATCTGCGCATGGCGAACCTCACATGGATTGGACGCGCGCGGCCAGCTTTACGGTTCCACCAGGAACTGTTCCAGCTTGCCGTCGTTTTGCGTGTAAGTGGTTACGTCGAGAGTTTTGCCTGCGAACTCTGCATCATACGTCCGGAAGATCATGCCACCGCGCAGTTTTTCTGAAGTTTGCGTGACAGTCTGCAAAGCGCCGAGCGGTTGCAGGCTGGACTTAAAGTCCCCGATTGTCACCTCATTGAAATAGAAGTTGGCATCGGCGGTGAACAGGTTGCGATCCAGAGATCCTTTCTGTAATCCCTGAAGGATCGCCTTTGCCTGTTCTGCGTGTGTCTTGTCGTAGGTGGGTTCTGTGGGCAGGCTGGCTTCTTCCGGCCTGGATGCGACCTTCTTCGGAGCGGCGTTCATCAGTGATGGCAGCAGGATGGGGATGAGCGCATTTGTTGCCGGGGCAGCGCCTGGGCCTTCCACATTGGTCAGTGCGGCAAAAGCAACATCGTCATCAAGGTCGATGACGTTATTGGAAACGAAGCCGCCGACTTCACCCGAATGCGACAGAATGTGTTTGCCATTGCGTACCTGCGAAAAGACGCCGAGGCCGTAGCGCGAGTCGCTGCCATCTTTCAACACGAATGGCTTCATCATTTCGTCGTAGCTTGCGGGTTTTAGCAATGTGCGATGCACGATGCTGTCATCCCATTGCAGAAGCGTGGCGACAGGCATGGCCAATCCGCCATCGCCGGTGTACCAACCGGGCGATTCGAGGATGGCGGCACGCAGTGGGCCCATGGCGTGACGTTCATAGCCGCGTACCTGCAGCTTGGCGCGGTCTGTATCCAGATCCAGCACGCCTTGCAGCTTCAACGGTGTGATGACGTTTGCCCAGAGGAAGTCATGGAACTTCTGTCCGCTGACTTTTTCAACGATCAGCGCGGCCATCTGGAAGTTGGTGTTGCTGTACTGCCACTTGGTTCCTGGTTCGAAGTCCAATGGTTTGGTGGCCCATTCGCGTATCAGTGTTTCGCTCTTAATGGGTTTGGTCCATGCGGGAATGGTGTAGTCCTGCGGAGCGTAATCGCTGTAGCCGCTGGTGTGCGTAAGCAGGTTGCGGATGGTGACTTTGTTTGCTTCTGTAAAGTCGGGGAACCACTTGCTGACAGGATCGTCCAGCTTCAGCTTGCCGCGCTCCTGCAGCAGCAGAATGCATGCAGCGGTGAACTGCTTGGAGATGGAGCCGATGGGATATGCCATGGCTGCATCTGCTTTTACCGATGCAGACTGTTCTCCGATGATGGCCTGGCCAAATGCTTTGGTGTAAACCACGCTACCGCCACGGGCAATGCCAAGGGAGATGCTCGGTGTTCCGGTCTCGTCCATCACCTTTGTTATGGCCGATTCAATCTTTGCCTTGTCGGCATCGTTGAGCGTTTGCGCAGACAGAAGCACAGGTGCTGTCAGCGCAATGGAAAGTGCAAAAGCCGGGAGGATCCGCAAGGTCTCATCTCCTGCATTACAGATATCCGCAGTGTAGTGCAAAGGATTAAGGCGCGATGCGTGGCGGAAGATGGCAAAATGGAAATCTGCCATGAGTTCTCCATTTGACGTCATCGTTGTTGGCGGTGGCCCAGCTGGTTCCACTGCTGCCTATAAGCTTGGCCTGGCTGGCGCGAAGGTTCTTCTCATTGATAAGGCTGAGGCGTTTCCGCGCGAAAAACCGTGCGGTGGTGGGCTATCGGCACGTCTGTTAGATCGCTTTCCTTATGTGCGCGAATTCTTCGATGTAGGTGAGGTGCCGGTTAATCCTGTGAGCCGCGTGCACCTGCAGTCGCCGGATGGAACGCGTGTAACCTATCAGCAGGGTGAGCCGATTTTGTATCTGGTGCGTCGCTGGCAGTTTGATGAAGCGCTGTTCAAGCGCGCAGCTTCCGTTTGCACTGTGCGGTTGGGGACGATGATTCGCAAATGCGAAGTGAAGCCAACGCATGTGGAGTTGGAGACGACCGAAGGCGGGATCATCGCCGCGCCGATGATCATTGGTGCGGATTCCGCCAACTCTGTCATCGCACGGCATACGGGACTTCGCAGTGAAGCGGCGCATAAGGAATACGCCGTGGACATGATGGAGGAAACGGATTATTCGCGGTTGGATGTAAAGGATCGTGATGCTATCTATCTCTTCCTGACTCTGACAGAGACTTTTGGTTATGGCTACATCTTTCCCAAGACGCATCATTTGAATCTTGGTTTTGGATGCAAGCTTGACTGGTATCTGAAGGAGCTGCGTGGCAAAGGGGCGGAACACCATGCGCAGTGGGTGGAGACGTTGAAGCAGCAGGGCGATGTCACCGGCGAGACAAATCGCAATGGTTACAAAGCGTTTCCTATCCCGGTCAGCGGCCCGCTTGCGAAGACTTATACCGATCGTGTGTTGCTGGCGGGCGATGCAGGTGGTTTCGTCAATGCGTTTACAGCAGAGGGCATCTTCTATGCGATGACAAGCGGAGCGCTTGCTGCGGATACGGCGCTGAACGCGATTCGTACGCAGCAGTATGACGAGCGCACGCTCTCAGCGTATGAGAAAGCATGGAAGCGCGAGATCGGTGATGACCTTTTACATTCCGTGGATATTCAGCATCGTCTTTTCAATGGCAGTGGGCGTATGGATGCGTTGGTGCGCAAGGCGAAGGAAGACCCGGAGCTGCTGCGTCTGATTATTGGTTACAGCATGGGTGCATCTACGTATGAGCAGCTTCGCAATCACATGATGCGCAGCACGGTTCCCACGTGGGTTTGGAATAAGGTGAAGTCTGCCGTCGGTTTCACGCGCTGATTCCTTCCCATTTCAAGAATGGAATTGACTTCGCGCGGCATTCGGCATCCTATGGATTGCGATGCATAACCATACTTCGTTTAACCTTGCGAACGCTGCCGCGGAAGAGATGAAGCTGCAGGGGTTCGAGTTGAAACCCTTTCCCGGACAACAGCAGCAGCTTGCCGACATTCTTGCTGGCAATGTGCACGATAACCGTAAGCGTACGGATCTGCGTGAGCTTGCGTGGTCGTCGATTGATAACGATACTTCCCGTGATCTTGATCAGATTGAGTGGGCGGAGCGGCTCGAAGATGGCGGCATCCTTGTGCGTGTTGGAGTGGCTGACGTTACCTCGACGATTGCCAAGGACACACCGCTGGATAAATTTGCTGCACGGCAGTGCGCCACGATTTATACAGCGGCTCGCAACTTCTCGATGTTGCCTACGGAATTGTCCACCGGTTTGACCAGTCTGAATCCTGGTGAAGAACGCCGCGCCATGATTGCGGAATTCATTGTGGATGCCGATGGTTCCTTGCGTGAACAGCGCATCTTTCCTGCGCTGGTATGCAATGCCGCGCAGCTTGCGTACAGTCATGTGGGGCCGTGGCTTGTGAATCCGGAACATGCTGTTCCGCCTGCGATTGATCCTGCGATTCTCGATCAACTTCGTTTGCAGGATGAGGCAGCACAGCGTTTGCGCAGGCATCGGCAGGAGGCAGGCGCATTGGATTTTCGTCGCACGGAGTCCACGCCTGTGGTTGCTGATGGACGTGTGCTGTCGCTTGAGGATGTGGGCCGCAATCGCGCGATGGATCTGATTGAAGATCTGATGATTGCGGCGAATGAAACGGCGGCGCATCTGTTATCACAAGCGCATCGCAGTGGTTTACGTCGCGTGGTGAAATCGCCGGAACGTTGGCAGCGCATTGTGGACCTGGTCTATGTCACCAGCGAGAATCTTTCGCATCGTGTCACGTTGCCCTCGGAGCCGGATGCGAAGCCGCTGAACGAGTTTCTGTGTAAACAACGTGAGCATGATCCCGATCACTATCCAGACCTTGCGCTTGCCATCATCAAACTGATGGGTGCGGGCGAGTATGTGGTGGTACATGCAAACGATCCTTATCCGCCGCCGCATTTTGCACTGGCAGCGAATGATTATTCGCACTCCACGGCGCCGAACCGCCGCTTTCCGGATATGGTGACACAGCGTGTTCTGCACGCCATGCTGGACAATGCTCCGCCTCCTTATACCGACGATGAGTTAGAAGCCATTGCGGAGCACTGCAACGAACGTGAAAAGGCCGGCCGCAAGGTAGAGCGCGCTATGCTGAAGCGTGCGCAGGCTCTGGCATTGGCTTCGCGTATCGGAGAGCACTTTCGTGCAGTGGTTACTGGGGCCGGGAGAAACGGTACATTTGTGCGCGTTCTAAAGCCCGCGGTGGAAGGCATGCTGGTGCATGGTGCAGAGGGGCTGGATGTCGGTGATCGCCTGAATGTGAAGTTGGTGCACACCGATCCGGCGCGCGCACACATCGACTTTGTCCGTATTTAGAAAAGCTGCTGCATACCGCAGCATTCGGTATGCAGCAGCGATCTCTATACTTCGGCGGTGTCGGCAATCATCTTCATCGTTACTACACGCAACACCTTCATTGCCTGCTGGATGACAGCGTGTGTCATTGATTGCTTATGACGCAAGTTTATTGCGCTTGTAGCGTGGTTCAGCCGGCGTGCATGCGGAGCCGCGCGTCGCTCTTCATGCGATCGGTACGTTCCCACACCATGGCCAGCAGGGTAAGTGCTGCTGTGAGAGCGGCTACGACAGAACTTGCTAACGCGAGACTGCGATAGCCGAGGCCATGCGTCAACACGATTGCACCCAGAGCTGCGCCCAACGCATTGCCCAGATTGAACGCGCCTTGATTCAATGTGGAGGCCAGGTTCTGCGCACCACGCGCCTGATCTACTACGCGCGTCTGCAATGGTGCGCCCACTGCGAAGTGCAGCATACCCCATATAGCGATGGCGATCAGTGTGGAAGGAATGTGCTCTTCTGCCACTGGCATCAGTACAAACAGAATAGCCAGTGCAATGAACCCGAACGCGACTGCCTGAATGCCTTTCCAGTCAGCCATGATTCCGCCCAGCAGATTGCCTACCGTGATGGAGACGCCGAACAATACCAGCACGCCCGTTACGCCGTGCGGCGAGATGTGTGTGACGTCTTCCAGAATGGGGGTAATGTACGTCAGCACGCAGAACATCGCGATAGAAGACATGGTGCTGATGGCCAGCGTGGTCAAGACGCCGCGGCGCATGACGGATTTCAATTCATGCTTCAGGTGGACCGGTTCGGAATGTTGATGTGGTACGAGCCGCCACACACCGAATGCTGCAATCAAGCCGATGGGCACAATGGCAACGAAGGCCGCGCGCCATCCGAAGGCTTGTCCTAATGCTGTTCCTGCAGGTACACCGAGAACATTTGCCAGCGTGAGTCCGCTGAACATGATGGCGACGGCGCGTGCGCGTTGATCGCGAGGAACAACGTTCGATGCAACGATGCTGCCGATGCCGAAGAAAGCGCCGTGCATCAGCGCGGTAAGAATACGAGCCGTCAGCAGCAGGCTGAATGTCGGCGCGAGCGCGCAAGCCGTGTTGCCCAGGATGAACAGGGTCATCAACAGGATCAGCGCGTTTTTGCGATCGACTTTTGCGAGAGCCAAAACCAGCAGCGGCGAACCGATGGTGACGGCAAGCGCGTAGGCACTGACCAGTGTGCCTGCCTTCGGAATGGACACGCTGAAGTCGCGCGCCAGATCCGGCAGCAGGCCCATGATGATGAATTCCGTTGTGCCAATGCCGAAGGCGGCAACGGCAAGAGCTAACAGTGGCTTACGCATCACGCAGTTGTTGTCGCTGGCAGGATATCTTCCACGTCCACCCACTGGGTCGGGTATTTTCCGGTGTAACAGGCGGTGCAGTAGCCGTTGGGCTTCTCATCGCCGGTGGTGCAGCTATGCACCACACCTTCCAGTGAAAGGTATGCGAGCGAATCTGCTTCGATGTACTTGCAGATTTCATCCAGCGAATTATTTGCGGCGATGAGGTCGCGCGAGCTGGGAGTGTCCACACCGTAGAAGCAGGGCGAGATGGTCGGCGGGCATGAGATGCGCATATGGACTTCCGTCGCACCTGCTGCACGCACCATACGAACAATCTTTCGCGAGGTGGTACCGCGGATGATGGAGTCGTCGATGAGGATGACTCGCTTGCCTTCCAGCAGGGCACGTACCGGGTTCAGCTTCATACGGACACCGAAGTCGCGCACGCGCTGCTCCGGCTGGATGAAGGTGCGACCCACGTAGTGGTTGCGGATGAGGCCAAAATTGAACGGGATGCCGCTTTCGTTCGCATAGCCAATGGCAGCAGTGACGCCGCTGTCAGGTACGGGAACGATCAGGTCAGCAGGAACGCCGCTCTCGCGCGCCAGCGTGCGGCCCATCTCTTCGCGACTCTTCTGCACCCAGCGGCCAAAAATGCGGCTATCGGGGCGCGCGAAGTAGACGTGTTCGAAGATGCAGCTTGCCTGCTTGGTTTCGCGATTGAAGTAGCGTGAGGTCACGCCGTCTTCGCTTACCATGACCAGTTCGCCGGGCTCGACATCGCGCTCGTACTTGGCATGCAGCAGGTCGAACGCGCAGGTTTCGCTGGCGAAGACGAAGGTGTCTGGAGCGCCGTCTTTACCGGCGATGCGGCCCATCGAGAGTGGACGGAAACCGTGCGGATCGCGTGCAGCGAAGATACGGTTGCGCGTCATCATGACGATGGAGAACGCGCCATCCACCTGGCCGAGCGAGTCGGCGATGCAGTCGACCAGCGTGGTCTCCTTCGAGTGCGCGATGAGCTGCACAATGATCTCGGAGTCGCTTGTGGTCTGGAAGATAGCGCCATCGCGTTCAAGACGTTCGCGTGCGGTACCAAGGTTCACCAGGTTGCCGTTGTGCGCAATGGCGATGAGGCCTTTGGTGGATTCCACCTTGATGGGTTGCGCATTCAGCAGCGCGGAGTCACCGGTGGTGCTGTAGCGGGTATGGCCAATGGCCATGCGGCCCGGCAGCTTTTCCAGCACGGGATCCGTGAAGATTTCGCTGACAAGGCCCATGCCCTTCAGGTCATGAATCTCTTCGCCATCGGCGGTAGCAATGCCGCCGGATTCCTGTCCGCGATGTTGCAGCGAGTACAGGCCCCAATAGGTGAGGCGTGCGGCGTCGTCATGGTTGTAGATCGCCATAACGCCGCACTCTTCGCGCAGCTTGTCGAAGTGTTCTTCCGCTTCGTGATCCTGCATGTCGGTTACTTCGATTTCGTCGATCACGCGAGCACCACCTCAGCTTCCAATTCTTCTTCCAGCGCGCCGGCGAAAGCTCCGGCAAGTTCGGCTGTAGTGACATTCACGACAGCGTCACCATCCAGCAATACTTCAAGGCGATCAGCCGTGACTGTGCCCAGCGGCGCAACAAACACGCCCTCTATCTTCGCAATTGCAGCGCGCACCTGTTCCAGTGTTCCCGGAGCAATGGTGGCGATGACGGACGAACCAATCTCGCTGAACAGGCGTTCGATGCGCATCAGCGGATCGTTGCCAACATTCATGGCGATGCGCGCACCCAGCATCTTTGGGAATGCGGCACGCGCAAAAGCGGTGATGCAGCCACCGTCCGTCAAATCCGACGCGCTGTTCAGCAAGCGCTTATCCGCAAGCTGGATCAGCGCTTTGTGTAGCGCTGCTTCTTCGTGTACGTCCAGGGCAGTCGGCTTACCCCACACTTTGCCCAGTACCGTTTGCGCAAAGGCAGAGGAGCCAAGATCGCGCTGCCATTCGCGTCCACCGCCGCGGTGTGCGGAGAGGAAGACGATCTCGTCGCCCACATTCTGGAAGCCATTCGGCACAGCCTTGGTGACGTCGTCCAGGATACCCACGATGCCGAGCACTGGCGTGGGGAAGATGCCTTCGCCCTTGGTCTCGTTGTAGAGCGAGACGTTGCCGCCGGTGATGGGCGTGCCGAGTGCGGTGCAGGCCTCGCTGATGCCGTCGATGGCTTGCGAAAGCTGTGCCATGATCTCCGGCTTCTGCGGATTGCCGAAGTTGAGGCAGTTGGTTGCGGAAACAGGAGTGGCACCGGTGCAGGCGACCTTGCGCGCTGCTTCTGCAACGGCGTGCATCGCACCAAGCTTGGGATCAAGCCATGTCCAGCGACCGTTGCCAGCCAGAGCCATCGCGAGTCCGCGTTCCGGTTTGCCGTCGCCGCCGGTCCCCTTGATGCGGATGACTCCGGCTTCACAGCCGGGGCCCTGCACGGTGTTGGTTTGCACCATGCTGTCGTACTGCTCGTAGATATGGCGCTTGTCGCAGATGTTCGGCGAACCGAGCAGCTTCTTCAGATCTGCAGTGTAGTCGCGGGGCTTCTGCAGCTCTGCGAGCACAGCGGCGGGAGCGTCGAGCGATACCGGAGCCTTCCACTCGCCCACGGGGCGGTGGTAGACCGGGGCGTCGTCTGTCAGTGATTCATTGGAGAGATCAGCGACCAGTTCGCCGTGGTGGCGCACCTTCATCCGGTTTTCCGGGATGACGGTACCGACGACGGAAGCGTCGAGGCCCCACTTATCGAAGACGTCCAGCACTTCCTGTTCGCGGCCTGCGTGGGCAACGAGCAACATGCGTTCCTGCGATTCGGAAAGCATGATTTCGTAGCTGCTCATGCCACTGTCGCGCTGCGGAACCAGGTCGAGTTCAATCTCCAGACCCACGCCGCCGCGTCCGCCCATCTCGCAGGTGGAGCAGGTGAGGCCTGCCGCGCCCATATCCTGAATGCCCGCAACCGCGCCGGTCTTCATAGCTTCGAGGCAGGCTTCGAGGAGAAGCTTTTCAAGGAACGGATCGCCCATCTGCACGTTGGGGCGCTTCTGTTCTGAACCCTCCTTAAATTCCTCAGAGGCCATCGTGGCCCCGTGGATGCCATCGCGGCCGGTCTTCGCACCCACGTAGATTACGGGGTTTCCAACGCCGGTGGCCTTGGCATAAAAGATTTCGTCGTGGCGCACGAGGCCCAGCGCAAACGCGTTCAGCAGGGGATTGGTGCTGTAGCACTCTTCAAAGCGTGTTTCGCCGCCAACGTTGGGAACGCCAAAGCAGTTACCGTATCCGGCGACGCCGTGGACCACGCCTTCCATCACGCTGCGGTTCTTGGCGTAGTCGATATCGTCAGAACCGGCTGACTTGACGGTGCTGTCTGCTTCTTCTGAGGTGTCTTCCGTTACGCCATGGAAGGATGCATCCGCTGTAGCGTGCTTCGATACGTCCTTGGAGCCGGTAGCAGGTGATAGCGGGCCAAATCGCAGCGAATCCATCACGGCATACGGGCGTGCGCCCATGGTGAAGATATCGCGCAGAATGCCGCCGACGCCCGTTGCGGCGCCCTGGTATGGCTCAATGTAGCTGGGATGGTTGTGTGACTCGATTTTGAAGGCGCAGGCCCAGCCTTCGCCCACGTCGATAATGCCGGCGTTCTCACCGGGGCCCTGCATCACGGAGCCGGGACCGCTGGTCCGCGTGCCCTTGGTGGGAAGGCGCTTCAGGTGGACGCGGCTGCTCTTGTACGAGCAATGCTCGCTCCACATGACGGAGTAGATACCAAGTTCCGTCAACGATGGCGTACGACCCATCGTGGCGAGGATCTTTGCATACTCCTCGTCGGTGATGTTGTGTACTTTCAATAGCTCCGGCGTGACGTTACACGGCTTCGGAACTTCCTGTGACTGGGCTGCGGCAGGCGTAGTGGCAACCGCCTCCGCCTCGTGTGGGATGGCTGTGGGCTCGCTCACTCTTCTAGTGTCGCATGAGCAGCGGCCCTATTCGTACCCGGAATGGCCGGTTACTGCCAGCCTTCTACGTCCGTGCCGCTGAAAACGCGTTCCCGATGCAGCATTCCTGTGAAAAACATGTACGGATGCAGCAGATCCAGCGCGCCCGCGGTATTCAGTTCGGCCATCTGTTCCGTGGTCAGTTTCACTTCCAGTGAGGCGATGTTGTCCTGCAGTTGCTCCACCTTTGTGGCGCCGATGATCAGCGAGGAGATGGCCGGCCGCGCCAGCGCCCATGCCAGTGCCACCTGCGCCATCGGTTTTCCTATTTCTGCGGCCACCTTGCGAAGGGCTTCGAGCGTGGCCCAGTTCTTCTCTGTGTACTTGTGAAAGACGGGGTTCGCGCCGCCGCCCAGCACGCTCAGGCGGCCGTCGCCGCTGCCTTTGCCGTCATCTTCGCGCTTGTATTTTCCAGCAAGGAAGCCGCTGGCCAGCGGGCTCCACGGGGTGATGCCAATGCCAAATTCGCGGGCGCAGTCCACGTGTTCGCGCTCAATGGCCCGTTCCACCAGCGAATATTCCAGTTGCAGGCCGATCGGCCCCGGAACACCGTGCACCTGTGCCAGCGTGGCTACCTTGGCTGCGTACCAGGCGGGGACGTCGCTGAAGCCGAAATAGCGGATTTTGCCTGCACGCACCAGGTCGCCCAGCGATTGCAGAACCTCCTCCGCCGGCGTGACCGTGTCCCAGGCGTGCATCCAGTACAGGTCGATGTAATCGGTCTGCAGACGCTTGAGGGACGCGTCCAGCGCGCGGTACATGTTCTTGCGACCGTTCGCGCTGCCGTTGGGATTGCCCTTCTGCGCGTCGCAGGTCATGGTGAACTTTGTCGCCAGCACGATCCGGTCGCGCAGGCTGCGCGCGGCAATGTAGCCGCCAATCAGTTCTTCGCTGCGCCCGTTGGCATAGGTGTCGGCGGTATCGATAAAGTTGCCGCCAGCATCCACATACGTGTTGAAGATGGCCTCAGAAACCTCATCCGGCGAACCCCAGCGCGGCGTTCCCATGGTCATGGTGCCAAGGCAAAGCGGGGAAACAACCAAACCGGATCGGCCAAGCGTGCGATAGCTGGTAAGCGTCATAGCAGATTCAGCATACGCCGCCTCTCCGTTCGGGTCGCTGGCTGGTTACACTGTGTTTCAAATGCACGATGTTGAAAATGCGAGGCGCGTTCTGGGCATGGTCCGCGTGGTGCCGTCCGATGCCTCATGGCCGGAACTGTTTTGGCGCGAGCGCGAACGCTTAGGCGCGTTCCTTGGCGACGTTGCAAAAGAGTTGGAGCATTACGGTAGCACTGCGGTGCCTGGGCTCAGCGCGAAACCAATCATCGACATGATGGCTCCCATTGCGTCGCTGGAGGACGCTGATGCGCTAACGTCTATTCTTGCTGGCGCTGGATATCGCAAGCTCGACGCGGGATTTTTCAAACGGCGCTTTTTCCGCAGAGAGCCGAGGGGAGCGCAGCCTGCTTATCATTTGCACCTGGCAGTTTGCCCCCGATGGCCCATCAAGAATGAGTTGCTCGTGCGTGACTGGCTCATCCAGCATCCGGATGTTGCGCGAATGTATGAGGCTTTGAAGTCGGACCTTGCGGCTGCGTATGGCGACGATATGCCGCGATACACAGCCGCAAAGACACCCTTTCTGCGCCACATCACAAATCAGGCGCGCCAGAGTCTGGGCCTCCCAATCGAACACGATTGGGAAGAGTAGCCTTTTGATCGCTGCTTAGTTATGTCCTGTGGAGCCGAAGCCGCCTTCGCCGCGATGGGTCGAGTCAAGGTCGTCCACTTCTTCAAACGTAGCCTGCAGCTTTTTCACAATGCGTAGCTGGGCAATGCGGTCGCCTGCGCTGAGAGTGATGGGGGCATCGGTTACGTTGGTCAGAACGACTTTGATTTCACCGCGATAACCGGGGTCGATCACACCTGCGAGCGTGGTGATGCCTTTCACGGCCAGGCCGCTGCGGTCTTCTACCAGTGCGCCATACTCCTCAGGGAAGGCCATCGACAGACCTGTCGCAACGAGCGCCGTTTTGCGCGGTTCTACTGTGGCTTCGTGGACGCTGTAGAGATCGGCAGCCAGATCGCCCCACGCGCCCTCGTGGGCATACTTGGGCAGTTTGGCATCGGGATGAAGGCGCTTGGTCGGAATGTGCGGCATGCCTACAGCTTAAAGTCTCAGGCTGAGGGAATTTCAGGCGCCAGCGAGTAACTGTTTCCGCTTGCGCAACAACAGCGCGGCTCTTACCAGCAAAAGCACCTGCACAGCAATTACCGCCCACATCACTGCTGGATGCGGATGCTGCGGTGAGTTCACCACAGCCGGAATCGCCGCCAGGCATGCGACTGCACCGCCGGTGACAGCCGCCTTCTTCCGGAGCTTATTCGCTTCGTCCTGCGTCGATGGATCACAACCGCAGTTGCACATACATTTATTGTGCGCCTGTTACTGCGCGAAAACAATCATGGAGCCGCGTTCCAGCGTGTGATGACGCGGGTGCCGTGCTCCCATCCCAGGACGCTGACGGTGGCCGTGGACAGCGTCAGCCGCTGCCCGAAGACACCCGGTTGCTGCACCCACACTGCCGCCAGAATGCGGAAGATATGCGCGTGGGCAAACAGCGCGCAGCGTCCACCATGCTTCAGGCAACGGTCTATCACCTGCTGCGCACGCGCGGCCACCTGATCGACGGATTCGCCGTCCGTAATCGGATTGGCCCATACGCTCCACCCCGGCTCAGTCGCCTGAATTTCCGGCGTGCTCTTGCCTTCGTACACGCCGTAGTTCCATTCCTGCAGATTCGGCTCGACTTCCGCGCGATCACCCAATCCGGCAAGTGCAGCGGTATCGCGTGCACGTTGCCGAGGACTGGTCAGCACCAGATCAAACTGTGTCTTTGCAATTACTGGAGCGAGGGCTGTTGCCTGCTCGCGTCCATGCTCCGTCAGCGGCAGATCGGTGTAGCTGGTGTGCTTGCCGTTCAATGACCACTCTGTTTCACCGTGACGAAAGAGCCACAGTTCCGCCTGCTTTTTCTTTTGTTCTGTCATTGTTCTCTTTTGTGGATGCGGTTAGAGATAAGCCGTTACATCAAAGCCCACGATGCTGTTCTTCGGCAGCTTCGATTCAATGGTGGTGCGTGCGGGCGCGTTCTTGCCAAAGCGACCGGTGTAGACCTCGTTCATGGCGGTGTAATCGTTCATGTCGCGCAGGTACACAATCACCTTCAACACCTTGTGCATGGACGATCCGGCATTCAGAAGTTCTTTCTCCACCTGGTCCAGCAGATAGGCCGTTGCAGCGCGAATGTCGTTCGGCTCCGGCGCAATCCATGAAGTTTTTGCCGAGAGATACACCACGTTTCCGAAGACAACCGCAGGCGAGTAAATGCCCGCGTTGGGATGATTCGGATTGATGGCAAGATACTTTGCTTCTTCGGTGCTCATACTGTCATTCTCTCGCAATCCACTAGATACCAGCTATTAGATCCATCTCCAGCAGCGTGGGATGCGGAGTGCGCGTGATGATAGTGGTGCGTGCAGGCGGGTCTTTGGGGAAGTGCTGCGCAAAGACTTCATTCATTGCGGGCACGTCCTCCGGGCGTTGCAGATAGACCGTAACCTTCAGCACGTTCTCAATCGATGAGCCTGCATTGGAGAGCTCTTTTGCGAAGGCATCCAGAACATGATTCGTGCAACTGCGAATGTCAGTTGGATCGGGTGCAGTGCCTGATCCTTTGCCTGAGAGAAACAACAGGTTTCCCCATTGGACCGCAGGCGAATAGACGGCGGTCGTTGCCGACCCCATGCGATGGATGCGCTTGCGCTGCGCTGCATCCGCGGCGGGAATGGACGCAAGCGCAAGCGCGCGCGTGGTAAAAGATCGACGCGTGATTGCCATACCTTCCTCCTGAACAGAAACAACGGAGCATGTCTGCTACAGCATGCGCAGTGCGCGGTTCACTTCTACGGCTTCCATTTGAAGTTGCGTCACCATGTCGGTGTCGTCGCGGCGTACGGCTTCTCCGATGAGGGCTTTTAGTTCGCTTTTGCGGCGTTCGAGGCGGCGGCGCTCCAGCGTGTGTAGCGTGTTGCCGACTTCATTGGCGAGCGTGGCGGGGTCACCGATGGCGTCTTCATGCAGCAGGCGTGCCAGCATCTCGCGGCTACGATCGTCGGGCGCTGCTTCCAGCGGATTGTCTGTTAGCGGAGCCGCTGCGAGTGCTTCGATGAGTTCCGCCGCAGCGAGGCCATCCAGCCACTCAGGATGAGCGGTGAGCTCGCTTGCAGCACGTTGGCGTGCACGATCCGTCTCCGGCTGCACCAGCGCACGCAGCAGGATGCGTTCTGTCTCACTCAACTGCATGGCAGATGTGCTGCGCACGCTCTCCAGTCGATGTGTTGCTGCATGCTGCAGCTCTTGTCGCATCAGCGAAGAGTCGATGCCGAGTTTCTGCGCAGCATCATCGACAAACTGCGTGCGTTGAATCGCAGAGGGTAAACGACGCACATGCGGCAGCAGGAAGTTCACTGCCTTTACTTTTGCCTCGGCGGTGCGCTGCGGAAAGAGTGTGCGTGCGCGATCGATCAGGTAATCCGCGTGTGGCTTCGCATTGCGCAAGGCTTCGGCGTAGGCCGCTATTCCGTTTTCAAGAACATAGCGATCTGGGTCGAGTCCGCCTTCCAGCGTCATGATGCGGACTTCAAACTCTGCTTCTGTTAACAATGCTAACGATTTCTCTGCGGCATTCGCGCCTGCGGTATCGGGATCGAAATTCACCACGACCCGCTTAGTGAACCGCGACAACAGGCGCACCTGATGTTCCGTGAATGCAGTGCCGCTTGTGGCGATCACCGGCTGCAATCCTGAGGTGAACACCCGGATGCAATCCATCTGTCCTTCCACCAGAAGCGCGTAATCCTGCGAACGGATTGCAGCTTTGGCCTTGTCCAGGTTGAAGAGAACATGTCCCTTTGTATACAGCGGCGTTTCCGGCGAGTTCAGATACTTTGGCCCGCTTTTTTCATCGCTGTCCAGAGCGCGTGCGGTGAAGGCGATGGTCTTTCCGGCCTCGTTGCAGATGGGGAAGGTTATGCGCTTGCGGAAGCGCGCATACAGCGGCCCCACGGGTCTTCCTTCATCACTCTGTTCGCGCGAGGAGAACAAGCCGCTGGAGCGCATCGCCTCATCGTTGAAGTGCTTCGATAGCGCTTCGCGCATGTGGTTGAAATCGTCTGGTGCATAACCAATGCGGAACATTGCAACCGTGTCAGCACTAACGGCGCGGCTGGAAAGATACTCGCGTGCACGCGCTGCCTCTGCCGATTGCAGAGCCTGCTGGAAATACTGTGTCGCGGCTTCATGAATGTCGATGAGTTGTCGCCGCAAGCCAGCCTGTGCCGCTTCTTCTGGCGAGTTCCACTCACGCTTCGGCAGCGGAATGCCCATCTTCTGCGCAACGGCGCGGACCGCTTCAGGGAATGAGATGTTCTCAATCTTCTGCACAAAGGTGAACACGTCGCCTTTGGCATGACAACCGAAGCAGTAGAAGTATCCATGCGCAGCGTTCACGCTGAACGAGGGTGACTTCTCCTGATGAAAAGGGCACAGGCCACTGAAGTTCTGCGCGCCGCTCTTGCGCAGGCGCACGTATTCGCCGATCACCTTGACGATGTCGGTGGCGGCTTTTACCTGTTCTTTGAAGTCGTCGGCCACTGCTGTCTACAGGTTACGCTGGCGTACGGTCGCCGTGGCTTGGCGGCTGGCTGATGACGAGCATACGTACGTCGGCCTGGCTGCGGTTGATGGCCTGATGCGCCTGGCCGGGATGGACTTCCACGCCTTTGCCGGCGGCGATGACGAAGTCATGGTGCTCCACTTCCAGCGTCAACTCGCCTTCCAGCACAAAGAAAAACTGCCGTGACTGGGTGTGGGAGTGACGCTCCTCGCTGCGTCCCGGCGGCATACGCTCCTCAATTACGCTTAGGCCGTCGGCTTTCACCAGATGCCATCCATCGCAGTCGATGCCCCACGTGTAATGCTCTGCGTTGCTGGTATCGACGATGCGAGTCGGCATAACTCACTTCTCCTTCAGGCGAGGCATCAGTGCCACAAGATTTCCAGGGCGGGTTCGGCGATCAAACTGGTGGACAAGTATCTCATCCCATGCCTGAAGCACGGCGTTAGTTGAGCCGGGAAGAGCGAAGATCAACTTACCACCACTTACTCCACCCAGTGCGCGCGATAGCATCGCTGCGGTGCCGATCTTCTGGTAAGAAAGCATGCGGAATAACTCGCCGAAGCCGGGTAATTCTTTGTCGAAGACCGGTCGCAGAGCTTCTGGAGTGACATCGCGGCCAGTGATGCCTGTGCCGCCGACGGTAAGGATTGCGTCGATCGCCGCATCCGCGATCCATGCGCGCAAACATGCTTGAATACTGGCGATTTCATCCTGAACGACATCGCGCGCTGCCAACAGATGGCCTGCATCCGTTAGCCGCTGGGCCAGCGCATCGCCGGAGCGGTCATCGGAGGCATTGCGCGTATCGCTAACGGTCAGAACAGCAATGCGTATCGGTTGAAAGATAGCTTCAGACATACATTCGTTTCTTCAGAAAGAACGAAGGGCATCCTTTTCCGGATGCCCTTCATGTATTTCGTTGCCTTACTTACATGTTGTAGTTCGGCTCGTGCTCGTCTTCCACGCCGTAGCGGCGCAGCAGGTTCGGCAGGTTCTGTGAGAAGGCCGCACGCGGCATCACCGAGTGGCAACCTGCTTCCACTGCCTTCGCCTTCAGGTCGCCCTGCAGGTGCGAAAGGAAGCCGATGATCGACGTGCCCTTCTTCAGCTTGGCTTTCAGCTTCGGGATCAGCGTCAGCGGCTTGGCGCTGGTGTTGTTCAGGTCAAACACAATCAGCGACGGATGGTCGTGCTCCGGCAGCTCTGCCAGATGCGCCACGATGTCCTTATCCGGCTTCATGAACGCGACCTTCACACCCTGCAGACGTGCCGTCTCCTGAATCTTCGCGGTGAAGAACAGGTCTTCAATGAAGAAGTAGATATGCGTTGGCGCATCTTCCGGAATGGCCACGGCGCGCTGATGGTGCATCAGTTCGGGCGGCAACCGGTCTTCGTTGAAGTGGTGGTTGCGGTGGTTGTTCTGCCGCGGACGATGGTTGCCGTGGATCTCAATGGTGCTGGCCGGAGTGTCGGCGAAGTTGCCGTTTACCTCGCGGTAGCTGTGGTCCATGGGGCCCACGAACGAACGCGGTCCACGCTGCTGCTGCTTGCGGTTGCGGCCACGGTTGCCCATGCCAGAGTTGCTGCCCTGCAGGCTGTTGCCCGGCTCAGGGCGGGGCTGGCCATCGCCGCGTCCACCATGCTTCTTCTTTTTCCAGCGCTTGCCCTGGCCCTGACCCTGCTGCTGGCCATTGTTCTGGCGGGGCTGCTGCTGTTGGTTGGCATTCTGAGCGGGAGCGGCTGCTTCGCCACCCTCTGCACCGGCTGCTGCCTGCGGTGCTGCACCTGCTTCACCGTTTGCGGCGGGACGGCTCTTGCGCTTGCGACGCCGACGGCGGCTCTTTCCTGCTGCTCCGCCGGGAGCGCCATTCGATGCGCCCTCCTCGCTGGCTGGTGAGGAAGATGTCGGAGCCACAACGGCAACATTGGGCTCGGGGAAGTTCAGTTGCTCTGCGTTCATGCTTCTTCTTTCTGTCTCAGGCCCTGTGTTTTATGCACACAGGACTCTTCTGGCGGTTCTTAGCCGCCTTCGTTACGGGTGCCGGGGTGGCCGGCAGACACGGGATGCGTTCAGAAGGGAATTGCGTCTCAAGCGTTAACTCGAAATCCTGCGGGAGAAGGGCAACATCTTTGCCTGTTTCGTCCCGGAATCCTTGTGCAGTTCATTGCCATGCATGCCGCTGCATTGCGACAGCGTTTGGTATTTCGGCTTGCATCTGAAGGTCGCCGGAGACAGCTGGCACACAAACGAAATTAAGGATGTGGTGCCGAGCGGTTCTCTGCGCCTTATCTTCTGCTCTCTGTCCTCGGCACACGAAATCCGGGGCCGGACGGAGAGAATTCACTTTCAGTGTCTAAATGATTTCGTTCCTGCCTGCGATCTTCAGCGAGCGGCTACCCGGGCATTTGCTTGGGCCATGCTCAGCCGGTTCATCAGGCAACACCACTCTACGCGTATCGGAGGAGGTATGCAAGTGGCAATTGCACAATTTTTTGTGCAATGAAACTTCCTCCAACGGAAAACGGCCACTCCGGGTGGCCGTTTTCGTCGATCTTAATGGCCATCACTGGCCTCCTAAAGGGTCTTGCTACCGGGCCGGGGCGCCATCTGCTCAGTCCGTACCGCTGTGGGTCTCGGATCTGGCGAGGTCTGCATCACCGGGCCGGGTGGTTTCTGGTGCATTGGGCTACCAGCATTGCCAGCAGCACCTATCCGCACGCTCTTCCCGCCGTTCCTTAGAGCAGGTTCCGTGCCAAACCGTGAATCTGCGGTTTTTACCGGAAATTCGCAAACGACTGGCTGTGAGGGCCTCTCTGATATTCCAAATTTGGAATTTTGCTGGATGGCGCTTTCCGGCAGATGGAATTATGAGGGGCTCTTTGCAGGATTGGATTGTGGAGGATAATAGAGGTGTGACCCGTATTACCCCCGCCGATCTCATTCCCGACCCGATGACACTGGACCTTCGCCTGGAGCCCGGTGCCGTGGACTATGCGCAGGATATTCGCCAGATTGGCCCGTTGGCAGTGAAGGGCAAAGCGGAGCGCCTCGAAGAATATCGTGGCCCCCGCGAGATTGTGGAAGATATCCGCCTGCGTGCGCATCTTGTTGGCGACTTCGAATTGCTATGCGGACGCTGCCTGGAACCACTTCAGCGGCACGTGGAGCAGGCCTTCGACCTGGTTTTCCGACCAGCTGGTGCGGATTCTGACGCTGGAGAGCGCAGTATCAGTGAAGCCGAGACAGAAATCGGGTATTATGAAACGAGCGGCCTTCTGCTGGAAGACGCGGTGCGCGAGCAGGTGCTGCTTTCCCTGCCCGATCGCTCGCTCTGCCGGGAGGATTGCAAGGGACTTTGCCCGCACTGCGGAGCGAACCTGAATGAGACAACCTGTAACTGCGGAGAGCAAATTGTGGATCCGCGGTGGGGTGCGCTTCAGGGCTTCGGTGATGGTAAGTCGTCCGGCAAGTGAAGTGCTGAACGCACTGCGAGGTTGCACCAGTTCGTAACGAACGCTTCCGAACACGCGAAAGAAACGGGCGTGAACGGAGGCGATTGTGCTGATTTTCGTATTGAAAGGTAAGACCGATGCCGAATCCAAAGCGTCGCCATTCCAAGCAGCGTACGGCCAAGCGCCGCTCGCACGACTTTCTGACCGCCCCGAACTCGGCAACCTGCCCGAGCTGCGGTGAGCGTAAGCTTCCCCACCACGCATGCCCCAAGTGCGGTGAGTACCGTGGCCGCGCCGTTGTGGCAGCGACCAAGGAAGCTTAAGTAGCTCTGCATTCGTATTCTTTCTGAATGCTGACTGACATCGTCCTAGACGCAATGGGCTCCGACAAGGGGCCTGAGCCGGAAATCCGCGGCGCCATCGCTGCGTGCCGGCACTTCCCGGTGCGCGTGCACTTGGTGGGCCCGGAAGATCGGATCACGCCGGCGCTGAAACAGCACCTGATGGGCGAACGTTTGCCCATTGAAGTGGTGCACGCCTCCGAGTGGATCAGCATGGACGACAAGGCCGCGCAGGCTGTCCGCCAAAAGCGGGACAGCAGCATGCGTGTTGGCCTAAAGCTGGTCCGTGAGGGCAAGGCTCGCGGCTTTGTGACTGCCGGTAACACCGGTGCCGCCATGGCTACGGCCAAGATGGTGCTGGGAACTCTGCAGGGTGTTGATCGTCCCGCACTGGCGACACTTCTGCCCACGCAGACAGGTTCGCCCTGCGTCATGCTTGATTCGGGCGCTAACGTCGACAGCGACCCCCACAACATCGTCCAGTTCGCTCTGATGGGACAGATCTATGCGCAGAACGTGCTTGGCATCCCCAAGCCGCGCATCGGCCTGTTGTCCATTGGCGAAGAGGACTCCAAGGGTAATGCGCTGACCCGCGAAACACTTCCGCTTCTGCGTGACCTGCAGGATCGCAATGTGCTTCATCACTTCCTGGGCAATGTGGAAGGCCGCGATCTGTTCAATGGCCGCTGCGATGTGGTGGCTTGCGACGGTTTCGTGGGCAATGTCGCGTTGAAAACCACGGAAGGCATCGCCAAACTGGTCTCGGAAAGCCTGAAGCAGACCCTGAAAGCGACCATCACCTCGCAGGTTGGCGCGCTGCTTTCTCGCAAGGCATTCAAGAACTTCAAACGCCGTCTCGATTACTCCGAGTACGGCGGTGCGCCGCTGCTGGGCGTGCGTGGCGCATGCATCATTGGGCATGGATCGTCGAATGAGACGGCCATTCTGAATGCGATCCGTGTGGCCAGCCAGTTCGCACAGGCAGACGTCAGCCGCCACATTGAAGCGGCATTGCAAGCAGCCAACGGCACTGCTTCCGTCGAAGCTTAATCAGCTTCCCAAGCAGCCGCTGTCATATAAGACCGTTCAGGTCTTATTTTCTACCGTTCGCTGAATTCTCGTCTCCGCGCTATCTAGGACTAGATTAGTCTTCGATTCGAAGCAGCGTTGAGGGGCGTTGCTCTTTCCAGACCTTTCGGAAGGAGTGCAAACAGCATGAGCCATAAAACCAAATTTAAGATTCAACGCGCCTTAGGTATCGAGCTACCCGGTCTCGGCAAGCCTGGCGCTCTGGAAAAACGGAACTATCCTCCCGGTCAACACGGGGCCAGCCGCAAGGGCAAGCCGTCGGAATTTGCCGTTCAGCTTCGCGAGAAGCAGAAGGTTATGTTCCACTACGGCCTGCGCGAGGAGCAGCTTCGTCGCTTCGTTCGCGAGGCTCGGCGGGGCAGTAATAGCGGCAACTGGATTGAGCAGTTGCTCAGTCTGTTGGAACGCCGACTGGACAACGTTGTGTTCCGTCTCGGCTTTGCGCGCAGCATCGCCTCTGCTCGTCAGCTTGTAGCGCATGGCCACGTTCTGCTCAACGGTCGCGCGGTCAACATTGGCAGCATCGTGGTTCGGGTGGGCGACTTCGTTCGTCTGACCGACTACGCCGCCGGAGACATGACAGAGAATGCGCGCACCAATCCTCGTTTGGATCTGCCCAGCTATCTCCAGTTCGCCACGCCAGACACCAATACGCACGGTCGCGTGCTCAGCATGCCGGGATCGCACCACGTTCCGTTTGAGCTGAACACGAAGCAGGTGGCCGAGTACTACGCGCAACGCGGCGTCTAAACCTTTCCCCTCAACTTTTCACAAACGCAGCAACAGGAGAACACCACCTATGTGCATTCCCGTACGCGACCATCTCCTTGCCGAACGCGAAGGCCTCGGCGGTGTTTCTCTCTGCGGTTGTGGCACGCTTCACCTCTCTGTAGGCGGAGTTACCCTTCGCCTCGCGCCGGAAGCATTCCACGCCATGCTCACCATGTGCCAGGATGCTGCACAGCAGCTCCTACTGGAAGGCGGCTTTCCACCGCTCCCAGCTTCCGACCGCGTCCTACACTAGCCGCAATCCCGCCGGGGCCCCTTGCTCACGTGAGTGGCCCCGTCCCGCCTTTTCTCATTTCTCCTCCTTCAGCACAGGTCTCTTAAGCCCTATCCCTTGCCATAAGGATGCCCGACTTGAGTTGGCGAACCTGCCAAACCTGACAGTTCCCTCAAACTGCGAATCGGGGGAAAGTAAGTCAGCAACTCTGGATATTGAAACGAGAGACAACAAGCAAATCTTGGTGTTGACGATAACGAGCGCGGCTCCTAATTTCTGGCGCGCCGGATTGCGTTGGCGATTTTCCTGGAGAATCTTCTTTCGCAATATGGCCGAACTGCCTGTCGATTCGCACTTAGAAATTTCGAAGAAATGGAGTCCTTCCTGTCTCCTGCCTCGCTTCGTAAGTGCTACCCGGAGTCCGCACATCGATTGATGCTTATCCAGAAAAGTATGACGTGGCAAATATCAAATTGAGGAGATGTGCAATGAAGAAACCCTTACTTGTAGTGTTGGCATTCGGTTGTGTGACATTGTTCGCCGGCACTTCAGCGATTGCCCAAGACACCCAGGCACAGACATCTGCAAATCAAAGTGCTCAGAGCTCAACGGACAAGGATATTGATCTGCTGCGGAAAGATATTCGATCACAGAAGAAACAGCTCATCGCGGCGAACGTGCCACTGACTGATGCAGAGGCGCAAGCGTTTTGGCCAGTCTATGACCGATACACTGCTGATCTTGTGAATGTGAACAATGACAAATACCAACTGATCGAGGAATACGCACAGGGTTACGACACAATCACCGACGCGCAGGCTGATGACTGGAGTATGCGTCTCTTGAAACTGGATTCGGCAGTAACATCGCTGCGACTCCAGTATCAGCCAGCATTCCGTAAAGTTCTTCCGGCCAAGAAAGCCGCGCTATACGAGCAGATAGAGCGGAAAGCACAACTGCTCATTGATGTGCAGGTCGCTGCAGCGATTCCGATTGCACAACCGTAGTTTGGTAACTGGCAGGATAAACCTTATGCAAGTTAGCAGCATTCACCTTTGGAGAATGCTGCTTTTCATCTGCTGCTGGTTTTCTTAAGGGCTGTTCCCTCGCGTGACTTCGCTCTGTGCTACTTTTTGCAATCCATCTGCTCTGTTTACGGAACCAGTTCGAAGTGGCGAAGCTGCATCTTTGCGCCAGCAAGATTGCGTTGCGCTGCAAGATGAAACTTCACCACGACTTCATTGAAGGCCATGTCGTTCGCGTTCTTCATGGAGAAGCGCAGATCCTCGCGCACGGCAGGGCGATAGATCGAAATGTGGCTTTGCAGGCTGGACATGACAGGCGCGCTTCCCAGTGAGCGTTCTACAGTGTGCCCGTTTGCAAGCCGGTTGCGCAGAATCAATTCGACATCCACACGTCCCAGGCGGGTATCCGCATTCGTTAGTGCTACGTGCATTGCGGAGCAGCAGGCTGCGTCTACGCGATTCGCCAATGGCTGCACTGCTTCCATCGTCAACGGCGATTGATCTGCGGAATGTACGTTGGCTTTCAGTGGATCGCCTCGCTGAGTGCGGACGCCGGTAGCGCCGGGAAGAGGATGCACTTCAAAGTAGCGATATGCGCCATCAAACGCGATTACAAGAGGGTGCGTGGGGCGCATGGTTTGTGACATGGCCGCGATGGACTTTGGTGTGATGTCGATCAGCTTCTGCTTTGGCATGGGCGGCGCCAGCAGCACAATACCGCGATAACCGCGGAAGATACTTTGTATGTGCGGTGGCTGTAGAGTTTGCCTCACTCCTGCCAGTACTACAGAACTGACTTTGGAAGAGCCGAGCCCCAGTCGCAGAAACGGCGTCAGTGCAAGGCACGTCAGCAGGAAGCAGGGAAGGACAGCAGCGCGGCGACCGTGTGTGCCAATCTTGCCGGTCACACGCGCATCTACGGGGGCAAGCGTGGTGAAGCACCACACTGTTGCGGCCGTCAGCACAATCATCAACGAGATTGCGGTTGTATCGCGTCCGCCTGCGACTGCCATAATCGTTCCCAGGATCAAAGCGGCCAATAACATGGCTTCGCGCGCAGGTGGTGTGCGCCGAAGCTTATGGAGTGAATCGAACAGTTCGTGCATGAAGAGGAACGGCGCGTCGTCCTGTTCTGCGGCAGTTACGGCCAGATGCTGGCGGCGAAAGAAATGTGTCAGAATTGCGGCGATCGGCAGCGGTGCCAGCATCAACCACACGGCATGTTCGTTCCACACCAGCGTTAGCAGCGGAAGCCAGATGGCCGCGCTCCACGCGTATGCGCGCAGTGACGCTGTTGGGCCGCCAAGTTCTTCACGAAAGACGCGGCAGATGCCCCAGATCATGGCCAAAGCGCAACCCGCCGCCAACGCCATCAGCCATGCCGATCGCGAGAACAGCCGTGGCCACGTGAGCGAATGCGCCGCAGGCACTGACACAAAAGCCACCACCAGCCACGCGGAAAGAAATCCCACCACCATCGGCAGTACCCAACTCCGCCAGTGTTGTTGTGTCTCTGCGTTGTTCATGCTCCGCATTCTGCCTGAACGTATGAACCACTTGCAGCAAAATTGTGCCTGAAAGAAAAAATATCGAGCGCACAGCGCGCTTCCCCGTCTGTACCGTTAGAGCATCCTTTGCGAAGGAGCTTGCGCGGCAATGATGTTCGCCTCTCAAGGAAAGGGAATGTTTCATGCCTTTCCATGTGGAACGAATCGCAAAGGATGCTTAGAGAACCATGATGATCTCCGCGGAAGGGTGCCGTTTGACCTTGGCAGTAACGGACAGTTCACAGCAGACCACGCATGCCGCTGCGGCAGATGTGGTTGCTGCTCTGGTGCCGCAATACGGCACGCTGCTGTTTCGTGTGGCTCATGCTGCGCTTCGTAATCGTGCTGAAGCAGAAGACGTAGTGCAGGAAACGTTTGTGCGTGTGTTGCAGCATCATCAAACGCTGCAGGAAGTGCGTGACATGCGTGTGTGGCTGGTACGCATCGCATGGAATCTGGCGTTGGATCGGCGGCGCCGCATTCGCCCATCGCAGATGGACGATGCCTTTGCCGAAGCGCTTGCATCTGCCACGGTACCCGCAGATAAAGCGCTCGCGCAATCCGCACATTTGCGAAACGTACTGGACGAGATGGAGCGCCTGCCCAGTGCAGAACGTCACGCGTTGCTTCTCAATGCAGTTGACGAAATGAACACCGTGGAAATAGCAGAGGTGCTTAATAGATCCGAATCGGCCGTGCGCGCTTTGCTCTTTCGCGCACGCACACGCCTCCGCGAACGTGTCGAACGCCGGTGGCAGACAAGGAGAAACGCATGATGCACGAAGACCAACACGACCAGGCAATCGAAGATATCCTGCATGCGCTTCGCACCACCGAACCACCGCAAGGCTACGAAGCCCGCATCCACAACGCACTGCTACAAGCACAACAAGAGTCGCACCATGTTCACTTCAACACACTGACAAGCCACACCTCACACCGAAACGCAGCGAAGGCAAAGGAGCTACTTGCATATCTCTTGCCATACATGTCATGGGCAACGGCCTGCGCAGTCGCGCTTATCGTTGGCACTGCGGTGCGGTCACATCTGCAATCGACTTCCACACAGCAGAGCAGCTCTGTTCAGGTGACGCAACGCAATGGGATATCAACGCTGCCTCACGCTGTCCCTAAGGCAAAGACAGAGGTGGCTGCACCCACGAAGCACGCGCCACCGCCACACGCAAAGAAGGCACAAAATCGCGAAGAGAGTACGCAGCCTCAGCGTATTGAAGTCGCAATTCAGACGCACGAATACATCCCGGAACCGTCGCTCCCGCTCACGAATCAAGAGCGTCTCGTGATCCGCATGATGCGTCATAACACTGCGCAGCAGCTCTCCGAATACACGCCTGACGCGCGTGCACGTCAGCTGCATGAAGACGCACAGGCTTATCACGATTACTTTGCGGCGACTTCTCTCGATGGCCAACCTATCTACGTGCAGCCTATCGAACACCCACAAATCTCCGGAGCAAACTAAATGAAACTGGCCGCCCTCGCACTGATCATCACAATGCCTATGGCTCTCGTGCAGTCCCATGCACAGTCCAACGCGCCACAGGCTTATCCCATTCACAATTACCAACTCCACTACGCCACGTCGCAAGCAGAGCAGAATGAGATTCTCACTGCCATCCGCAACGTCGGTGCGCCAAGCGTAAAGATTTTTCTCGTTCCCAGTCAGAGTCAGATTGTGGTCAGCGGCACACCAGAGCAGAACGAACAGATCGTCGAACTGCTCCACATGCTCGACGTACCTGCTCCGCTCTATCGCCTCACCTACATCTTCACGGAAACCGATGGTGGTAAGCGCATTGGCGCACAACAATACAGCATGGTGCTCGCGCCCTCGCAGCGCATGCAGCTAAAAGAAGGCGACAAAGTCCCTGTGATGACCGGTTCCTTAGACAAAGACACCGGCGGCGTCAGCAAGCAGACCACATATCTCGACGTAGGGTTTAGCTTCGACGCCACTGTCACCCCGTATGGGACAGACGGTGTGCGCCTGCAAAGCAAGATGGAACGTTCTGCCGTCGCACAGGAAAGGACAAGTGTTCTTGCAGAAGATCCCCTCATCCGTCAAAGCAGCATCACGGGCGTCGTAAACCTCACGCTTGGCAAGCCACAACACCTCGGCAACATTGACGTTATCGGCAGCACGCGCCAGCTTCAGGTGGATGCACTTGTTGAAGTTGTGAAGTAGCCATTGCCTCAAGCCATCGGATATCCCGCTGCACCAGCAGCAGCGGGATATCCGAAGACTGTGATCACAATTCACCTACACGCAAGGTCGGCATTTCGGTTTCGCTCAGAGACTTAACTTTTCCGAACCAGTCCATGTTTCGCGTGAAGTACATCGCTGCGGCTACGGTAAGGAAACTTCCAATTGCACCGACCATCAGTGCGTTGTCTTCCAGTCGCAGCAGCAGATAGATCATGGAATACAAGGTGCCGAAGACACCCAACGCACGCAATGCTTGTCTACGTGATTCGAAGATCCATCCCGCATTCGCAGCAAGCAGCAATACGGTTGCTCCGCCACCCAATGCAAAGCCGCCGCTGAAACCGATGTGTTCCGCGAAAGAAAGCAACAGTAGATAAAAGATCAGCTGTGCCACGCCGACCAGCACATACTGCGCCACATGCACACGCCTTCCCGTTGTTGCTTCAAACACGAAGTAGGAAAGAAAGATGACGCCGAGAAATAGCGGGGCATATTTCAATGCACGTGTCACGGATTGATAGGGATCGGCTACTTCTACTAACGCAACTCCCATCGCAGTGCCGTCGAGTCCGCTGATATTCCCCGCAATGCCTTCTGCAGCAACACCGCGTGCAATGAATGGGATGTTCCATGTGGCGCGGAAGCCCTGCGGTGTCACTTCGCGCGATACGGGGGCAAACGCGCCATCAAATCCTGGGTCTGGCCAATCGCCCACTTGCGTTACGCGTGTTGATCGCCCATACGCCAGCAAAGCAATATGTTGTGCGCCAGATAATTTCATCTTCACCGTCACTGGCGTAACAGCACCATGCTCCATCGCAGCACTAATGCTTGTGCCGAACAGTGCTACTGATTTTGCATTCTGTTCTGACGAAAGCGACATGCGCGGCCAGATGCGTGAAGGCTGCAGCATATGTGTCGTGCCATCAAACTCCGCCACTGCATCTGACTGCGCGCCACGCGCATCGCTCATGCCTACGACAATCTCTGCGTCTTTCCATGCAATCTGCACATTCTGAGGCAGGTTTGCACCTACATGACTCGTATCAAAAGTGGCGTGCATCTCTGCGTCGGCCTGAAACACGGGTACACGAAACAGCGACCGCTTTCTCTCTTGCGTTAGCGTCTTCACCGTTGCATTGGCGTCGGTTGCAGAGAGGAAATAGACCTCATGTTGTTCTGCAGTCTTTTCGCTCGCCGGGATGGAATACGGAATTAAGAGCGTTGGACCCAGCAATGTCTGCGCACCGCCCACACTGCTACTAATTTCCTTAACGACGTCACCTTTGCGGTCTGTACGTTCTTCCACCAGACCATTGATCCATATGGCAAACAGACTGAGGGTCAGCGTGAGGACGGTCAGCACAAAGAGTTTCATGCCCATTGAAACGCTGGTGAAGAAGCGCCCTGTTACGGCGCTTATGGGGGAAAGAGGGGGTGCGGATGCCATATGAACTTCCTCCTGTAAAGAGCTTTGCATTGTAAAGTTAATGAACAAAAAAATTATGCTTCTGCAGGACGCATGCGTCCGCGCGAACTTGCCTTGGAGCCTTCAGCTACCTTCGCTGCGTCACGAACTACCTGTTCCAGCGTTTCCAGGTATTCCAGATAACGCTTCTTTCCGTGTGCAGTAATGCGGCACAGTGTTTGCGGGCGATTCTTCTCGTGTCCTTTTTCGATCGACACCATGCCATCCTGTTCCAGGATGCTTAAGTGCCGACTGAGATTACCGTCTGTTAAAGAGCACATAGCCTTCAACTCAACGAAAGTTAATCCTTTGGGGTGTGTCAGCAGCGATGTCAACACGCTCAGCCGCGCGCGCTCATGAATCAGCCGATCAAGTCCCTCATATGCAAATCGTCCTTCCTGTTCAGGCATCGGCATCCTCCTGGGCAGCGCCATCAAAGCGAAGCACTGCTGCAATCATCATCTGTCCCAACGCGAAGGGAACACCCATCACCCACGGCGACAGCGCACGTGCGTCGCCTATCGCTATCGCGGCAATGCCTGTTCCCAGGTAGAGGCATGCAGGTGCGAACATCGTCTTCGGCAGCGAGCGGCAGGATGCAAACACTCCCAGGCTGAAGATCACCTGCCACAATCCCGGCAACATCCACACCACATGCGGCACAGCAAACACCAGCACCAGTGTCAGTAGTAAACCCGCGCCTAGCGAAGGGACAAACTGTTGCGCTGCCATGCGAATCATCTCGTCCGATAAACCTGAGTGCATTCTTCGGCTACGCGTGTATACCGTTACCGCAGATAGCAACAGCGATAACGTCGCAGCGGCAAACCACACTGTTAGATAACGCACCGGCATGTGTGCTGGATCTGGTGCAAGGTATGGCTGCATCAGAGCAGCAAATGCGGCAAACAGTGCAGTGCACGCTACCGCAACTGGCCCATAGCCGCGAAACTCGGTGCGATCCGCCACCTGCTTTCGTATCGCGTGAATATCACCCAGTGCTCGCCGCAGATCTGTCATGGCTGCCCTCTACTTTGCAATGTAAAGTAAATCTACGAGATTCCGCAAGCAAAAAAGAAACGGTCTCCGCCGAAGCGGAGACCGTTGTTGCAGCGTAATGAGTTATACCGTGGGATTGTTCAGGATTGCGGTGAGTGCTTCGATGCGCTTGGCATCCGCACCTGTGCCACCGGAGATATCGGCTGCTTCAGCCTTCAGCTTTGCCACATCCTTGTCGGCCAACTTCGACTTCTCAGCGGAGTTGATCGCCTTACGCAGCGATGCGATCTTTGCCGAGGGAAGCGCCTGAGAGCGCTCCAGTTGGTCGAGATATGCTTTCGCAACAATCAGCTTTGAAGGCCATTCCATGCGCTGTTGATCCTGCACGTTTAGTTCGTTCACATGCACGGTCTTTGCCGCATCGATTTCGTTCTGCGTCAGGAACTTCGATGGCAGAAGTTCAAAAACATCCAGGCCGCGCGAAATTTCGCTGCCGTAGATATTGCCGTTGTACCAGTACGCAGACCAGTCGCCGCCGAGTACCAGCATTTTGGGATCAATGGGGCCACGATCGAAGTACGCAATCTCAAACGGCTTCTTGGGATCGGTGAAATCCATGATGCTGATGCCGCCCTGATACCACGCCTGCACTTCGATATCGCGTCCCGGAACAGGGACGAGTGAACCATTGTGAGCTACGCAGTTTTCCGTATCGCCTTGTGCAGCAGGCAGTTTGTAATAGTTTTCAAAACTAAGCTTGTCATCTTTGATAGCAAAGATGGCATCCGCACCCCACTTCAGCGGATCGTTTGGACGGCAACGCGCACCCAGGCCACCGCCCCATTCATCTGTGAACACGACCTTCGTCCCATCGTTGGAGAACGAAGCCGAGTGCCAGTACGCATAGTTCGGATCGTTCACTGCATCTACACGCTTGGGATTGACGGGATCTTTGATATCCAGCAGCAAACCGTTGCCAGAGCATGCGCCCGCAGCTAAACCAATCTGCGGATACACCGTGATGTCATGGCACTGGTTCGTGTCTGCCTTCTTCGTCGGGTCCTTATCTTCGTGGCTGCCGCCGTTATTCAGACCATTAAATGCGCCGGTGCGTGGATCCATGAACACGCGTGGATGGCTCACAATGGCTGCATCCTGCGGATGATTCACAGGCACCTTAATCACATCGATGCGGAACAGTGCCGTGTTTTCATCCTTGTCTGGTGTGCCTCCGCTGCAACCTGCAAGTTCTTCACTCTGACGAACGAACGATGTGCCAGAGACATAAACATACACATTGTCTTTGTCATTTGGATCGACCAGCAGCGTGTGTGTGTGCGATCCGCGGCAGGTCTGCACAGCAGCCACCTGCTTCGGGTTCTTGATGTCGGAGATATCGAATACACGCACACCGCGGAAGCGATCTTTCGATGCAGCAGGCATCGAGTTCTCACGCGTGGGCTTCGTGCCTTCTGGCAGCGGCGGATTCAGCGGGAATCCCTGCGTGCCGCAATCCACGCGGCCATTTGGCATCTCTACACTCATGAACATCAAGTGGCCATAAACAGAAACGTCACCTTGTCCACCGGGGCAAACCATCGTTGTTACGAGTGACGTCTTTGCCGGATTGCTGATGTCATAAATGCTTACGCCATAGAAGTTACCCTGGAAGAGATACTTCCCCTGGAATGCAAAATCGCTATTGGCAAATCCAAGATCAGCCAGCACGAGCTTTAGTGGCGCAGGAATCTTCGACGGATCGCCTGCAATGACCTGCTTCAACGTCTCCGTGGTCTTCGCAGAGTTGGGATCACGTGTGCCAAGCTGAAATGCATCCGGCTTCTTCAGGGATGTGAGGCGCTTCATGCCCATAGCGACTTCGCCGGCGTCATACAGGCCAGGCTTGAGTTTGAAGCGCGGATCATTCACATTTGCGCCCGTCATGCCCGGAGGCAGCGGCGGTGCAGGCTGCGCCGCAAACTCGTCGAGTTCATCCTTTGGCTGCGCCTTCGAAGTGGACTGCGCAGCCTTTGCATCCTGCGCAAACGAGTGCATGGGGGAAAGGCCAAACATGGCTACGGCAAGAGCCGCGCATGCCCAGCGTGATATGCGTGCGTTCATTTGGTCTCCTTCAACATGTCCTGCATAATGCGAATCTCCGCCCGCTGCGTGTTGTCCGCATCGGTGGCGAAGTTAAACAAGTCCGCGTCCTGTCCTGCTCCGGGAGCGGCAAACAGGTCTTTCACCATAACGAGTGCACCGTTGTGGTGCTGAATCATTCCGGTCAGGAATAAATGATCAAACGCGGCTCCGTGCGCCTGCTTCAGCGCATCCATCTGTTGCGGGGTCAGCATACCCGGCATGGACTTCATTGGCTGGCCGTTCATGTCCATCTCTGGCATACCCGGCATTGCCATGCTCGTTGGCTGTCCGCGTGCAATCAGCCACCGTTTCATGAAATTCATTTCATCCGTTTGCGACGAACGAATCTTTGCACCCAGCAGTCGAATCTGCGGATTGGTAGTGTGCGACGGAATCATCTCCGTCATCTCAACTGCTTGTCCGTGGTGCATGATCATGCCCTGCATAAAGTCGATGTCATCTTTCGACGGCGCAGGCAGTGTGCCATGTGTATCTGCGGGTAACTGCTTCGACGGTTGCCCCGGAGCGCCCGGCTGCACCACGGTGGGCTTCTGCTGCGCGGGGCACAACGCAGCACTGAGTAGCAAAACGAAAGTGGGGAAGATTTTCACGATTGCAATAAGGACAAACTAACACGCTTGCCAATGGAGTTAGTCAGTCCATACGGAGCGCAAATCCTCTTGGTTCCCGCCAGATTCTGCCGTAAAAACAAAGCGCACCGGCATCCTCCAGAGGGGAACCGACGCGCTTCGTCGTCCTGAGTTACGCCTGCGAGTAGTCCATGGCATCCAGATCTGCAATGAGTCCGGGGCCACTTGGCTTCCAGTTCAGCTTCTTCTGTGTCAGCGCGCTGGAAGACGGCATGTCATGCGGCGCAAAGTGGGCAAGCCAACCGAAGTGTTCCTGCGCCTGATCCAGCGGAATACTTACTGCCGAAATCTTCAGGCCGCGTGCGTGTGCCTCTGCGACCTCCTTCATCGACACGCCTTCTTCGTCCACGGCGTGATAGATTGCGCCGGGTTCTGCCTTCTCAAATGCCAGGCGGTAGAGCTCCGCCACAGAGGTGACATGTGCCGCGGGCCAGCGGTTTTGTCCTTCGCCAACGTATGCGGAAACTCCCTTCTGCCGTGCCACTGCCAGCAGGTACGGCACCAGCCCCTGCTTGCGCGTGTCATGCACCTGGGGCAGACGCACTACAGATGTGTTCACGCCGCGTTCCGTTACCGCTCGCACTGCGGCCTCGGAAGCGCCACGTGGATTCCACGAGGCCAGCGGACTTTCTTCCGTGGAGGGCTTGCCGTCGACGTTCGCGGCAATCGCTGTTCCGGACGTGACGACAAACGGGCGATTCGATCCTGCAAGCACTTCGCCGATGGCCTCAATCACGTGGCGGTCATCTTCGCAGTTCTGCTGAAACCGCGAGAAGTCATGGTTAAAGGCAAGGTGGATCACGCCGTCAGAATCGGCCGCTCCTTTACGCAGGCTGTCCAGGTCCTCAATATTGCCGTGAAGCGGCTGGGCTCCAGCTGCCCGCAACGCTTCCGCACCAGCTTCCGAACGTGTCAGCCCAACGACCTGATGGCCTGCCTGAATCAGCTCCGGTACAAGCGCGGAACCGATAAACCCTGTTGCTCCCGTTACAAAAGTGCGCATGGTGAATCTCCTTATTTCGAACGATGCGAAGGCGTCTTCGTCAGCCGTCGATCAGTAGATGGGAACGCCATATAGGACGATCTATACTGATAGTCCGCATGAATGGCTCAATCGTCCTGACGGAAGTTTCTGATCTGCAACCTGCCACTGCCGCGGTCTTTGGCCAAAGCCAGGTGGTGGATCCGCTTTCGGAAGTGCTTGCCTTGCTTAAGCCGCGGAGCCTTGCCTGTGGTGGCTTTGCCATTCCAGAAGATCTGGCCATCTCCTTCCCGAAACATCAGGGCATTAAGTGTTACGCCGTTCTCGCAGGCAAATTCTGGCTGGTTCTGGAGGGGCTTCCCGATCCCATCGAAATGAACGTCGGCGACTGTTTCATCCTGCCGCGCGGCCTTCCATTTCAACTCACAAGTGATCTCGCGCTAAAGCCTGTCCCGTACACCATGGCGCTGGAACGTCTGAAGAAAAGTGCGGAGATGCCGCACCTGGGCGATGGCGCACGCTACATGGCAGGTGGCTTCTTTGCCTTCACCGGTAGTCATGCTGAGATGCTTCTGCACGCTCTGCCTCCGGTCGTGCATATTCGCCGCGAACAGGACAAGGCGGCATTGCGATGGTCGCTGGAACGCCTGCGCGAGGAGTTGCGCAACCCGCAGCCCGGCGGTTCCTTAATTGCCGAACAATTGGCGTACACCATGCTGATCCAGGCATTGCGCCTGCATCTTGCCGATGCGACGAACGTCGCCCCCGGATGGCTTTCCGCATTGTCAGACAAGCACATGAGCGCGGCCATCGCCTGTATGCACAATGATCCGGGGTATCCCTGGACACTGCATTCGCTGGCGCAACGCGTCGGCATGTCGCGCTCTGTTTTTGCCCAGCGATTCCGTGAAACTGTAGGCGCAACTCCCATGGAGTATCTGACACGGTGGCGGATGCTGTTGGCGGCCGATCGCCTCAGAAACTCCAACGAAGGTCTCTCCGCCATAGCGCATTCACTGGGCTATGACTCTCCAAGTGCGTTCGGCAAGGCTTTCCGGCGCGTCATGGGTTGCTCTCCGAAGCGTTATGCAAGCCCATCCATCTCATGATCGCCCTCTTACGGGACATTCAAATTTTGTTGCGCCTCTAAACAGCAGACAGGCCACCCTTTGGCGTCATAACCATATACAGAAGTATTCTTTCCGGGGCAGTTGGCCGGAACGTGAGTACGGAGGAACGTCAGCGATGAAGAAGATTTTGCTTTGGACTATGACGGCAGCACTATGCGCGGGACAGGGTATTGTGGCACAGCAAAAGGCTGCGACCGCACCTGCACCGCAGCAGCAGATGGAATACAACCAGAAAACCTGGTCACCCGAAGACGCGCAGCGCATCGTGCAGCAGGTGCGACACGAACTGCTTAGCCTGACCAACTATGGTGTGTTCGATTCCCTCAGCTTTAGCATTCAGGGCAAAAGCATTGTGCTTCGCGGATACGCCTCGCGCCCCACGTTAAAGAGCGATGCCGAACGAGCCGTGAAAAAGATTCAAGGGGTGGCCAGTGTCGTCAACCAGATAAAGGTATTGCCCAATTCGCCCTTTGACGATCGGATTCGCGTGGGTGTGTACACACGCATTTATGGCAACGCGGCGCTGCGTAAGTACACCGGTAGCCCGGTGGGCTTTGGCATGTTTCCCTCCGTGGCGCGTGCCGCTGGCGGAATCACCCAGGATCCCCCGCAGGGGTATCATGCGATTCACATTATTGTGAACAATGGTCACGTAATCCTCACAGGTGTCGTCAATAACGAGTCGGATGCAAACATTGCCTTCATGCAGGCCAACTCAACACCCGGCGCCTTCTCCGTGGATAACGATCTTATGTGGCCTGGCGCAGCACCCAAGGAAAAATAACGTTACTACCTCAAAACCGAGAGCCCCTTTGTATTTTGCAAGGGGGCTTTTTGTTTTGATCTGAAGTTGTTCTTCAGTGGATGACACGGAAATAACTCTAGAAGACTTCTGGCAACGGTCGCGGCAGTGGCGTACTCTTATGGCTCTCATGGCCCTTCGCCCGATGAAGTCCCTGCGCCGATGCGTTCTCTGGATGGTCTGTCTGATTGGCGTCAGCGGTAGCCAGCCTGCGCGCGGCTACTCTGTTCTCACGCATGAACAACTTATCGACCTCACGTGGGATGCATCCATTGTCCCGCTCCTTCGCAGTCGCTATCCTTCGCTAACACCCGATCAGTTAGAGCAGGCACGCGCCTACGCCTATGGTGGATGCGTCATTCAGGACATTGGCTACTATCCCTTCGGTGACGCCTTCTTCAGCAACCTCACGCATTACGTACGTAGCGGCGACTTCGTCGTAAATCTCTTCCGCAATGCAGAGAACGCCAACGAACTCGCTTTTGCCGTCGGTGCTCTCTCGCATTACATCGGTGACAACGTAGGTCACGCCACTGCCACCAATCGCGCCGTTCCTGTGGAGTTTCACAAGCTTCAACAGAAGTACGGCAACACCGTGAACTACGCACAGGGCGAACATCAGCATGTTCGCGTGGAGTTTGGGTTCGACATTAATGAGGTGGCACACCGTCGCCTTGCACCGCAGCATTACCTGCGGCACGTAGGACTTGAAGTATCCACGCGGCAGTTGTCGCTGGCTTTTTACCAGACCTACGGCATCCGTGCAGACTTCACGGTGAAGCGCACACGTCGCATCAATGTGCATGGCTATCGCTTCTCCGTGCGCAGCTTCATCCCGCGCATTGCATATGCCGTGACATTGCTGCATCACAAGAAACTGCCGCAGGAAATTCCCAGCGACGACGTGCGCAAGCTCGATGCGGAGATTGCTACCGTCGCAACGCAGAATCACTGGGATGAATATCGGCAAAAGCCTGGGATCGGGACGTATACCCTGGCGGGGGTGCTATGGGTTCTGCCGAAGGTGGGGCCGATTAGTCTGGCGGCGGTGAAGGGGCCCACCCCTGATACGGAGGCGGAGTATATCCACTCTGTGCTGGTTTCCACGGATAGGCTCAACGCGGCATTGCGGCGGTTCACACCGCCGCCTGCAACGGTTATGCCTGCAGCCACTCCGCCGATCACAACCGGGAAGCTGGACGCAGAGCTTACGAGGGAGATTGCTCCGGTAGTCGCTAGTGCTACTTCGCCGGCGCCGGGGACGGAAACGTCGGCTTCAGGATCTCTGGCAAGCGGGACGTCGCTGGCGATTGAGCGGCGGGGGACTCGGACGCCGCCGGACCCCCGGCACCCGTTGGCTAACCGGGATCTGGATACGGGGGTGGTGGTGCGGCCGTCCGGGTACCCGCTTACGGACCAGACGTTCTGCAGGCTGGCGCATACGCTGGCGGCACAGCCGTCGCTGGCGATACCGCCCGGCATCAAGCGGGAGATATTGTCCTACTACGCGGACATGGACCTGCCGTTCGATACCCGGAAGCATCCGGACAAGTGGAAGCAGTTGCAGGCTGACCTGGCTACGCTGAGCACGATGACGACCAGCAGTGAGCCAACGCCTTACCCGACCTTCGGGGACGGGGATGACGATGAGGCTGCGGCAGAAGGCGGAAGCCTCTAAGTCCGTCGTGGCGGATTGCGGCTATTCGTGGTCTTCGGTGGAGACGCTAGGGATGTGCTCCGAGCCAGCGGCGGGCGGTGAAGTCCGTGGCAACGCTGGCTGCGAGGAGGGCGACCGAGAGGGTGATGGCGCCTGCGGCCCATAGCAGGGAGATGTGGCCACGCTGGAAGAAGAAGTCCAGGATGCCGAAGACGAGGACCAGCACCGCAGCCTCTGCGAAGAAGGAGGAGCAGCGGCGCGAGGCGATGGTTACCAACTCTGCGCGGGAAGACTGCGCGGAACGCGAGCTATCTTCCGCCGTTACGAGACGAGGACCTTTGTTCTGGAGGAATGTATTTGCTGCATGCTTGTGGAACATAAAAATACCCTTTGTTACTTATTCAAGTCTGACCCAGATAAGTTACAAAGTCGAGTTAATTTACGGCAAATACAACAAAATGCGCCATTTATGTATAAGTATGCGAGTTTGTGCATAGTTATACAGTTATCCGGTGGGTAGGTACCCCCCTCTGTTTTTGTAAAATCGTCTTTTTATTGGGTTTAACTTCGCGGGTGGCGCTAAAATCGTCTGCCCATTGGGGTTAGAGGCAAAATCGTCTTTCTAAAGGGGTTAACTTAGTTTCCCGTGTGGCGAAGTTATGACCTGTTCTTAGTTTAACGGCTGCATGGAAATAACATGCCAACTCTATTTGCTTTGGTTTGTTGGGGTTGAGTGGTTTGGGGGCTTGACAGCACTTTCGTGCAGTTCGCCGCCTTCGGCGTGGGCCAGCCATGGGCGGTTGTGGGGGCGCGGGGGTAGGTCTGCCCTCCTGCCGGCGGTGTTGGCCGCGCCTTTGTTTCTTCTGGGGTTGTTTACGGTGGGCTGAAGGTCTGCCCTTCGGAGTCGGCCGCTTGTTAAGCGGCTGAGGAGCGCTTCGCGATGGTACCGACCGCCTGCTTGAGGATGCGTAGCGCGGCATTCACGGATTCTGAATCAGGGAAAGTGTCGAGAAGATCGGCGTCCAGAACGATGATGTTTCGCGACGCCATGGCGCGATCATGGTGTTTGCCACGCACGCCTTTGCTGAAGTCGAGATTGGGGCGCTCCGCGAGTGGGTCGAGTTCAGCCGACTTCTTCATATTGGTGCCGTTCCGTCGCAGTTGCGAGACGCGCGCCGATGATGCGCACGGTGGATTCGGTTTCAGTGTAAACGACGAATAACAGGCGCCCCTGAGAAGATGTACCGACCGTTATGAAACGCTCTTCATCGATGGAATGTTGATCATCGGGCAAGGTGGATGCGAGTGAATCTAAAAAGACAGTCTCTGCTTCCTCGAAGGAGACGCCATGCTTTCGGAGATTGCTTTGAGCCTTCGCGGGATCGTGCGTGAAGAGGAGCGGCTGCATAGCGTGAGTAGAACTGAAAAGTCCTGTGGATAAAACGGGTCATAACTCGCAGCAGAGCCACGTTCGGTATTGATCACATTTAACAGCGCCACAGCCAGCCATGAGCTTTTGTGAGGGCGCGGGGTTTGGTGTGCCCTCCTGCCGCAGTTGTTGGCCGCGCCCTTTTGTTTGGGGGCTGGTATTCCTGGGCCTACGGCCCAGGCTAATATCTCGTCGCGCCTTTGGCGCTTATGGCTGTGGCCATTTTGAGTTGGGGCAGGAAGGTCAGGGTTGTGGGGCCGCTGCTGTGGAGCATGACGTTCAGGAGGGCCTTCTCCTGCGGTGTGATGGGGCGGTACTCGGTGAGGTCGACGTGGTCATTGATGGTGCCGTTGCGTTTGCCTGTGCGTCTTGATCGCCAACGGGCATTGCTCGACGGACTTCGGATACGTACTCGGCCAGGCCTTTGAACATGCGGAGTTCCACTAGGCTCGCGGAGGTACACCACTTTCAAGGCGCCAAATCATTAAACGAGAGAGCGGGATTTTCACTTTGGTGAATCCAGTCTCTGCGATACCTTGATTGTTCTCAACTTGTATGAGCATTGAGAAACGCATCGATTTCATCCACGCTAGCGCCCTTGTGCTTACTTAACCAATCGTATAAAGCAACGGAATGCACCGTTTTTCTATACCGTACTCTTGTTTCGGATAGTTCACTAAACAGGTCACTCAGAAGTCTTGCTCCATCGATAAGTGGCGAATCTAGGTTAGGTGAGTTCGGGGTTTTGGAGGATGGCCAGTACTTACCTTGTTTAGCAAGAGTAATCATCGATTCCTCTACTCGTGTGACATCTAACATGTTTCCATCACAAGAGAATCCTTCGATTGCGTTACAAACAGCCGTTACGGCTTCTGCATGGAGTAGATAACATTCGATGTTACGGCGTGGCAAGAAGAATGCTCTTCCTCCACTCATGGTCTCAATTTCCTTTTGTTGCGCCGGGGTTCTTAATTCTGAGTCAAGTAGAAATGTCATTGTCTGCGGCAAAATCGACGCTTTAGACGTTAGATTGTTATAAATGCCGAAAATGCGTTCGGCATCCTTGGACTCAAGATCCCCAGTGTTGCGAATACTCACCACTACAGTACCTGGCCGTAGCTTTTTTAGACGTTTCAAAATTGATGGGAAGATAGCAGCTTCTGTCGGCCCTTCGACCCAAATAACTTGTTCCATGCCGAATACGTCTCCGAGCCGGGTGCCGATCTCTTCAAGGAATTTTTTCAACAATTCATTGTCATTTGTGTCGGTTACGCTAATTGACGAATCGCTTCCGCTGTTTCGTAGAATCAGAATTTCCCCGGCATCTGCAGCAGAAATTACAGATGCAGAATGGGATGTGATTACGTACTGGTGGTGAGGAAACTTTTTAAGAGCCTCGATGAGATTGCGAGCGGCTCCCGGATGCAAAAAACTCTGCGGCTCATCTATTAGCAATACTCGAGCGGTATTGGAGGTGAAAGCAACATAAAGGATGGCAAGCACTTGACCAAGGCCAGTACCGCACTCCGCTAGAGGCATCGCAAGATCATCTCGTAACGTTTCTTTCCCGACGGTCCAAACTTTGATTTGTAGGGTATTTGACGGGCGAGGTTCGACTGAAATCCACTTAACTTGCGGCAATACAAATCTAACGAGATCTACATATTCTTTAAAGTAGTCTGCATTTGGTTGTAGCGAGTTGAGTACCTCGGCAAGATTCCGAGCGTCAGGTAGCAATACTGAATTCGCGCCAAATGTATATTCGCCTAGTCCAAATCTTTCCGCCGAGAAGCGATAAATACGTGCTAAGAACTGGTCAACGAGGGTCGATCCAAGATCGGTGCCTGATCCGTGTTGAAAGATGAAGCTGATATCGCCTTGGGGGCTGACGTTCCTAAGGAAGTAGTTCGGTGGTACTCCCGGCCTGCCATCCACACTGAAAAGGTTGTGCGAGGGAATCGTAACTGGCTCTATCTTGACCAAATCATTCGGTTGGACTTTGCGAACAAAACTAAACGTAATCTCTGCCTGAGAGTGAAGCCAATCCCAAATTTTTCGGATGGACGACTCAGAAGAATAATTTCCATCGTAGGGAATTCCTAAAGGGTGATGGCCCCCTCTCGGATCGGGCGGTATGGGCACCTGAAGACTCTGCAAATGGTCAGTAAATATCCCAAGATCCTTACCATTTACTGTGATCTTGAAATCGGTGCTGGATTCCCGTTGGTAATGAGCTTGGTTCTTCGCGGGAAGCGTAAGTTCGCTTAGGTGCTCTTTGTAGGAATTCCTAAGCTCTAGTGCCTGGAGCAGAGCTGTTTTTCCTGCATTATTCTGCCCTGTGACGATGTTCATTCCGGGGGCTAAAGCCACCTCACCGGTGTCGCTAAAGCTTTTGTAGTTGCGAATACGGAAACCGCTGATTCTCATCGCAAGGAGAATACATTCAAATCACTCCACTGTGACGCTCTTTGCCAGGTTTCTTGGTTGGTCTACGTCGCAGCCTCGGCGTACTGCTATGTGGTAGGCGAGTAGTTGTAGGGGCACTACTTCGAGGATGGGTAGGAGTAGTTCCGGGGCGGCTGGGATGGTGATGACGTGTTCCACCAGGCTCTTGAGGTGTTCGTGTTCCTGTTGCTCTTGTGCTGCTCTGGCTTTTCCTTCCGTGGCTGAAAGGTGCGGGGCTGCATTGGCAGGTTTTGCATTGTCGGGATTCCCATTCGCTCCGCTCAGGTCATGCTTCGCATCGCTCAGAATGACCATGTCACTCGCATCCTCGTTGTGTTGGTAGGGTGCTGTGGCGATGGCGATGACGCGGCCGCTGCGGGCGGTTACTTCCTGGATGTTGCTGAGGGTCTTTTCGTACTTGAGGACGCTGGTGGGGTCTGCGGGGTCCTTGGTGGCGATGCAGACGACGGGGAGCGTTTCGTCGATGAGGGCGTTGGGGCCGTGCTTCATTTCGCCTGCGGGGTAGCCTTCGGCGTGGATGTAACTAATTTCTTTGAGCTTGAGCGCGCCTTCGAGGGCGATGGGGTAGTGGATGCCTCGGCCGAGGAAGAGGAAGTCGCGCGCGGTGGAGAAGTGTTTGGCTAAGTCGCAGCATTGGTCGTCGACGGAGCGCAGGATTTCTTCTAACTTGGCAGGGACTTTTGCTAACTCGTCGACATAGTGTTTTGACTGGTCGGAGGTGACGTGTCCGCGTTGCTGACCTAAGTAAAGCGCGAGGGTGAAGAGGGCGGTGAGTTGGGCGGTGAAGGCCTTGGTGGATGCGACGCCGATTTCCGGGCCTGCGTTGGTGGTGATGACTCCGGATGCTTTGCGGGTGATGGCGGAGCCGACGACGTTGCAGATGGCGAGCGTGGGTGTGCCTTTGCTGACCATTTCCAGCTGCGCGGCGATGGTGTCGGCGGTTTCTCCGCTTTGGGTGATGAGCAGGCCGAGTGAGCCGGGGATGGGGTCGCGGTAGCGGTACTCGCTGGCGTAGTCGACGTCGACGGGGAGGCGGGCGAGGCGCTCGATCATGAACTTGCCAGCGAGGCCTGCGTGCCAACTGGTGCCGCATGCGGCGATGGTGAGGCTGGTGGCGGCTTTGATTTGTTCCGGGGAGATCTGGAGGTCGGGGAGGTAGACCTGTCCGCTGTCGAGCGAGACGCGGCCGAGTGTGGTGTCGCGGACGGCTCGTGGCTGCTCATTGATTTCCTTGAGCATGAAGTGCTTGTAGCCGGCCTTTTCTGCCTGGATGGGGTCCCAGGTGATGCGCTGCGGGTGGCGTGCGTGCGGGGTGCCTTCGAAGTCGGTGAAGGTGACGCCGGACTTGGTGAGGATGGCGACTTCGCCGTCGTTGAGGAAGACGATGTCGCGGGTGTGGTGGAGGATGCCGGGGACGTCGGAGGCGAGGAAGTATTCGCCGTCGCCGATGCCGATGACGGCGGGCGGTCCGCTGCGTGCGGCCACGAGCTTGTCCGGCTCGCGCGCGCTGAGGACGCCGATGGCGAATGCTCCGGTGAGTCGCTTGACGGCGCGGCGGACTGCTTCTTCGAGCGCGATGGGGGAGGCGGGCGCGTTGACGATGGCTTCGGCGGAGTTGGCTTCGATGAGTCGCGGGGCGGGGACGGTGAGCGCGGCCTGGTTGAGTTCGTCTTCGATGAGGTGCGCGATGATTTCGGTGTCGGTTTCGCTGACGAAGCGGTGACCGCGTCCGATGAGTTCGTGCTTCAGGGAGAGGTAGTTTTCGACGATGCCGTTGTGTACAACGACGAGCGTGCCGGTGCCGTCGCGGTGGGGGTGCGCGTTCTCTTCGGTGGGACGGCCGTGCGTGGCCCAGCGGGTGTGGCCGATGCCGTAGGTGCCGTGTAGCGGCTTGTCTTTGAGTACGGCTTCGAGATTGGAGAGCTTGCCGGGGGCTCGGCGGACGTCGAGGAGCGTTGGGTTGTCAGCGATGCCAGCGACGGCGATTCCGGCGGAGTCGTATCCGCGGTATTCGAGGCGGCGCAGACCTTCCACGATGAGGGGGACGACGTCTTTGGGGCCGATGTAACCAACAATTCCGCACATAGTTAGTGAGTGTAGACGCGGCGCGTGAAAAGAGGTTGCGCGTGTCGTATTAGTGCGTGGGCTGGGAGCGGCGCATGAGGTCGGCGAGGTATGGACGCCAGATGGCGGCGAGCATGTTGGTGCCGTGGCCTCGGGTTTCTGCAGAGATGGGTAGGAGTACGAATTTGCCTTGCTTGAGTTGCGGGGCGTAGTGCTCGGCGATGCGGAGTTCGGGTGGGTTGATGAAGTCGTCGGCGGTGTTGACCCAGGTGATGGGAACTGTGATGCGGTCGAGGTGTTGTGAGGCGTCGTAGTTGCGCGAGCTATCGATGTAGTAGAGGAAGTTGTTCGCGTCGGTGGTGGCGTCGCGCTGGGCTACGGTTTTGTCGACGTAGGCTTCGGCCTGCTGGCGTGTGGGTGCGATGCCTTGCAGAACGAGTGGGCTGGTGCCGGTGACGAGCAGGATGGTGTTGGCCGCGTGAATGCTGGGTGGTTGGGTTTTGTATTCGCCGTTGTTGTATGCGGGATCGGTTCGTATAGCCTGCATGGCGGCGTAGCGCATCATGCGGTTGCGACCGGCGATGGGTACAGGCAAACAGGTGAGTGGCATGAGTGCGTCTGCGAAGCCGGGATAGGTTTCGCCCCAGACGAAGGTCTGCATGCCTCCCATGGAGACGCCGAGGATGAGGCGCAGATGGTCGATGCCAAGGTGTTGGGTCAGCATGGTGTGCTGGGTCTGCACCATGTCGTCGTAGTCGTAATGCGGGAAGCGGGCGTGCAGGCCGTCAGAGGGTTTGCTGGACTGGCCGTGGCCGATGTCGTCCGGCAAGACGACGTAGTAGCGGGTGATGTCGAGTGGATCGCCGGGACCGAAGAGGGGTTCGGCAAAGACGCTGGTGAGCATGCTGTCGCTGCGGTCGCCGGTGCCGTGGAGGATGAGGATGGCGTTGTCGATTTTTCCGGCGGCGTTGCGATGCGGCTTGCCTAAGGTCTTGTAGTGAAGTCGAAGTGCATCGAGTGTTTCGCCAGTGCCGAAGCGGACGTTGTGGAGTGTGACGTCGGCATCGACCGCTTCACGCTGGTATTGGTTCTGCGTGGCTTGCGTGCTTTGTGCGACGCACGGCACTGCGAGCAGGGTTGCCAGTGCGATGAGGCGTGCGGTGTGGTGCAATGACATGCGCAGTCGGCTCCGTAACGGCTTGTTCCACTTTAGCGTTCCGCCGGGAATGCGTTTTTCATTTGTGCGATAACGACGCAAGTTGAGGCGAAATGAATTGGCCCTGCGAGTGCGATGTCGCAGGGCCAATGGTTGGAGTGGCGTGTCGTTACTGAATTGTGAGTGGCAGATTGAGTGAAGAGGTCTGCGTGCCGATGGTGGCTGTGACTGTCACGGTGTAAGCGCCTGCTGTGGTTGAGGGCGTCGGTGTGGTTCCACCGCCTCCGGGGGAAGACGAACCGCCGCCACTGCTACTGCCGCCACCACCCGCGCAGCCGCTGATCATGGTCATTGCGGTGAAGCTGAGCAGTAGCACCAGCGATGCGATTGCTGGTCTGCGGCGGAAGAAGGCGAGTAGGCCGAGAAGTCCTCCTGCAAGAACAACGCCGGTTGCAGGCATGTTCAGGGCAGCACTGGAACCAGTAGTTGTGATGGTGAGTGTGGTGGTTACCGTGCTGCCTCCGGTGACATTAAATGTTCCGGGAGAAGCTGAGCAGGTTGGTGGGTTCGAGGCGGTGCCACCATTCGTCATCTTGATGGTGCAGGTTGTGGTGAGCGTACCGGAGACTCCGGGTGCGGTGGTGAATGAGATTGGGAGAGTGGCGTTGGTGCCGGCCTTGATGGTGCCGAAGCTGCCGCCACCTGCGCCTGGCGATACCGCAGCGACGCCTGAGCCACTGAGAGTGACGGTTGTGGTGGACGTGACCGCAGTGGTGGTGAAGGTGAGTGTGCCGGTGGCTGCGTCTGCGGTTGTTGGTGCAAACGTTACGGTTGCCGTGCAAGAAGCTGAGACTGCCAGATTGCCGCAGGTATTGGTCTGCGTGAAGCCACCGCTGGCCTGTACGGCAGTGATGGTGAGTGGCGTTGCAGCCGTGTTGGTGAGGGTTACTTTCTGCGATACCGAACTACCGAGAACCACCTCGCCAAAGTTGATGGAGGATGGAGTTACTGTTGGGGCGGTTGGTCCCGTGATGGTAATGACTACCGGGCTTGAAGTTGCCGTGGGGAAGTTGGCATCGCCCGTGAACGTGGCCACGATGGAGTTTGATCCAATTGGCAGATTCGTCAGGTTCAGCAGTGCGGTGCCGTTATTCAGTGTGGCCGTGCCGAGCGTGGTGGAACCGCTGGTGAAGGCGACGGTTCTGCCATTGGTGGTGAGGTTGCCGTTGATGTAAGGCGTGAGTGTTGCAGTAAGTGCTACCTGCGTTCCGATGGATGTGGAAGTGGGCGAGGCTGTGAGATAGAGCACGGGCGCAATACCCGATCCGCTAAGCGCAACCGTTGTTATGGGAGCGCTTGCGTTGGTGGTGATGGCGAGCGAGCCAGTTGCTGTGCCTGCAGCCGTGGGTGCAAAGGTGAGCGTCACCGTGCAGGATGCTGCGGCGGTGAGTGTGCTGCCACAGTTATTCGTCTGCGTGAAGCCGCTGCCGGTGGCCACGATGGACGCAATGGTGAGCGGGCCTGTGGAGGTGTTGGTGAGGCTTACGGTTTGCGTGGTTGAGAAGCCCTGGTGAATCGCACCGAAGTTGAAGGAGGTCGGGCTGACCGTAGGTGCGGGGGGCGCGGTGATGGTGATGATCGTGGGGCTTGAGGTGACAGAAGCGAAGTCTGCGTCGCCTGTGAAGGTGGCGGTGACGGGGTCTGATCCAAGTGGCAGGCTGGTGACGCTGAGTGTTGCGACTCCGTTGTTCAGTGTGCCGGTGCCAAGCTGCGTGGAGCCACTGCTAAAGCTGACGGTCTTGCCGTTGGTGGAGAGGCTGCCAACACTGTAGGGAGCCAACGTGGCGGTGAGTGTGAGTGGCGCTCCGACAGGCACGGACGCGGGAGATGCCGTCAGTTGCAACGTTGGAACAATACCTGTACCGCTGAGGGCGACTGTGCGCGTGGGTGTGTTCGCATTCGTGTTGAAGGTGAGCGTGCCGGTTACCGAGGCTGCTGCGGTGGGGGCAAAGGTGACTGTCGCTGTACAGGATGCCAAGGGTGCGAGGGTTGCGCCGCAATGATTGGTCAGTGAGAAGCTGTTGCTGACTTGTACCGATGCAATGGCGAGGGGACTGACTGTGTCGGCGTTGGTGAGTGTTACCGTTTGCGCAACGGAACTGCCTATGCCAATCGAGCCAAAGTTGATGGAACTCGGATTGGTTGAGGGCGCACTGATGTTCGTTATGGTGACGGTTACTGCATTCGAATCAGTTGTGCCGAAGTTATTCGCGTCACCATTAAACTGGGCATAGATTCGATTTGATCCAGCCGGTAGGTTTGTGACGTTGATTGTTGCAATGCCGTTTGTAAGTGTGGCTGTACCGAGAGAACTGGTGACACCGGTGTTGTTGTAGAAGGTAATAGACATCCCGTTTGTGCTGATGCCGTGGGTCGTGGTCGGGACCATCGCCGTGAGAGTTACCTGATTCCCGATGGATGTCGAAGTCGGTGACGCAGTCAACTGCGGTGTTACATTGATGCGACCTTGACCACTGAGGGTGACAGTGGTTGTAGGTGTTGCCGCATTCGTGTTGATGGTAAGAGCGCCGGTAACTGCTCCGGGATCGGTGGGCGCAAAGGTGACCGATATCGTGCAGGACGCTGAGGCCGCAAGGGTTGCTCCGCAGTTGTTGGTCTGAGTGAAGCCGCTGCCGGTGGCCACGATTGATCCAATGGAGAGTGGGCCGGTGGCAGTATTGGTGAGGGTTACGGGAAGAGAGTACGAAGTGTCTAAATTCAACGCACCGAAGTTAAGGGAGGTGGGATTAGTTGTGGGGGCGGTGGGGGCCTTTATGACGACGGTGAGTACACTCGCAGGGATGGGCGCAAAGGTGCTGTCACCTGCGTAGCTGCCGGTGATGGTCGTAGAACCGAGGGGCAGGTTTGGTAGGTTCAGTGTGGCGATGCCATGGGCCAATGTGCCTCTGCCCAGCGTTGTGCCACCGCTGGTGAAGGTGACGGTCTGGCCGTTCGTCGTGAACGTGTTTGAACCAACGGTTACGTTGTAGGGCATCAACGATGCGGTAATCGTGACCGGGTTCCCGACAAATTCGGGGTTGGAAGATGCGGTCAAGCTCAAGCTGGTGGGGACAGTGCCAGCGATCACGCTGACGTGGTTGGTGACTGCTGGATAGATGGCATCGCCGCTGTAGGCGACTGCGATGTCATGTGTTCCCGTACCCAGGACATAGAGCTGGGATTCAACTGAGGCACTTGCATCGTCGGTCAGCGTATAGATGTCGGCTCCGTCGGTAGAGCTGTTGGCCACGGCGATGTCCAGGATGCCATCCCCGTTGAAGTCGGCGATGGCGGACGAGAGGCTATTGACTGTGCCAGACGACGTAAACCTGGCAAGTGGCACGCTGCCGAAGTTTATGTAGATGCCATCGGGATATGGGCTTTCGATGGAGGACGCTGTATCTGGAACTCCGTCGTGATTGAGATCTGCGATGGAGATAGAGTTTCCCGTGAGGCCGGGCCAATAACCCGAGGTAGCTACCATTGTTCCAGCGCTGAACCCTCCATTGCCATCTCCGTAAAAGGGATAGATGTTCATCCCGTTGGAATAAGCGTGCCCCTGTAAAGCACTGAGGATCATGAAGTCTGGATTGCCGTCTCCGTTGAAGTCACCTGCGATGAGGGCATCAGGGACCTCGATCGGCTCGGATGCAATCTGAGTGAAGTTCTTGCCGGTACCCGTGTTGAGCGAAACGACGACATTGGGATAGGAGACGGATACAACGTCAGGGTAGCCATCGTTATTGAAATCTGCGATGGCGAAGCTGGTTTGAGGATTGTCTGGCCCCATAAATCCGGACTGGGTGGGGGTGAGACCTGTGTTGGTTTGAGTAAATCCTCCGGCGCCATTACTGAGAAAGACATTCAACATGGCCTGGTTGTTCACCATGGCACTGCAACTGGCGACGAAGTCCAAGTTTCCGTCGCGGTTTAGATCGGAGGTCACCAGTGCTGATGCCGTACAACCCTGGCCAATCTGCGTTGCTGTGAAATGCGCAGCACCGTCATTCGCAAGCAGATACAGATGGGGGGTGTTGGTAGTGCCGCCGGAAGCCTGATTGTCGGCTGCGATAAGGTCGAGCGTGCCATCGTTATTAAAATCGCCGACGGTAAGGGCAATGACGTTGGTGTTTGTCATCGCGGCGGGAACGGTAGGGCCAGCGGTGAAGGTGCCGTCGCCATTGCCGAGCAAAATTTGCAATGCTGTTGGGGAATTCAACCCATCTGCCGATTTGCAGCCGGAGCCTATGGCGATATCGGGGTGTCCGTCTCCATTGAAATCTCCCGTTACGGCTGTGCAGGCTCCCCGACTATCACCCGAGATGTGAGAGGCCAGCGTGAGGCTATTTGGAGCCACCGATCCCTTCGGGATGGGGAAAGAGCCGAGCTGTGTTCCAGCCGTTACATCCGTGACGGTTATGGTGCCAGTTGGAGCGGCGAATGTCTACGCCGATAGCGATGCATCGAAGTCATAGCGGCCGCCGCTATAGGAAGCAGTCATTGACTGGCTGAGTGTGGGCGCAGCAGAGGCGGGTACGGTTAGCGTGACCGCTGAGGATGTGCTGGCGCCGAAGCCCGCAGCGGGCACGTACATGGCGGTGAAGCTATACGAGCCGGTGGCCAGGACGGTTTTGAAGATAGCTGAGCCGTTGACCACCTGCGCGGTTGCGGTGGGCATGATCATGCAGTTCTTGACGACGCTGTCGCAGAAGTAGATGGTGCCCGTCGTGATGGGAGAAGTACCACCTGTGACGGTCGCGCTCATGGTGACCATGGTGCCGGCCGTGACCGTTGTAACAGGCGCGCCGCCCGATAAGAGGCTCAGGTTCGTGGTCGTGGCGGTCTGCGCGGATAGCGCTTGCGGATGGCTAACCAGAACAAGCGCAATAAAAAAAACAAGGCGAGGGAAATAGGGGGACATGGTTCTCTCCGGGCAAAACGTACGTAACCAGACGGGGAGCGTACATAAATAACAACAGTAAGGAAATGCTAGCGCACGAACTTAGTGAGGGATGTGAATTCTGGCGACGGTAGGCTTCGTGTTTCTCGTTACACAAGCCTGACAAACCGTGTGATGGCCGTCACAGATTCGTTTTGCGATTGGGATGAGGATACGCGTTAGAGGTTCTGCCCATGCGTATTCCCGCGACGAAGATCTGCCTCAACTCCAACCGGCCATGCACCGGTAAGTGTGCAGGCTATGGCACCAGCTCCAATTGCCCGCCGCTGATTGTATTGGCGGTGCTGGCCACATCCTTATGCGATGCGGCAGGAGAATGCCGATGAGCGCTGTTGCACCTGTTTTACCGAATCTGGAGACGCCCCGTTATAACGAACGCAATTATCTAAACAACGGGCATGGGGTAAAGAGCTGGCTGCTGACCAGCGACCATAAACGCATTGCGTTGATGTACATGGTTGCCGTGACGATCTTCTTTGCGGTGGGCGGCATCCTGGCCATGGTCATCCGCATGGAGTTACTCACGCCCGAAGCAGACCTGATGAGCTACGACACCTATAACAAGATGTTCACCATGCACGGCGTTGCGATGGTGTTCTTTGTGCTGATTCCGGCGGTGCCTGCAATTCTTGGTAACTTCCTGGTGCCGCTGATGATTGGCGCGAAGGATCTTGCGTTTCCAAAGATCAACCTGCTTTCGTTCTATCTCTATTGCGTTGCAGCTTGCCTGTTGCTTTACACCATCAGCGCAGGTGGTGTGGATACGGGCTGGACGTTTACGACTCCACTTAGTACGCGTTATGTGAATACGAATGTCGTGTCTGCTGGACTCGCGGCGTTTGTTGCTGGCTTCTCGTCTATCTTCACGGGCTTGAATTTTGTTGCAACGATTCATCGCATGCGTGCCCCCGGACTTACATGGTTTCGCTTGCCGCTATTTATCTGGAGCATGTATGCGGCAAGCGTCATCATGATTCTGGGAACGCCGGTGGTGTCCATTGCCATTGTGCTGGTGGCTGTAGAACGCATCTTCAACTTTGGCTTCTTCGATCCGGCCAAGGGCGGTGATCCGCTGTTGTTTCAGCATCTGTTCTGGTTCTACTCGCATCCTGCGGTATACATCATGCTGTTGCCCGGTATGGCTTGCATCAGCGAGATCATTGCGTGCTTTAGTCGCAAGCGCGTCTTTGGTTATTCGGCTGTGGCGTTTTCTTCGATCGCCATTTCGTTGTTCTCGTTCTTTGTGTGGGAACACCACATGTACATCATGGGCGTATCGCAATACTCCGCGTTGGTGTTCAGTTTGTTAACCATGTTGGTGGCGGTGCCTTCGGCCATCAAGGTGTTCAACTGGTCGTTCACGCTGTACAAGGGATCGATCACGTTTCGCGCGCCGATGATCTATGCGATGTGCTGCCTTGGTTTGTTTGTGGTGGGCGGATGTACCGGCGTGTTTCTTGGCTCACTGGGCATGGATGTGCACCTGACGGAGACGTACTTCATCGTGGCGCATTTCCACTTTGTGATGGTGGGTTTTGTGCTGATGGCATTCCTGGGCGGCATTCATTTCTGGTGGCCCAAGATGTTTGGACGCATGTATCCCGAAGGCCCTGCAAAGGTTGCTGCGGTGATGATCTTCATGGGATTCTTTGTCACCTTTGGGCCGCAATTCATTCTTGGCTTCCTGGGAATGCCGCGTCGTTATGCAGCGTATCCGCCGGAATACCAAGTGTTGAATGTGATGTCCACGGCAGGCGCAACGGTGATGGGCGCGGGCTTCTTTCTCAGCATGATCTATCTCGTGTGGTCGCTGAAGTTTGGCGCCGTTGCGGGCGACAACCCCTGGCATGCGTACGGACTGGAGTGGCAGACACAGTCACCGCCCGTTACAGAAAACTTCCCCGTAACGCCGGTCGTTACGCGTGAAGCGTATGACTATGAGTCGCTTGATTTCCCGCACCGCGAGCGTCGCGCTCCGGTTCACATATAGCACTTCTGCCGCGGCCTGCTGACTTCTCCTGGCAGGCCGCCTTTTTTATCAGTTACTCAGCGCAGTTGCGCAACTGTTCCATGTCCTTCAGGTGCAGCGTGTTTCCATCCATCTGCAACAGACCTTCTTTACGGAAGGAGGATAGAACGCGGGTAACAGTTTCACGCGAGATGCCAGCCATGTGGCCCAGTTCTTCATGTGTGAGTGGCATGTGGAATCGGACGGCGTTGGGGAATCGACCGGTGTGATGGTCATGTTCGCCAGCGAGTACAAGACCGCCCCACTCCACCAGAACGCTGGCGAGTTTTGCGGATGCAGAACTGGAAAGCGCAAGTCGACGCGCGCTCAACACGGCAGAGTCATATTCGCGTGCTATGGCCATCACGGAGTTGCGACTTACCGCCTGAAACTCTTCCATGAACAGCAGGAATTGTGTGCGCGGAATCGCCTTGACCTGGCAGGATTCCAGCGTTTCCGCGGTGGCTTCGTAACGGCTGCGTTTCAATGCAGCGGCCAAGCCAAGAACGTCGCCGGGGCCAACGATGCGCAGCAGTAGCAACCGGCCGTCAGAAGATGAGGTTGTGAGCTTGATGGTGCCGCGACAGACTACGTAGACCTGCTCCGGCGCGTAGCCTTCGCGCAGCACAGGTTCATGCGCGCCTAACTGCAGGAAGTGGCCCAGGCCATTCAGCTTTTCCAGGGCGACACGGTCCAGCGAACAGAAACAGTGCGGGCCTTTGGTCTCGCATTGAACACAACTGCGGCGCAGCGGCATGGGACTCCTGTCTTCCAGTGTAGAGGAGTCGCAAAATTCCCGTAGCTGGTAACAGCATGTCTGAAGTAGTTTGGGACGGGGGAATTGGCGATGTCACGTGTGTTGCTTGCGGTTCTGATGAGTGCGTTTGTATGCGGCAGTATGTGTGCGCAGGAAAATCCTGCGGCAAACATTCAGACGAATCATGCGGTTACAGAGGCCGACGGAACCGTACGCATGCAGCGCGTGGTGCCTCTGCCCAAAGGACTTAGCCCGGAAGCGAAGGCCTGGCTCAGTCGTCCCGCAGGCGATGCGGAGGTGCCGCAAACACTGGAACAACGCCGCGCCATGCTGGATAAATCGCAGGCGCAACACCGCGACATTCTGCTGAAGATGTTCGACGTCACGGTTCACGACAGCACCGTTGCCAACGTGCCGGTGCGCGAAGTTTTGCCCAAGGATATGAAGCATCCGGACCGTGTGCTCATCTGCCTGCATGGCGGCGGATTCAATGCGGACTCGGGTTCGTACTCGGAATCCATTCCTGTTGCTGCCATGACGGGAAGCCGTGTCGTCAGCGTGCTGTATCGCATGGCGCCGGAACATCCGTTTCCTGCTGGTGTGGATGACGTCGTTGATGTCTATCGCGAATTGCTGAAGAAGTATCGGCCGCAACACATTGCCATCTTCGGAAGCAGCGCAGGCGCGGGACTGACCATGCAGGCAGCAGTGCGCATCAAGCAGTTGAAATTGCCTATGCCTGCGGCACTTGGCCCTTTCTCTGTGCCTGCTGCAATGGATGATGGTGGCGATTCGCGCTCGCTCTACAACACCGATGGTCTACGCGGTTATGTGCCCGTGGCCACCGGGAAGCTCGACAATGCGTATGTCGGTTCCACAGACCCGCGCGATCCCGTGCTATCTCCGTTGTATGCAGACCTGCATGGCATGCCGCCCGCGTTGTTTCTTACCAGCGAGCGCGATCTACTTCTTAGCAGCACCACCATGCTGCATCGTGCGTATCTTCGTGCAGGCAGCGATGGTCGATTAATTGTGTTTGAAGCTCTACCGCACTGTTTCTGGAACAACGCATCGTTGCCAGAAACACGTGAGGCATGGACTTACATGGCAGACTTCTTCAACCGACAACTTGCGCATCCATAGCAAGAGTGAGTATTCGGATCGGAACCGCGGGATGGAGTCTGCCAAAGCAGAGCGCTGGCATGTTTGCAGAAGATGGCTCGCACCTGGAGCGTTATGCCTCGAGGCTGCCGTTTGTTGAAGTGAACAGCAGCTTTTACCGTCCGCATCGACGCACCACGTGGGAGCGCTGGGCGCGCAGTGTGCCGCAGGATTTTCGTTTTGCTGTGAAGATGCCAAAGAGCATTACGCATGAAGCAAAACTGGTAAACGCAGGTGCGCTGTTGCTGCCGTTCTTTGAACAGATTAGCGGCCTGGGAGAAAAGCTTGGCCCTGTGCTGGTGCAACTGCCACCGAAGCTGGCGTTTGAGGAAGGTACTGTACGCGACTTCTTCGGAGTGCTTCGTGAACTGCACACAGGCGATACCGTGTGCGAACCACGTCATGCAAGCTGGTTCGATGGCTGTGCTGATCGCCTGTTGCGCGAGTTCGACATTGCCCGCGCAGCTGCGGATCCGGCGAAAGGCTCGCCGCGTGCCGCAGAACCTGGGGGCAGCGCACATCTGCGTTATTGGCGATTGCACGGATCGCCACGCACGTACTACTCGGAATACAGCGAAGAGTTCCTGCAGAACCTTGCAGAACGTGTGCGACAACAGCCTGAAACACCGGCGTGGATTGTTTTTGATAACACGGCACTCGGCCATGCGACGCCAAACGCCCTGCATCTGCGCGAACTTCTGCAGGTGATGTAGTCCGCGCAGGACGGCCTGCGGTCACACGTGGCATGAAGGGTTATTTCTATCACGCTGCCGCGACAGCGCTTCTGCTGCTGTTTCTCTCCATGGCCACACTTCTGATGCTGCGCGCTTAGGTGCGCAGTATCGCCCACGCAGTGCGTCAGCTCTCTTTGCGATAAAGCATGTTGCGGATGGTTTCGCGCCGCGCAGCATCCATTTCGGATTTCTCTTTGCGCTGGTCAGCATCCATTTTTTCCTTCTGTGCTTCCATCTCTTCTTCGGTGCACTCAGGACAGCGGTTGGCAAAGCCGGGCTTGTCCGGCTTCAGTTCGAACTCTTCTCCGCATACGACGCAGGTTTTGATCGGGAACAACGGCATAACAGCTTTATTTTATCCAGCCGAAGCGGTAGTGCGTACGGGGTATTCGCGCATACCGACGTGGGATGGCGTTCCCTCGAAAGTGTTTCCTACACTGCCTTCCGAGTCACAACAATGGAACCTTCCTCCACGATTGATTTCCTAGCCTTCGCCGAACACAGCGCAGACCTGGTCTGCCGTATCGGTTTGGATTACCGCACCCGTTATGTCTCACCCGCGTCACGAACCATTCTTGGGTTTGCGCCGGAAGAGATTGCCGGTCGCAGTGCGGCGGAAATTATTCATCCGGAAGATCTTCCAGCCGCACTGGCAGCGGGTGAACGTCGCCTGCAGGGTGATGAAAGCCAGGCCACGGAGATGCGCGTGCGCAACCGACAGGGCGAGTGGGTGTGGCTGGAGATGCGCGGTAGTGTTTTGCGCGACGCAGAAGGGAAGCCGCTGGAGTTTCTGGTTATCTTCCGCGATATTGCGGAGCGAAAACGGATGGAATTGCAACTGCAGCGCCTTGCTATGACCGACAGCCTGACAGAGTTGCCCAATCGCCGTGCCTTTGACGAGGCTCTGGATCGTGAATGGCGGCGCGTTCTCCGCGAGGGAACGCAGGCTTCGCTGCTGCTGTTGGATGTAGATCATTTCAAGGGCTTCAACGACGAGTATGGCCACGTTGCTGGTGATGACTGCCTTCGCGCGGTGGCGCATGCGGTGCGTTCGGTTACGAAGCGCCCCGGCGACATGGTGGCGCGCTACGGTGGTGAGGAGCTTGCCATCATCCTGCCGGGAACCGACCTGCAGGGCGCTCTTCATGTCGCAGAACTTGTGTGTGCCGCCATCGAAGAGCTGGATATAACTCACGCTGCCAATGAAGAAGGCGATCGACGTGTCACAGTCAGCATTGGGGTGGCTACGGCGCTGTCTCGCGATGGAGGCCGCATGAAGATGCCGGAAAGCCTGCTGATGGCAGCCGATGCGGCGCTGTACAAAGCGAAGATGCACGGCCGTAATCGCGTGGCTCATTCGCTGCTGGTGGCGTCGCGCGAGTTTGCAGCAACCATGTAATTTGCGCTTGCGATCCGCGGCATGGCGGCGCAGAATACTTCCATTCGTCTCTCAATTTCTGCTTCAGGAAGAGGTCGCTCTCATGGCGACATCCGCGCTTTCCTGGTTTACTGGTGGCGAGAGCAAGCGTCCTGGCGTGCTCTATCCCCATGCGCAGTGGTGGTTCCTGCTGTGCATTGTGCTCACCTGGGTCGGCTTCGGCCAGAGCTATTTTGCGCAGATCAGAACGCAGCCGCTGCTGCACCACGTCCACGGCGCGCTCATGGGCGGGTGGATTCTAACGCTCATCGTGCAACCTATTCTTTACCAGCAAAACCGCATCCGGCTGCATCGCACGCTGGGCCGATGGGCTGTGTACCTGCTGGTTCCAGGCATCGTGGTCTGCGCGTTTTTCATGATTCGCGGCATGTTCCGTTACACGCAGCTTCCGCCGTTCATCGTGAACCATCTGGCGTTTCTGGATGTCTCTTCGCTCATCCTGTTTCCGCTGTTTGTGGGCCTCAGCGTCTGGTACGCGCGCAATACGCAGTTGCATGCGCGATACATCGTGTCCACGGTGGTTCTCCTGATGCCGCCGGCACTTGTTCGGGCTGCGCCGATCCTGCCGTTTCTGCGTTTCAGCTTTCGCTTTAACGTGAACCTGATGGTTGGCCTTATGAGCTTCGTTCTGCTGTTGCTGATGGTGGATGACAAGCGCAAAGGCAAACTTTACGCTGCGTATCCCGTCGCGTTCACGGCAAATACCATTGTCTGCGTCTGCGCCAACTTTGCCCAGAACTGGGGTTGGTGGCACGTGCTGACGGCGTGGATCAAAGGCTGAAGTTCGGGCGAAAAATCCTGCTGGACAAGAATCTGCACACAGGCGTACTGTGACGCCGCTGGCTGGAAATTGCCCAGCACAGCGGAGGTGAGTGTCATGGACGACGTAAACGTCGGTGCGCTCGATATGTTCGTGCGCTTTCTGATTGGAATGGCGCTGTTCAGCCTGGCAACTCTGCTCACAGGCAACTGGCGCTGGCTCGCGCTTTTGGGTTTTGTCCCACTCTTAACCGCGGCGTTCCGCTTCTGCCCGTTATGGGCCGCACTCGGAATCTGCACCTGTGAAGAGCAGCGACGGCTACGAGCAGCCCGCCACGCACACTAAAGATTGCCCATACTCTTCACGCAATGACGAAGGCCGCTGCAGGGGCAGCGGCCCGTGTCGTTAGGTATCCGAACTAACTACGAACGGCAGTCCGCAGATGTAACTCGCGCATCTGCTGTTCCGTTGGCGCACTTGGTGCGTCTACCATCAGGTCGACTGCCTTTGCTGTCTTAGGGAATGCGATCACTTCGCGCAGCGAAGACGCGCCTGCCAGGAGCATCACAATGCGGTCGAGACCGAGGGCGATGCCGCCGTGCGGAGGTGTGCCGTACTCCAGCGCTTCCAGGAAGAAGCCGAAGCGTTCCTTTGCCTCTTCTTCTGACATGCCGAGCGAACGGAAGATCTCCGCCTGCACATCCTTGCGATGGATACGGATTGAACCTGAGCCAAGCTCCAGTCCATTCAGCACCACGTCATACGCCAATGCGCGGACAACGCCCTTGTCGTTGAAGAGAGCGCCGCTCTTGATGTCGTCTTCATGCGGAGCCGTAAACGGATGATGCGCTGCATCCCACGTCTTCTTCTCCTCATTAAACTCGTACATCGGGAAGTCGGTCACCCACAGGAAGCGATAGTCGTCCGGCGTGCCCTTCTTCTCAAACAGCTTGTGCTTGTCGGCATACTTCTTCGCCAGTTCAAGGCGCAATCCACCCACGCGCTTCGGAATCCACTGGCGATCGAAGTTCCACATCTCCGGCGTACCCAGCTTCGGTGTGACCACAACCGCAAGGTCGTCCGTTGTGAAGCTTTCGCCGTTGAAAGCAATGGTGGTCGCGTTCAGATGCGAACCAATCTCTTCTGCCAGCGGCACAAACTGTTCCGCCGTACGCAGACGCACAAGGTCCAGCGCATCCAGGCCGCTGTCGCCAAAGAACGAACGAATCTCGCTCAGCAGCGCCTTGCGAGCCGTGCTGCTCAGTTCGCCCACCTTCGGAATCACAAAGCCATAGACGGGCAGGCCATGCTCAATCTTCAGCGTCGTGCGCAGATCGTCTATCAGCACTGTAGACAGGTCTGCCATGTGCGGCAGGCGCATGTCCGGCTTGTCGATGCCGTACTTGCTGATGGCCTCGTCGTACGTCATGCGCAGAAACGGCGTGTTGATCTTCTCGCCTGCAGCCTCAAACGCGGCAACAAGGAAGCGCTCTGCCACGCCGAAGATTGTCTCCTGCGTGGGGAAGCTCACCTCAAGATCAATCTGCGTGAACTCCGGCTGACGGTCGGCGCGAAGGTCTTCATCGCGGAAGCAGCGAGCAATCTGGAAGTAGCGGTCAAAACCGCCGACCATTAGAATCTGCTTGAAAATCTGCGGCGACTGCGGCAGCGCATAGAAGTTGCCCGGATGCACACGCGAGGGAACGAGATAGTCTCGTGCGCCTTCCGGTGTCGAACGCGTCATGAACGGCGTTTCAATTTCCAGGAAGCCTTCGCTGGAAAGCTGCGCACGCACGGCCTGCGCAACCTTGTGGCGCGTCAGGAAGTTGTGCTGCATCTCCGGGCGACGCAGGTCAATGTAGCGATACTGCAGGCGCAGTTCCTCATTGCCAATCACGTCTTCCGCGGGGGAGAACGGCGGCGTCTTCGCATCGGACAGCAGCAGCAGTTCCGTGCAGACCACTTCAATATCGCCGGTAGGCATATTCGGATTGGTCAGCCCTTCGCCACGGACTCGGACAGTGCCCAGCGAAGCCACCACAAACTCGGGGCGAGCGGCTTCGGCCTTGGCCAGCGTCTCCGCGCCGGAATTCGAGCGGTCGACCACGATCTGGGTGATGCCGCTGCGATCGCGCAGGTCAAGAAAGATCAGATCGCCGTGGTCGCGGCGCCGGTTAATCCACCCCATCAGGGTGACGTTCTGTCCTGCGTCGGCTGCGCGCAGGTCTCCGCACATGTGTGTGCGCTGGTGTTGGCCGAGAAAGTCGAGTGTCACGATTCCTCTATTGTACGAACTCAGCCGGTTTAATGCTTTTCGAGCATCCTGCCCGGGATTTGTTGGGCGCGTTGCGTTCGCAGAATGACCAGATAGGCGAAATATTCTTCGCCCTCTCCGTAAGGAAATCGGTACTGTCGCGCATTCTCACTGTTTTGTTTCGCCCAGACCGCGTTCCACCATATCCAGCAGCCGTTTCGCAAACATCTGCGCAGTCGCTGCATCGATGCCGCGTAGCGGGCCATCCAGCATCAGCAGCGCCATGCCGTGCACCGTGGACCACGCCAGAAACTCGGCGCCGGGTCTGTCTTTGGCTTTCAAAATTCCCGCAGCCAACATGCGATCCAGAGCCAGGCTCAACAACTGAAACGGATTCAACCCGGTAGCGCCAGCATTCGCGGGGTTCGGTGTCTCAAACACGGGAGCGGGCACACTGAATGCTGTTTTGAAAAGTCCCGGCTCGCTGAGTGCAAACGTCAGATAGCCCGTGCCCACGGCTCGCAGACTGCGCCGTGCATAGCTGGCCGGATCCTTGCCCGGACGCAGGCTGTTCATCTCCGCTTCAATCGCCATAGCCAAGCGCGCAATGCACTCGGAACGAACCGCTGCCAGCAGATCGTTTTGGTTGGCAAAGTGGCGGTACGCCGCATTTGGCACCACGCCTGCCTGTCGCGTCGCTTCACGCAGAACCACCGCTTGCGGGCCACCCTGCCGTGCCATCTCGATAGCGGCATCTAATAAGGCACGACGAAGATCGCCATGTCGAAATGTGTCGCGCGTGGTGCCTTTCGCTGCTCGTTTTGCAGGGGTTCGTCGCGACTTCGATTCCGTTTTGGACATCATCTATAAATCGATTCTAAATCGAAATTTCATCGATTCACATGGACAAAGCGCACTTCCAGTGATTGAATGTGGACACCGTACACATGCGGTCAGATAAGGGAGCAGAAAAATGGCAGGCAAGGCAGGATTCGTCTGGTATGAATTGACGGCCAGCGGCGACGTGGATGCCGCTGCAAAATTTTATGGCGACGTAGTGGGCTGGGACGTGCGCGATGCCGGTATGCCCGGTATGAAATATCTCCTGGTCGGCAAGAACGGCAAGGACGTTGGCGGCATCATGAGCTGGCAGTCCATCGGCATGGATCACCCCAGTGTGTGGAAGGCCCATATTTACACGCCAAATGTCGATGCGGAAGCCGAAGCCGTCAAGCGCGACGGCGGCACCGTGCATCGCCCGCCGCAGGATATTCCCAACATTGGCCGTTTCGCTGTGGTGGCTGATCCGCAGGGCGTGGAATACATGCTGTTTCAGCCCTCCACGCAATACGCTCCCGAACGCCTGGCACAGAATGCAGTGGGCAATGTCGGCTGGCACGAGCTCGTTACCTCTGACTGGGAAAAGGCATGGGACTTCTACTCTAGCCACTACGGCTGGGAGAAGGACTTTGCCATGGACATGGGTGCAATGGGCATCTATCAGACCTTCCGCATTGACACGGACAAATACACCGGCGCCATGATGACTCTTCCGTCCGATGGCAGCATGGGCCAGCCGCGCTGGGTTTACTACTTTCAGGTGGAAGATGTAGATGCAGCCGCACCCAAAATCGAAGCAGGCGGCGGCAAGATCACGCTGCCGGCGATGGACGTACCCGGTGGCTCACGCATCCTGCAGGCCACCGATCCGCAGGGCGGCCCCTTCGCTCTGGTGTCCACCAAAGCGTAACGGTGCTTGCTGCGCGTAAGGAAACCCAGCGACGCTCAAACGAACGAAGTTCGTCATCCTGAGCGAAGCCGAAGGACCTGCTTTTCTTGTCCCCAATGGGAATGCTTCATAAAAACCATCCTGTGGTTTTCTTGGCGCATGGCAGAGGGCACAGGAGAATGCAGGTC